>JBBIVL010000001.1:0-6469 GCA_037439765.1 Candidatus Bipolaricaulota bacterium
CGGTGACGCCAATGGTGTGGGAGCCGGCGGTGCTGAAGGTGTAGGTGGCGGTGGGGCCGGTGGCGCCGAAGCTCCAGGTGTAGGGCGCGCTTCCGCCCGTGGCCGTGGCGGTGAAGGTCACGGGTTCCCCGTCGTGGCGGAGGTGGGGCCAGAGATGGTCACCGTGGGGTTCCCGCTGAAAAGGCAACAGCCCACGAGCGCCCCACTCGCGAGGAACAAGACCGCCGAAAACGCAGCTTTCCGTCCAAACATGGGAAACCCCTTTGTGCGCGGCCGCCCCAACCGCAGTGCGCGCTTAACTTATCCGGTCGCGAGGCGGGGGGAAATCTTGGGACCTCGATAGCCAGAAGTTTGGCCTTAGTGTACCACGGGGATGGAAGTAGACGAACTTTCCAGGGAAATCATGTGGGAAAAGGTTTTTCGGAAATTGTGCGTTTCTCCTCAGCGAATCTGCTCCTAGATGAGGGTTTCGTTTGTTTCTGCTCTTTCGCGCAGGGATTCACGCCTCAGGGGTTAAGCAAAAGCCGGGCCCCCTTCCCGAGGGAAGGAGGCCGAAGCGGGCTCTTGCGCGCCTTTAGCGGCGGCGGCCGCACCCACCAGTCCCGCACTCCTCCACCTTGAGGAGTTTTGTGCTCCGAGCCTCTTCGCCAGAGGGATCGCTCACGGTAAGGATCACCACGTATTCGCCGGCCTTGGCATAGGTGTGCTGCACAACCTTCCCTTCGGCACTTCCGCCATCACCGAAGTCCCAAAGGTAAGTGAGGGGATCGCCGTCGGGGTCCGTGGAAGCAGAGGCATCGAAGCTCACCGGTTCCTCGGTCCAGGGGTCCGTGGGCCACACGGAGAACGAGGCCGACGGGGGGTTGTTAAGGACGCGAATGAGGGTGGTCGCCCGGCCCGTGCCGGAGGGCCCCACCACCACCAACGTGACCAAATATTCGCCGGCCCGCCGGTACGTGTGGCTCACCACCGGCCCGGAGGCCACCGGCGAGCCATCCCCAAAATCCCAGAGGTGGTCGGTGAGGGGGCCGGCAGGATCCATGGACCGGGTGGCATCGAACTGCACAGTGAGCGGGGCCTGCCCCTCCTTGGGTTCGGCCACAAGCGCCGCGGTAACACCCGCGGACGGGGAGACCCCGTGTTGCCCGCAGCCTCCCAAGAGGAGTGCGGCCAGCGCCAATGCCATCAAAATTCCCCAAAACCGTTTAATACCCACAGCTCGGCCCTCCTTGGACCGCGATCGTTTTGCTTACACTGGCTACCTGGCCCACCTCGTCCTCCACGGAGAGGGTGACGAGATAGGTCCCCCCGTACTGGTAGCTTTTTTCCACCACAGGATCGGCGCTTTCCGCGGAGGTCCCGTCCCCGAAGGCCCACATGTACCGCAGGATTTTTCCGTTGGGGCTCTGGGAGGCAGAGGCGTCAAACCGGATGGTTTCGTAGGTGCCGGGAAGTGGTGGGGCAAAGGAGAAATCCGGCGTGGGTTTGGGGAATTCCACCGTCACCTGGGCCTCACGGGTCCCCTTGAGGCCCCGGGCGTCGTACACGGTCAGGGTCACCCGGAATGTTCCCCCGCGGGTGTAGGTGTGGGAGACGATGGGGCCGAAGGCTTTCGTGCCGTCACCAAAATCCCAGATGTACTCGGCAATGCGGGAATCCTCGGAGAAGGAGAGGGAACCATCGCCTACCACGGTAAGGGGGGCGACCCCGCTGGTGGGCCGCAGGGCGAAAAGAGCTTCGGGAGCTTTCGTTGTGAACTTTCCCACACAGCCGGAAAGGCCAGCCACCACTGCCAACATCCCCAAAATCAGCATAACCCGACGCATCTCCCCTCCTTCACAATGGGAATTCCACCCGCAACGTGAGGCCCAGCCACACACCGGAAAGATCCAGGGGATCAGGGTTTCCGTCGCGGTCCAGATCCAAGGGGATTCCCGCGGTGGAGAGCAACGCGGGGAATACAGCCCAGCGGAACCCAGCTTCCACGCCGACGGTGAGGCTGGAAAAAAGAGGCCAGGCAGCACGCAGGAAAAACAAGGCCGAAAAGGTGCGACTGGAATAAGTTTCCTCTCCCGGAGCCGGAACAAACGAGAGGTCAAGAGCGGGGAAGGTCACGGCGTAGGCCAGGCTCGTCCAGCCCAAGCCCCCGGCTACCCCGCACGTCAAAACTCCCGGGAGCAGGGCAAACGTGAAAAGAACGTGCACGTCGACGTAACTCAGATCCAGACTAACGGAAACCTCCTGCGCCCCCCAGGCTCCCTCGGTTCCTGTGCCCATCCGAACAAGGGAGAAACCCAGGCCCACAGCAAACGGCTCTCCCAACGTCTCCGCAGCCCGCACGCCCACCCCGCCGGAGAGAAGCGGGAGGAGGGGAATGTCCCCGGAGAACGTCTGGTTCCCGTAGAGCAGGGCTTGGTTGGTGAGCTGGATGAAGGCGCTCAAGGCGGGCGGATAGGTGCGGAAATAATGGGGGCCGGATTCTAAGCCAAGGGGGATGGCCTGAGCTGAAAGCCCGCAGGCCAGGAGGAGCGCGAACAAGCCCCACACCTTGGTCCTTTCCCTTTTTTCTCCGCGGTCTTCTCTCCCCTGGAGGAAGAAGGCGATGATGGGAAAGAAATTCCGGTGAAGGTTATGAAAAGCGCACACTTTTTTCATCCTGCCCCCTTGAACGTAACGAAGGCTACAGCCAAGGCGCTTGAGGGTCTGGGACAGGGCGGCAGGGGGGAGGACCACTTCGTCCGAACTACACGCCCCGCAGTTCCTCCCAAAAGAGGTCGATTGTCCGGAGGATGTCCTGTCGGGAGACGTCGAGGTGCGTCACCAACCGGAGTTTTCGGGCCTCGGTGCCCGCGCCGGCCGGGGCCACCAGGACCCCCTTTCGTTTGAGGCGCTCGGCAAGCTCCTGGGCCGTGGGGCCGCGCAGGATCTCCACCACCACGATGTTCGTCTCCGGCGGCCACACCGAAAGACAAGGGATTTGGGAAAGGCCCTCGGCAAGGATCCTCGCGTTCTCGTGATCCTCGGCGAGGCGCGCCACATGGTGTTCGAGGGCGTAGAGGCCGGCGGCGGCGAGGATCCCGGCCTGGCGCATTCCCCCGCCCAGGGCCTTCCGCACCCGCCGCGCCTCCTCGATGAATTCCCGAGAACCACAAATAAGGGAGCCTACCGGACAGCCCAAGCCCTTGGAAAGACAGAACATCACGGAGTCGAACCCCCGCACAAGTTCAGCTGCGGGAAGACCGAGGGCCACGGAGGCGTTGAAGATGCGGGCACCGTCGAGGTGCACGGGTATTCCGTGAGCGTGGGCCACCTCCAGGATCTCCCGCGCGCCGGAGAGGGGCCAGATCCGGCCGCCCGCGGCATTATGCGTGTTCTCCAGGCACACAAGCCCGGTGTGGGCAAGGTAATAAAGTTTCGGCCGGATAGCGTTTCGGACTTGTTCGGCCGTGAAAATCCCGCGCTCCCCGAAGATTACCCGGGGCTGGACCCCGGAAAATCTGGCCAGGGTGGCCATCTCCACGTTGTAGACGTGGGATGTGGCCTCCACGATCACTTCTTGTCCGGGCCGGGTGTGCACAGCAATGGCCACTTGGTTTCCCATCGTCCCCGAAGGCACAAAGAGGGCGTCCTCCAGGCCCAAAAGCTCCGCGGCCTTCTCCTGGAGCCGGTTCACCGTGGGGTCCTCCCCATAGACATCGTCGCCCACCTCCGCCTGGGCCATGACCCGCCGCATCTCCGGAGTGGGCTTGGTCACCGTGTCCGAACGAAGGTCGATCATCGCCATCCCTCCTCACCGACGAGGGGAACAAAACTCACCGGGCAAAGGTGCTCGTACACCGGCTTTCCCCCCTCTTTTCGCACGCACCAAAGATCCTGATGAAGTCTTCCGCCCACGGGGATCACGAGCCTTCCTCCCTCGGCCAGTTGGGCAAAAAGGCTTTGGGGAAGGCGGGGCGCAGCGGCGGTGACGAGGATCGCGGAGAAGGGTGCCTCCTCCGGCCAGCCCTTGGTTCCGTCGCCTACCCGGAAATGCACATTTCCATAGCCCAGCCGCCGCAGGCGCTCCCGCGCCTCCCAGGAGAGCTCAGGAAGCCGCTCCACGGTGAACACTTCTTTTGCTAGCTCCGCAAGGATCGCTGTCTGGTACCCTGAACCCGTGCCGATTTCCAAAACCCTGTCCTCCGGGGAGAGTTCCAGGGCCTCCGTGGAGAGGGCCACAATGTAGGGCTGGGAAATGGTCTGGCCGAAACCGATGGAGAGGGGACGGTCCTCGTAGGCCCAGGGGATGTCTTCGGGAAGGACAAAAAGGTGGCGGGGCACTTTCTCCAGGGCGGAGAGCACCCGGGGATCCCGTATGCCCTTGTGGCGCAGTTCGGTGAGGAGCGCACAGCGGGCCCGGGCCAACTTCTCCTCCGTACGGCCCATCACTCCTCCGCCCAGTCCTCCTCGGGCAAGCGGAACGCCGCCAGGGCTTGCTGGGCCGCCGGGAGGTCTTCCTCGGGCACCCACACCTGAACCTCCGCGAGACCATCCACGGTCACGGGGTACACCCCAGGCGGCACATGGTAGCGGAGGCGAACCGGGATCCCCTCGCCCTCGAGAAAGCCTTTAAGGATTTGGGCGTGAGGCTCGCCCCAAACGGTGGTGAGCTTGACCCATTTTTCCATGGCAGCCAATGATATCCTAACCGTCCAGCTCACGACTCTATTTTCTCGCGTCGATTGGGCTAGGAATTCCACCGCGTTGGTCTTCGGCGTTTTGCCTCCCGGGGCGGAGCCGGGTAGGATAGCCGCCGCATGTTTCTCATTGTGGTGGGGGCGGGCGGGATCGGTAGCGCCCTGATCGAACTGGCGGTGCGGGACCGCCACAACGTGGCGGTGATCGAGCGCAACCCCGAGCGGGCTAACGCCATCGCCCGCAAATATGATGTATTGGTGATCCAGGCCGACGCGGCCTCCGTGGACGCCTTACGGGAGGCCGGAGCAGAACGGGCCGACGCCCTCATCACCACCACCTCCGACGATGCCACCAACCTCATGGTCATTGCCGCCGCCCAGGATTTGGGAATTCCCACCATTCTTTCCGTGGTGAACAACCGCGCCCACACGGAGCTTTTCCGGCGCCTAGGGGCTCATGTGATGGAAAACCCCGACGTGATCGTGGCCGAGTACTTATACCACGCTGCCCTCCACCCCAAGTTGCGGGACCTCGTGACCTTGCCCGGCGGAGCCCAGCTCTTCCGCGTCACGGTGCCGGAGAACTCGCCCCTTGTGGGAAGGACCCTGCGGGAGGCGGGGGAGGAGGGGATTATCCCTGAGGGCGTGCTGGTGGCAGCGGTGGAGCACGACGGGGAACTGGAGATTGCCAAGGGAAGCACGGTCATCCGCGCGGGGGACATTCTCACCGTATTCAGCAAGGAACACACGCCGGAACGCCTGATCTCCATCCTCACCGGCTGAAGTTATGAGTCTTGCGGATTTGGCCATTGTCCTCCGGGATTTGGGGCTTCTCTCCCTCGTGGTGGCGTTCATGGCCGCGGGGTCGTTGCCCGTGGCCGCTTTTTTCGGGGAGACCCTGGCGTTTCTGCCTCTGGCCTTCACGGTGCTCGTGGCCGTGGCGTTGTGGGCTATCCTCTATTGGCCATTTCGCCGGGCCGGGGAGACTCAGCTTTGGCATGGGCTTCTCGTGGCCGGCTTTGGCTGGCTTTTGGTGGCCGCACTGGGGGCGCTTCCCCTATTCCTAATCTCGCACCGTCTTGGCGGCGGCTCGCTTTTCCCCTACGCCGATTTCACCAGCGCCCTTTTCGAGAGCGTCTCGGGATTCACCGGTACAGGGCTGAGCATGGCCCTCCGACCTGATCTTCTTCCCAAAACCTTGCAGTGGTGGCGTTCGTTCACGGAGTGGATCGGGGGGATGGGTGTGATCGTGCTCATGGTCTCCATTTTGACGGGGCCGGGGCTCTCCGCAGCCACCCTGTACTACGCCGAGGCCCGCACCGAAAAAATCCACCCCTCCGTGCGTTCCACCGTGCGCACCATGTGGTGGATCTTCGGGGTGTACACGGTCCTCAGTGCCCTGGCTTTCCTGAGTGCGGGGGTGCCCCCTTGGGAGGCCGTGAACCACGCCATGACGGGGGTGGCCACCGGCGGGTTCGCCCTTTGGCCGGAATCCCTCGGCCGGTATCGGTCCCTCGCGGTGGAAATTGTGGCCATTTTTTCCATGGTAGCGGGTGCGCTGAGCTTTGTCGTGCACTACCAAATGCTTCGCGAGGGGCCCCAGGTGCTGTGGCGGGACATGCAAACCCGCTGGTTCCTCCTAGGTCTCCTAGGGGGGATAGGGATAGTGGGGCTGCTTCTTCTCCGGGGGTTCTCCCCCGCCCGGGCCTTCCGGGTTTCGGCTTTCCAGTTCGTATCGGCCATGACCTGCACCGGTTTTCAGACCGTGGACCTCTCCTCCTGGACGGAGATGG
>JBBIVL010000001.1:6489-33724 GCA_037439765.1 Candidatus Bipolaricaulota bacterium
CTCACCGTGGGGATGGTGGTAGGGGGAGCAGCGGGTTCTACCGCGGGTGGACTCAAAGTCATGCGGCTTGTGGTGCTGATGCGCGGCGTGACCTGGCAGATCAAGAAGCTCCTTGCCCCGCCCAATGCAGTGGTCACCTGCCGTCTGGGAACGGAATGCTACTCCGCCGAGGAGATCTATCGCCACGTGGGCCAGGCCGCGGCCTTGTCCTTCCTATGGATTGCGTTTCTTTTCCTGGGTACATTCTTCTTGGCCCAGTTCTATCCCGCGGGAAAGCACAGCTTGGCGGACTTCCTGTTCGAGGTGGCCTCTGCCCAGAGCAACGTGGGCCTCTCCGTGGGGATCACCCACCCCCAGATGCCCACCCTGGCCAAACTCCTCCTCTCTTTCCACATGTGGGCGGGGAGGCTGGAGATCATCCCGGTTCTGGTCCTTTTGCGCACGCTTTTGCGCCGCCGCTAAGTGAGGCAAATCCTGCGAAAGCGCCCGTTCCTTTTAAGGTTGGCCTAATTTCCCAGGAAGGGCTCGCGGAGGATGGGCTGGCGCACGGCCCGAGCCTCGTCGAGCCTCCGCACCGGCGCATGGTGGGGCGCCTCTTTCAAAAGTGCGGGATTCGTGCGGGCTTCCTCGGCGATCTTGGGCATGACCTCGCAGAACGCGTCCAGAACCTCCTTGTGCTCGGTCTCCGTCGGCTCGATCATCAGGGCCTCCCGCACGATCAAGGGGAAATAGATCGTGGGCGGATGGAACCCGTAGTCGATGAGGCGTTTGGCGATATCGAGGGTGCGGATCCCCTCTCCCAGACCCTCGCCAGAGAGGACAAATTCGTGCTTGCACAGGCGATCGTAAGGAAGCTTGTAGGTGCCCTTCAGGCGCACCCGGAGGTAATTGGCGGCGAGGGCGGCGGCCGCGGAGACCTCCCGCATCCCCTCGTCGCCCAGGGTGAGGATGTAGGCCAGGGCCTTCACCATGACCAGGAAGTTCCCAAAATACGGGTGAACCCGGCCGATGGACTTGGGTTTATCGTAGTGCAGCCGGAATTTTTCTCCGTCCTTCACGATCTCCGGAACGGGAAGATAGGGAACGAGCGGCTCGGAGACGGCCAAGGGTCCAGCACCGGGGCCGCCGCCGCCATGGGGGGTGGAGAAGGTCTTGTGCAGGTTGAAGTGGAAGATGTCCGCACCCATGTCGCCGGGCCGGGCCCGCCCTAAAAATGCGTTGAGGTTCGCCCCATCGAAATAGCAAAGCCCACCGGCTTCGTGCACAAGCTTTGTGATCTCGAGGATGTCCTCCTCAAAGATCCCCAAGGTGTTGGGAACGGTGAGCATTATTCCGGCCACGGTCTCGTCGAGGTTTCTCTTCAGGGCCTCGAGATCCACCATGCCCCGCCGGTCTGAGGGGATGGAAACGACGCGGAACCCGGCCATGGCCGCGGAGGCCGGGTTCGTGCCGTGGGCGGAGTCGGGAAGGAGTATCTTCTCCCGGCGGGGAAGTTCACCCCGGTCCTCGAAATAGCGCTTGATGAGGAACATGCCGGTGAGTTCGCCATGGGCCCCGGCCGCGGGTTGCAAGGTGAGCCCCGGCATTCCGGCAATACCCTTGAGATATTCGGAAAGCTCCCAAAGGACCGCAAGCGCGCCCTGCACCTCCTCCTCAGGAAGGAGGGGATGAAGGCCCGTGAACCCCGGGAGCCGGGAGAGATCCTCGTGGAGTTTCGGGTTGTACTTCATCGTGCAGCTTCCGAGGGGATAAAAGCCCGTGTCCACCCCGTAGTTCAGGCGGGAAAGATGGGTGTAGTGGCGGACAAGCTCAGGCTGAGAGACCTCGGGAAGAAGGGGCGGCTCTCTTCTTCGCATCCCCTCCGGGATTTTCCGGAGCAGCTCCTCCTCCGGCCGGGAGAGCTCCGGCAAAGCCAGGGCTTTTCGGCCTTTTTGTCCGCGCGCGTAAATGGTGGGCATTTCTCACCCCTTTTTAAAACCGGCCGCAGGAACCTCGGCGGCCAAAGAGGAAAGGGCTTGCACAAAGAGGTCCAACTCCTCCGGCGTGCGTTTTTCCGTGACAGCCACAAGAAGAGCATTTTCCACCCCGCACTTTTCAAGGAGCTCTGGCCCAGCCACAGCAATTCTTTCTTCCCGCAGCCTCCTCACCGCGGCCTGGGCATCGGGGCAACGCACGGAAAACTCGTAGAGGAAAGGCCCGGGGAAAGCGGGCCGAAAGCCAGGAAGGGAGAAGATCCGCTCCGCCAAGGAATGGGCCCGCTCCAGGGAAAGGAGAGCGATCTTTCTCAGGCCCTCCGGCCCGAGGGCCGCGAGATACACCGTGGCGGCCAAGGCGCAGAGGGCGGAGTTCGTGCAGATGTTGGAGGTGGCCTCCTCCCGGCGGATGTGTTGCTCCCTTGTTTGGAAGGCCATCACATAGCCTTCCTTCCCTTCGGTATCCACCGTCCTTCCCGAAAGCCTTCCCGGCATGCGCCGCAGGTGCTCCATCTTTGTGGCGAAAATCCCTAAAAGGGGCCCACCGAAGGAGAGGGGAAGGCCCAGGACCTGGCCCTCGCCCACCACCGCGTCCGCCCCGAACTTCCCCGGCGGCTCGAGAATCCCTAACGCAATGGGGTTCACGTACACGATGAGGAAGGCCTTCCCAAGCCGCTCTTTAAGCCCAGAAAGGTCCTCCACCACCCCGAAAAAGTTCGGTTCCTGGACGACGAGGGCAGAGGTGCCTTCGGGGGTTTCCCCGAGCCGGAGCTGGCCGTTTTCGTCGTAGGGGACGTCCACAAGCTCGAGCCCAGCGGCCCAGGCGTAGGTGGCCAAAACCTCCCGCACATTTGGGTTCAAGGATTTTGGGACAAGGACGACCTTTCCACCCACGGTGCGGTGGGCCATGTACACGGCCTCGGCAAGGGCCGTGGCCCCGTCGTACATGGAGGCATTGGCCACCTCCATCCCCGTGAGCTCGCACACCATCGTCTGGTACTCGAACATCCAGGTCAGGGTCCCTTGGGAAATCTCCGGTTGGTACGGGGTATAGGCCGTGTAGAACTCCGCGCGGGAAAGGACGTGCCCCACCACGGGCGGGACGTAGTGGTCATAAAGCCCGGCCCCTAAAAACGGGATGAGCTTCGTTCCCGTGGAACGCTGGGAAAGCCCGGTGATATGGCGGTAGACCCAGATCTCGTCCCGGGGAGGAAGACCCAAGGGTTTAAAGCGTCTCAGCACCTCCTCGGGGATATCGGAAAAAAGGGCCTCCACATCCGGGAGGCCCACCGCGGAAAGCATCTCCTCAATATCGCGCTTCGTGTGCGGTATGTACGGGTTCATCCCCCTCCCTTCACGAACTCCTCATAAGCCTCGGGCGTGAGAAGGGTCTCCACTTCCTTGGAGTCGGCGATGGCCAGGACAAAAAGCCAGCCCTGGCCGTAGGGGTCCTTGTTGATGAGGTCTGGGCTTTTGGTGACGGTTTCGTTCACCTCCACCACCTTTCCCGAAACGGGGGCGAAGACCTCGCCCACGGCCTTCACCGACTCCACCGTGGCCGCCCTCTCCCCCTTTTTCACCTCTTTCCCCACGGGCGGAAGCTCCACGTACACGATGTCGCCCAGGGATTTTTGCGCGTGCTCGGTGATGCCTACCCGAGCCTTGCCGTTCTCCAGACGCACCCATTCGTGATCCTTGGTGTACCGCAGTTCCTTGGGAACCAACCTGCCTCCTTTCTAAAACGGGACTTCCTCCGTTTCTTTCGTGGGCGAGTAGAAGCTCACGAAGCTGCGGTGGAAAAGGAGTCGAAAGTTGCCGGTGGGGCCATTGCGTTGCTTGGCCACGATGATCTCCGTTTCGATTACAGGGGCGTCGTCGGCCTTTTTCCCCTCCGGTCGGTGAATGAACACCACAAGATCTGCGTCTTGCTCGATGGCTCCGGATTCCCGCAGGTCCGAGAGTTTCGGGCGCGCGTCCTCGCCCCGCCGTTCCACCTGCCGATTGAGTTGGGAACAAGCTACCACGGGAATCCCCAGCTCCCGCGCCATGCCCTTGAGCATCCGGGAAACGTAGGCGATCTGCTGCTCCCGCACGTCCGTCTTGATCCCGGCCTCCACCAATTGAAGGTAGTCCACGATCACCAAGTCCAGGCCATGTTCGCGCATCATCTGTCGAGCCTTGGCCTTGATGGCAAGGATGGAGGCGTTGGGGGTGTCGTCGATGAGGATCACCGCGTCATTGAGACGCCCAGCAGCCGAGGCAATGAGGCCCCATTTGGCCGGGGGGAGGTAGCCCGAGCGCAGCCGGTGAAAATCCACTTGAGCCTCCCCACAAAGAAGTCGTTCCAAGACCTGCTCTTTTGACATCTCCAGCGAGAAGATCCCTACTTTCTTCCCTTGGCGGAGGGCGGCGTCACGGGCGATGTTCAGGGCCATGGCCGTTTTCCCCGTGCCAGGCCGGCCAGCTACCACAATGAGGTCCGCCGGATGGAGCCCGGCGGTGAGGGCATCGAATTCCTGAAAACCCGTGGAGATGGCCGTCACCGGCCGCCTTCTCGGATCGCGATGGAGCTCCTCCAAAACCTCCAGGTGGGCGGGCAGGAAATCCCGCAAGAGGAAGTAGCGGGGCATGGAGCGCCGCTCGGCGATGGCGAAAATAGCCTCCTCCGCCCGGTCCAGGGCTTCTTCCAACGCCACCCCCTCATCGTAACCGAGCTCGGCGGTACGGGTGGCGGCTTCGATGAGCCAGCGCCGGAGGGCTTTCTGCTCCACAATGTCCGCGTAGTGCTCCACCGCCGCCGTGGCCGGCACTTTCAAGAGGAGCTCCTGAAGGTAAGAGCGGCCGCCCACCCCATCCAGTTTTCCCCGCTCCTCTAGCCGATTAGCCACGGTCACCGCGTCGGGAAGCTGCCCATGTTCGAAGAGCTCGATCATCGTGCGGTAAATGTCCTGGTGGGCTTTGAAATAGAAATGTTCGGGACGCAGGCGGGTGAGGAGCCGGGGAACCACCTCTTCCGGCGCGAGCATGGCCGCACCCAGGACCACCTGCTCCGCCTCGGCGTTGCGGGGAATATGCCGGACCTCGCCCTCAAGCACAACCCGATCTTAGCCCATTCCGTGGGCAGACCAAGCGGAAGCACGTAATGCCTCATAAGTAGGTGTTACCGAAGTCTGCGCCGTTGCCCCAAGAGAAGTTACGGGCCTCCCACGTCTGAAGGAGAGGGCTTACCGTCGAGTGTGGACATACAGGGGCTCCCTCGCCAATCCATTTTCTTGGCGCGCGTTCCCTTCCGCAGAAGCCGAACGGCCGACTTCCAATGGTAGCCGGTTAGGGCCACGAACTCCTTTAGGACCAGTTTTTCTACCCCCGGCTGCCTGCAAATATCTGGGCCGCCAAGTTTACGCAAGCTCTACTATACATGGTGGAGCATCGGTTCCTCTTCGGTACTTTGGGTAACCAAGTTTAGGAGGAATCGATGACCCCGTGGGCAACAGTTTCGATGCAGTTTCAATAAGGGCGCACGGAGTTCTCCACCGGGTCTTTGAATTCCTTCGCAAAACGCTTTAGGATCTCATTGCAGGCTTCTTTCTGCTTGGTAGCTTCCCCCCTTTCGAAAGTCCTTTCCTCTAGGAAGACTGCCATACGGCCCGCGGACAGACCTCCCGAGGCACTACCGTCAGCTATCCAAGCGTTGAAGAGGGCAGGGTTTTTACCTCCCCTACCAAAGTTCGCGCTGCAGGAATTCGAGCACCCGGGGCCAGGAGTCCTCCGCCGCCCGGGCCGCTCCCGCAGCCGTGCCACCCAGTGCCTCCCATACCCCCACGGTGGGCAGATAGAACTGGCGCATGGTGGTCGGGTAGTACGGGTAAACAACAAGCATGTGGCCCCCCTGCTCGTAGGAGAGAAGCTGATAGGTCCGCCGGTGGCCGTGAGCCGCCAGGCGGTCAATGACAACTTGTGACAACTTGTGGGATGGCCAGACCCCGTCGTCCGGGTTTCCGATGAGCAGAAATGCTGCCTGCGAGCGCTCGACGGGAACGGTTGCCTCCTCGATGTGTGCCTGTTGCATCTCCAAGCTGTACTCGAAGGACGGTGCGTCAAAGTATGGCATCCCCGTCTCCTTGGCCTGTTGGAACCGCCGCTGTTGCTCCTCGCTCTCCATCATTTTGAGGTATGGGAAAGGCTTGCCCCGATAGGTCCAGGCCGGACCATCTTGTGGGCCAATTCCCTCCCAGAGGATGCCGCTGGGCGTATAACCCACCACGGCCTTGATTTGGGGGAAGAGCGAAGCGGCGAGCAGCGCGAGTTCGCCGCCCCGGGATGCGCCCACAATGCCGATGTGATCCTCTAGTACCACATCTTGCTCGTTCAACCAGGCGATAGCCCGTTCCACCGTTTCCAAGGGGATGTGCTCCAGGGTTGGGGGCAGGCCTTCGGCTCCGAAATAGGCCAGGGCAAGGGTGGGCATACGGGTTTTGGAGGCCATTACCGTGGCCCAGCCCTCGTTGTATCCGCCCTCGGATCCCCCCAGTACGATGAGCGCGGGGGTCGGCTGGGTGAGCTCCTGCGGCCGGATAAATACGCCGGTGATTGGGCCGGACAGCGTCTCCTTCAGCACGTTCAGTGCAGCCACCCGCTGCACGGTCTGGTTTGCCATCTCCTTCCCGTCCACGATCAGGGTAATGACCAGGCTAGGCAAGGGAGCGAAGGGGGAGGCCATGCCAGCAGCGTAGTCGCAGGCCATGGACCAGAACAGCCCGGCCCCATCAACGCCCGTGTAAGAGCCGCTTACCGGCGCGTCGCGCCAGGTATCGATGGTGCCATTTTGATCCGCGCGAAACCACGCCTCTGAAGACCATGTATTCCCGAAAGGGTCCTTGCCAGCGATCCTGATGGACGCCAGGGTGCCTGGGTTCAGGCCGCTTGCCCTGATGCTTACGGGATCCCCTACGAGCACCTGCTGGGGCGATACTTCCAATTGAGGTTGCATCTCCACCCCTCCTCTCGCTAAGGGCACTATTAAGGATAAGATCAACCAAGCTATAGCGACCGCACTCCAATTCATGGAACCTGTTACCGCACATTTCCAGTTGGCTCTCATGGATGCCTCCTTATTTTGGGGAGCGGTGTTCCTATGCCCCCCAGTTCTGGGCGGATTGATGGGCTCGCGTTCTCCACGGGGACAAACTCTCTTTAAGGGAAAAGTAAGCCCACGCCTCTCCACCCCGTGATCTTCCTCGATTCGCCAACGTTCGCCCCGCGATACCTATGGTAGTCCATGGTGGGGGTACGGTCACGGACCCTCGACGGGATTGGCCTAGGGTGCAGTCCTCGTGCTGGAGGAAGGTGGCGCTTTATACAAGCTCTGGGCGATCGTAGAGGGGACAAAAGAAAGGAGCCGTAAACCATGTTAGCGTGGTTATAGTCATAACCTCTGGCCGCGTGATGGCCCTATTGTTGTGGGAGAAAAGGGTCCCGGATATACTTGGCCGCTCCCATTGGGAAAGGAGGAGGTTTGTCGTTGCTCACGATGAAGGAACTCCTGGAAGCCGGGGTTCATTTCGGGCATCGCGCCCGCAAATGGAACCCCAAGATGCGGGAGTACATCTATACCGAACGGAAGGGGATCCACATCATTGATCTCACGAAAACCCTGGAGCTGTTCGAGCGAGCTTACCTTTTCGTGCGCGAGCAGGCTTCCCAGGGGAAGACCGTCCTGTTTGTGGGGACGAAGCGCCAAGTCCAGGCCATCGTAGAGGAGGAAGCCAAACGCTGCGGGGCTCATTACGTGAACCGTCGGTGGATCGGAGGGCTCCTCACCAACTTCGAGGTTCTCCGGCGCCGCATTCTCCACATGATCGAACTGGAACGAAACTTCGCCGAGGGGAAGTATGACCGGCTCCCCATTAAAGAGCGGCTGAAGCTAGAAAAGGATCTCCTCCGACTCAAGCGCAATTTTGACGGGGTGCGCGAGATGGATCGTCTCCCCGGTGTGGTGTTCTTGATTGACCCCACCGTGGAAATCCACGCCGTGCGCGAGGCCAACGCCATGAAGATCCCGATTGTGGCCGTATGCGATACTGACGCCGATCCCGATCTGGTGGATTACCCCATCCCCGGGAACGACGACGCCATCAAATCCACCCGGCTCATCACTTCCCGCATCGCAGATGCTGTCCTCGAGGGTCGGGAAGGCCTTCAAGTTGAGGTTCCAGCGGGCCCCGCGGAAGAGCGGGAGATGCCACGTCCAGAAATGATCGCCGTGGACGAGGAACAGCTCATGGAGATGATGGAAAAGCTCGAGGAGAAGGAGTGAACCAATGGACGTCCCTGTGGAGCTTGTGAAGAAACTGCGGGAGGAGACGGGCCTGGGCATCATGGATTGCAAACAGGCTTTGATCAAGGCCCAAGGCGACGTGGAAAAGGCCAAGAAGATCCTGCGCGAGGAGGGCAAAGAATTCCTCGCGGGCCAAACCCGCACGGCCAAGGAAGGCCGGGTGGAGGCGTACATCCACCACTCCGGGAAGATCGGGGTGTTGGTGGAGGTGGACACAGCCACGGATTTTGCTGCCAACTCCGAGGCTTTTCGGGAGCTTGTGAAGAACCTGGCTATGCAGATCGCCGCGGCCCGGCCCCGCTGGATCTCCCCGGACCATGTGCCACCGGAGGCCATCGAACAGGAAAAGGAAATTCTCCGCAAACAGGCGGAACGGGAAGGTAAACCCGCTCACATCGTGGAGAAAATCGTGGAGGGCCGCCTCCAGAAGTTCTTTGAGGAAAATTGCCTCCTCAAGCAGCCCTATGTGCGGGACCCGAACCTCAAGGTGGAAGATGTGGTGGGAGAGCTGGCAGCCAAACTCGGTGAGCCCGTGGTGATTCGGAGGTTCGTGCGTTTCCAGGTGGGCGAGGAATGAGTTTGCGCTGGACGCGGGCCCTCCTGAAGATCTCGGGAGAGGTCCTGGGTGGAAAGGAAGGCCCCTTGGATAAAGGGGCTTTTTCTTTTTATGCGGGGGAGATTGCCCGAGCGCAAGAGGCGGGGGCAAAACTCTCCGTGGTGATGGGCGGAGGGAACGTGGCCCGCGGCGCGGCCCTTCCCTTCCTTCCCCAGACCGCCGGCCACACCGTAGGGATGCTCGGAACCATTCTCAACGGTGTAGTCCTGCGGGAATTCCTCCTTCGGGCGGGCGTTCCGGCCCTCCTCATGTCGGCCCTGCCCGTTCCCGGCGTGGCCGAGCCCGTGGATCCCTGGCGGGCCAAGGACGCGCTGGAAGCGGGTTCGGTAGTGATCTTCGCCGCCGGAACCGGCGACCCCTACGTCACCACCGACACCGCCGCCGTCATCCGCGCCCTCTCCGTGGAGGCCCAGGTCGTCCTCAAGGCCTCCAAGGTCCCGGGGATCTACGACGATGACCCCCTGAAAAATCCGAAAGTGAAGCTTCTTTCGCGCCTGAGCCACGAGGAGTATCTGCGGCGGGGCCTTCTGGTCCTGGACCAGGCGGCGGTGGCCATCGCCAAGGACCATGGCCTTCCCATCGTGGTCTTCCAGGCTGACCGGGAAGGGGCCGTGCTCGCCGCCCTTCGGGGAGAAATCGGTTCCCTCATCGGAGGTGAAGGATGACGGAGAAGGAGGTTTTGGAGTTCATAACTCGCCGGAGGTCGGTGCGGAAGTTCACGGGAGAGCCGGTTCCCAAGGAGAAAATTGAGGTCCTGCTCAAGGCCGCCATGGCCGCGCCCTCGGCCATGAACCGCCAGCCCTGGGAATTCTTGGTGATCACCGAGCGCGAGAAGATTCGGGAGGTTTGTACGGCCCATCCGTATGCGAAGTTTGGGGTGGACGCCGGGGCAGTGATCATCCCTTTTGGCAAGCCCGCAGGAAACTTCTACTTTTTCCAGGACCTGGCCGCGGCTGCAGAGAACCTCCTTTTGGCCGCGGCGAATCTGGGATTGGGCGCGACCTGGTGTGGGATGAACGAGCAACGTCAGGAAGCGTTGCGCAAGGTTTTGGGCATCCCTGAGGATTATTGGATCTTCGCGGTGGTCCCTATAGGAATCCCGGCGGAGACACCTCCCCCGCGCACCCAGTACAACCCCGACAAAGTTCACTGGGAGCGGTTCTAAAACTTCATGTGCCAAGAAAGTGAGAACTTTGCGCCTGTGCTTTCCACCTCCATCCTCGGCTCAACCTGGGATTCCTCGAGAACGGGGAGGCACAAGGAAAGCTCTGTTCGGCCCAAGCCGAAAACCCCGGTATCGCCAAAGTACAACACCGTTTTGAAGTTGGCCTCCTTCACACACCCTGGAATTTCCACCTCAAGCTCCACCTTTTCCCAATAAGGATCAGGCAAGAAGTTCAGCTCCTCTTCGGCCAAGGAGGTGAATGTGCGCACCCGAGCATTCCCGGCCTCCACGTTGATCCCGAACGCGTAGATCCTCAGCCCCTGGAAACGATTCTCCTCCATATCCACACCGAAGAAGACGAACAAGCCTTTCGGAGGGACGTATACGAGGGTTGGAAAGATGCGCGCGTCCTTCTCCTCAAGGCGAAAACTCTTGTGGAGAAAGAATCCCAAGCCGCAAAGGAACTCTCCTGGGAGGCGTAATCCAAGACTTAACTGTTCAAAACCGGTCTTTGTGAAGCTCAGCCGTATCGAGAGGTCTTTAATGCCGCAGCACCAGGGGATCCTGGCCCAGGCCTCAAGGGAGCTGAAGCTCGGGGCAAAAGAGGGTGACAGCACCTCGTCCAAATAACGTTTGAGGTTGAACCTGAGGCGCAGGCTGCGCAAAACCTCATTGGGCCCACCGCTATAGCTCAGCCCCATGCCAAAGCCCTTTTCCTCCAGCCTGGCGAGAAAGACCACACTCCCTGGGGGAAAGGGAAACTTGACGGATATGGTGCTGGCCAGGAACTTCATTAGGTCTGGATCGAACTCCGCTTTGGGAAATACCTCGGCTTCCCCAAGCTTTCCTGCGCCGGAGAAGGAAATGGCCGTCCATTGAGACTCGGAAAAAGCGAGGTTGGCTTTCCAGGCCCAGAGTCCCGAGACAACGGAGAGCTCAAAAGCGGAGGAAAAGGAGGTCTCCGAAGTGGGAAGCGACCAGGAGAGGGTGCCCTCCCAAAGGAGGACCGGAGTGGCCAAAGCCACCTCCGCCCACACCAACACTAGCGTCATCAGCCTCATGGCTCACCCCCAGGAGGAAGGGCCGTGGGGCACACCGTACAGAGGATGTGCACGTAGACCCGAGCGGTGGCAGTAGCTCCACAGCCATCAGCCACGGTCACGGTGAAACTGGCTACCGTGCCTCGCGGGATCTGCCATCCTTCACACCCAAAGGTTCCGTAACACACGGAGTCCCTGGAAACCCAAGTCGTCCCACATGGCAATGGATTGGACACCGAGACGATCTCAAGCGGATCACGGTCAGGGTCGTAAGCGAGCTCCGATACAAGAACACAAGCTATGCCGTCGAGAGCATCAACATGGACCGTGCGGCCCACCGGCGGATGGTTCTCGTTGATCACGGTCACGGTGAATGTTGCACTCGCTAATGTAACATTGAGAAGGGTCTCCTAAGCCAGCGTGAACCGATAAGAGCGCCATAGCAAGTATTACCAACACCTTGGCCTTCATCGTGATTCACCTCCAAGGTGTTCGAGCGCGTTAAGCAATATCCAAATACTGTCAACAGCAGTAGCTGCGATATCTAACTTTCCGTCCTCGTTAAAATCTCCCAAAGCTATGTCCCAGAAACCGACTTGGACATTGGACCTATATGGACCATTGAACCCTCCCGCTTCGTTACCAAGGAGGACCCAAACCCCGCCTGGTCCCTTCGAATCAGGGTGCAATTCTATATGTATCTGGGAAAAGACAAGATCCAAAAAACCATCTTTATTAAGGTCCGTTGAGACCAAGGAAGTAACAAGGGAGCCAATTTCGGTAGCAAACGTGCTTGACTTTTCAAAGCTTCCCTTTCCTTTCCCAAACCATACCTCGATCCCGCCTTGGAACCCAACCGCCAGGTCAACCTGCTTGTCGCCATTAAAATCACCAGCCGCGAGTGACCAAATTCTTTTCCCATTGAAAAGTGGTGAATCTAGCCCAGGCTTGAATTCTCCATAGCCATCCCCTAATAAAACATGAACGGCATTCTCAGCACTAACAGCGATGTCGAGATGGCCATCTTTATTAAATTCTTCCACAATAACGTTCGCTAACTCTGTTTTCCCTACGGAAAGACAGCGTTGGCGATTGATATATCCGTTGCCATCGGTGAAAAGAAGGCAAAGTTCTCCATGGGCAAAAGAAACAACAAAATCAAGGTTACCATCCTCGTCGAAATCTCCTGCGCTGATCCCCAGAGGATGATCCTTAACAGCATAAGTCTGTGGACTGCCCAATACTTTTTCTTCAGACCCTAGGAGCATCGATACCGTATTGGTCAGAGAATTAACGGTTACGACATCCAGCAGGCTGTCGTTGTTAATATCGTTAACAAGAAGCTGAAGAATTACGTCGTGCTGTAAGGGCAAGATCGCCGGAAAAGACTTGGGGACAAAGACACTGTTCCCATTTCCAAAAAGCACATGGATGAGACCCAAGCCCCCTAACACAAGATCCTGATGGCGATCTCGGTTTAAGTCTGCAACCATAAAACCATGGGATGACAGCCCCTGCGGGACGAGCCACCCAGATATGCTATTTGTTTTGTGGAGCAAGATCCGGACTTGATTTTCGTGCCTCCCTGCAATCGCTATGTCAGAGTAACCATTTCCATCGAAATCACTCACCGTCACAACTTCGTAAGGCGTTCCCAAGTTGTAGTTTATGAAAGATACAAATCTACCTAGCCCATTGCCAAGTAGAATGGAAAGGTGCGCTACCAGACTTCCACAGATTACCGCAAGGTCTAAGTGCCCATCTCCATTAAAATCTCCAGGCAAAGCCTTGACTGGGGCTATGTGGAGACCAGGATATTCCAAGCCAAGATCTGTGCGGTTAGCAAACCCTCCTGCTCCGTCCCCAAAAATTATTGTGACAATGCCATCTTCTTTGTTGGCTGTAACAAGATCCAAAGGGCTATCTTCATTGAAGTCTCCTGTTGTTATCGAGTTTGTCGCTGCCCCGACCTGAATGGTTTCCTTTAACCGGAATTCTGCATGCCCTGTTCCCAAGAGAACAACCACGCGTCCCCTCAACTCCGCAATAGCAAGGTCGACTAGGCCATTTTCGTCGAAATCGCCGGCTGTCATGGATATTGGGAAAACTAGATCAACAGGTGAAATACACATCGGTGAGGTGAACTCTCCTAGGCCATTCCCTAAGAGAAGATAAATCTTTCCTGTTTCCAAGGTTGCAACAGCCAAGTCTAAATCTCCATCTCCGTTTAAGTCAGCTGTAATCAAAGAGATTGGTTTTTCACCGATCGCGATTGGAGACCCAGGAGCCGGTTTGAATTCACCATAACCATCCCCGAGGAAGACGAAAAGATCCCCGCTTGCCATGTCGCTTATAGCGAGATCAAGGTGACCGTCTCCACTGAAGTCCCCCAATGCAGTGTGCATGAATGACAGTGAACGGGAAACTGGGCAAGGTGGAAACTGCGCTTCGACGAATCCACCATCCCCACGCCCAAATAGAATATGAAGATCAAAACTGACGAGTGCCAGATCAGGTTTTCCATCACCGTTAAAGTCACCCGCTTCGATGGCGACGGGCGGATATAAGAGCTTGATAGGGGAATCTGGTGCTTCTACTAGTGGGGCTGCTTTCTCGAACGATTCCCATAAAGAATCGCCTTGACTTAACCCGTCGAACCCCATTAGCGCCGCCCACACTAGCGCTAGAGCCAACCCGGCCTTGAACGTGGTGTTTGAACTTCTCAAGTTGTTCATAGACACCTCCTTCAAATGGCCACGCGTGACAATCACGACCATGCTTATTACATTCACTTCGGAGCCCATTCTGAAACGAGCCCCCTAGGACCACAGGAAGTCTGCCAAAGTCGCCAGGACGGTCACCTGCCATATAGGAGTGGCCTGGGGAAGAAGCTCGGCCACCTCAGGGACAGCGTTGGAGAACCTAAGCCTCCCAAACCCAAAAGCGCACCGCACCATACTCCAAGGGCCAACCGCCACCTTCTTCTCATCCCAACGTCCTTCGCGCTTCGGCCGGACCCCCGGCCAGCCAAGGCGCGCCCACTGACCCTTTTTGCACCCTAACACGAGCTACCCCCAAGTCAAGTGCAAAAAATTCCGTGGGCGCTGACATGGTCCAAAACTCTTCTTTTTTCCCTTGACCATCGCACTCCACCACCTTGTCCCGGGCTGGTGAGGCAATTTGAGGTGTGATTTCATCGACCACGGTGATCCTCACCACCACCGGAACTTCCGTTTCCGCCCCGCAGCTATCCCGAAGCTTGATGGTGAAGTAGTCTTCAAGGACGTCACCTTCCCTTAAGGCCCGGCAGTAATCCGGAAGTATCCACCCTCCTCCCGTCTCGTAGCCCAGAGAAAGGGAGCCGAGGATGAAGGAGAGGCTGCTAGCAAATTGAGGTGAAACACCGATTTCCTCGAACACCACCTCGTCCTCATCAGGATCCCAGATCCTGTAGGGCTCGAGGACTACCATTCCCCTCATCACACCGGTTGGGGTCAGGCGCACCGTGGTTGTTCCCTTAAGGAGCTCGGGTGAGCACTGTGGGGGTCTATTTCCCCCCACGTGCACGTACAAGGTGGCTTGAGAGGAAAGGCCATCGTGGTCAGTTACGGTAAAGGGAACAGAGTAACTTCCGGGGCAAAGGGATTTGTCCACAGAAACCTTAAGAATGTAATGGAGGCCGTAGTCCTCCTCGTAGTCGCGGGGCTCCTCCTCTCCTACTACTGCAACAGAGATCCCCGAAGGCGGCTGGAAGTGGAAGGAGTGGGAGAAGCTATCGGGATCGTGGACATAGACAGTGGCAGTGGAACTTCCTCCTTTTGGCACGTGGACCCAGTCCCCATACGCCTTGGGCGGCTGAAGAACGTGGATGAGGAGGTAAGCCAGACCGCTTCCTCCTACGCAATCCATGGCCTTGAAGCCCACGAGGTGCCACGCAACGGAGGTGGTGGCTGTCCACTCATGCACTCCTTCCGCTTGATCCCCCCAATAACGGACAATAGAAAGAATTCCTGGACCAGAGACTTTAGCCAACTTAACAATCCTGTCCTTGTCAGGATCGGCGGCATTTACATTAGCCTTAGACGCTTCTCCCTTCCTGGCCGTTAATCTCGACGGGGAAATAGCAATGGTCGGCGTCTCATTCGGGACCACCACATCCACCCCGCCAAAGATGGTCTTAGCGTCTGGATACTTGGCAAACCATGCTTCCAAAGTGACGTGGCCTTTCTCCACGCATGGATCTGGGCAGAACCGCACCAAAACCTCGTTATCGCCACAACGAGGGCAAATCCGTGCGGTGTTAAGCGCTGTGAAGCCGATAGTTGCCGAACCTCCTGAAGCGGTGACCCTCACCCAAACGTCGAGTGGCTCACCCTCGTTGGGATCTTCGATCGTGTATGTGAGGATAAATGCTTTCTTGTAGCCACGTCCACACCAGCCGGGATCGATCTCCTCCGTGCTCTTGTGCGTAATTACTGGGCGCTTAATGAGGGTGAACGGCACGCTCGCCGTGTCGGTGTTGTCGCATTCATCCCAAACCTTGAAATTGATTACGCCGCTCCGGCTGGGCTCCCTGACAAAGATCGTGACCAGCCGCTTTCCCTCCTCGTTCGGTTTGCCCACCTGAGAATATTCGACCGTGGCCTCCTCACTGGAAGCCGCAAACTCCACCGTGTCCCCTGGCCAATCCGGGTCATAGACAGCCACTTGGAAACTCGTCGATCTGCCCTCAGGAATCCACAGGCCTCCCGTAGGGTAATCGGTGATCCTGGGAGCATGGTCACATCCTTTTGCCTCTAGTGGGCGACAGATGGGTACGCACTCGACCCCCACTCCCTGCGAGCTTAAGGTCACGGTTCCGCTCACCATTTTGTAGCCCAGCCCGGCCGCAAACCCAAGGGAAAGTGTCCCCCCAAGTTGGGTGGAAGTAAATTTTTCGGTGATCGTACATATCAGCTTGCCTGCAGAAGCATTTATTATTGGCCCTTCCCTGACGAAGTTTTCCGGG
Organism: Candidatus Bipolaricaulota bacterium; assembly: GCA_037439765.1. GTDB lineage: Bacteria > Bipolaricaulota > Bipolaricaulia > Bipolaricaulales > Bipolaricaulaceae > DTER01. The sequence continues at coordinate 22,629 of JBBIVL010000001.1, forward strand.
ACCAAGTGGGTCATGATCTCGTACGGGATGGTCCTCCCAAGCTTCTCGGGTTGAGAGGGATCCCAAACGCGGACTTCGTGAGGGGCCACGCTATAGGTGCTGGTTGCCATCTGGCCAGGACAACAGGGCGTACAATTGCACTCGTGGGTGACCGTGACCGTACGGCTCAAGGTGTAGGTTAAGCTAACAGCAGCCTCAATGGAAAGATTTTTGAAAAGGGTGCGGAGGGAGCCGGTGATTCCCACAGTGATCGTTTTTTCGTGAAGCCCAAACCGGCAGGATGGGGTGCAAGTACATGGGCCTTCTTCGGCCAAAACGGGCGGCATGGCAAAAATCACAAACACTCCAAGCACAAACGCAATCCTCCTCATCGCCCACCCCCGTTCCAGAGGATCCAGGCTGTCGGGGCCATTCCCAAGGTGGTGGCAATCAGCTCATCTTGTCCGTTTCCATCCAGGTCCCCTTTCCACACCGGCCCGATCGGGACAGGAATGTGCCAAGTTTCTCCAAACGAGCCATGCCCCCTCCCTGGAAGCACAAAGCATCCAGCCCCACCTACGGTGGTATAAGCCACGTCCACCGCACCGTCCCCGTTGAAGTCCCCGGCCGTAATTCCGTTGAGGAACCACGGCGCATCTTGGAGGGGAAAGTCGGGAAGATCCAAGGTCCTTGGCCCGGTTTGAGAAAGGTAAAGTGCTAATTCGGCGCCAGCGGGTTCAATTTTGAGCGCCTCTCCCACGAGGTTGAAGGCGAACTTCAGACCGATGATCAGGGGATCGGAACGGCCGTCGCCGTCCAAGTCCCCCTGGGTGATGGCCAAGGGAAGCACGTCGTCAAAGTATGTGAGCGGCTCAGACAACGTCAGCTCCCTATTCTTGAGGGAAACGAAAACAAGGCTTGTCCTTTCTTCGGTGGCAATGGCGGCGATCTCTGTAACCCCATCCCCCTCGAAGTCACTTGAAACGATCAGGCTGAGCCCACCTTTGGGCCAAGAATAGCGAACAAGCTTGGTTCCACCCCACAGAACAAACAAGGCATCCTTGGCAGGACATGCAACGTCCTTAGCTCCGTCTCCATCAAAATCGCCCGAGACCAGGATGGGGATCACGTTTTCCAGCCGGTTCCACCGTCTGATTTCCTTGCCGTCCGGGGAAAGAGCCAGAAGATCGCCTACGGTTCGTTCCTCAAACGTTGGGGGCCAGTCGGTGGTTATCCTTTCTGTGCTTACGCCAAGTACGTAGAGGGTGTTTGCGACCTCCTGAGCCGTTAGGGGTAAGAATGGAAGATCCGCAAGTTTTTTGCGAACGAACGCGCCTTTCCCGTTGTTCCAAAAGACGTCGATTCCGTTGCCGTGCTCAGCAATCAGCTCCAAATAGCCATCGCCATTTAGATCGCCTACGCCGAGGAGTTGGCTTCCTCTAAGGGGCAAGTGACTCACTCCCCAGGGCCTTCCTCCGTTCATAAGCACGATGGTGAAAAATCTCCCCTCTAAAAGGATGTCCGCTAAGCCATCTTGGTTCACATCGACAACGTGGATCTTGCCCACCGTCTCCAAGGCCTGTTCACTCCCCCACGGGGCAAATCCGCCCTTCCTATCCCCAGGAAGGACCAGGAGCTGTTGCAATCCCGCTACTACTGCATCTTGGCAACCATCCTCAGTGAAATCTCCCAAGCTGACCCTTTGGGGCTGGAAATCGAAAGATTGAATGCCTGCCTCCACGAAAATCCTGTTGTTTTGGTGAGCGACAATGATTCCTTTTTGGGTGGCCACAACAAGGTCTAGAAGGCCATCTCCATTCAGGTCCCCCGGCACAACGTCCTGCAAGGGGGTATCAGAAGGCTGGTAATGTAGCTCTTCGAGGAAACCCCCTTTTGCATTTCCGAGACACAGAAACACTTCTTTTTCGGTGAACAACACCAAATCCGGAAAACCATCCCCATTTACGTCCCCCAAGAAGCGGGGGTTGCCACGGCCCTCGAAAACCAGGGTCGGCTCACCAAATTTGAGACGCTTTCGACGGTCCTTTTGACCAGACAAGCAGTACACCCGAGTGTGATAGCCTTCTTCATCTATGTCCACAGATGCGCCCAAGATATCGGCAACACCATCTGCGTTTAAATCGCTGATCCAAAGACGGTCGAAAGGAGCCACAAGGTCAAAAACGGCAACGCGTTCGAAGTAGAAATGACCATCATTACGAAACAAGTACAATTTCGGAAGCAATCCCTGGAACTCCGGTGAATTTGCATAAAGGCCACTTGCCAAAAGATCTAAATCTCCGTCGCCGTCCAAGTCGAACAGCATCCCGCTGTGAGCAGCAAAATCCCCCACTGGGTACACACCTTTTCCTCCAGGGCCGATCCGCTCGCGTGTTTCGTAGAACAGGACCCAAACCTTTGTAAACCGTCCGGTCCCGTCACCTTTCCAGATTTCCGCTGCGTCAGTTTGAGTGAGGACAGCGTCAAGATGTCCATCTCCGTTTATGTCCCCTGCTCCAAGGAGAAAGTAGCCGGGTGGGCCTGCCTCCGGCGCCAGTACCGCCGATTTCCACAGAAGTACTGCTTGGGGAAGAAGCTCCATCACCTCAGGAGGAACAAAGGAGGCCCCGTATGTGGAGCCCCCACCCCAAAGGGCAATAAACACACCACAGGCCACCCTAAGAACAAACCGCCATATTTCTCTCATCCCAACCTCCTTCTTGAACTCGCTCAAGTTACTCGCATTTTAGTCCCCAGGTACCCCCCCCCAGTCAAGTCCCGGCCTCGTAACCCAAATAAAGGGAACCGAGGATGGCGGAAAGGCCGCTGGCGTACTGGGGCGGGATGCCGGGAGCAATGACGTAGACCTCGTCTCCATCGGGATCCCAAATCCTAATACGGCCCAAGGAACACCATGCCCCGCTTCTCCCCGGTGGGGCTGAGAGCCACCGTGGTTCTCCCCTCAAGGACCTCGGGCGAGCATTGAGGTGGCCTATTCCCCACCACGTGCACATAAAGGGTGGCCTGGGAGGAAAGACCGTCCTGATCAGTCACGGTGAAGGGAACCGCATACACACCGTCGCAGAGGGTGCTCTCCGCGGAAACATCGAACTCCACCATGAACCCACCCATCCCGGGGGCGAAGGGATCGTCTTCGACGTGGGCAGAAACGGAAAGCCCAAAAGGCACATCCCCCACCTTTATGGAAAGCGAAGGGCTATCGGGAGCGTAGACGTAGGCTGCGGCCGTGGAACTCCCTCCTCTGGGCACGAGGGCGAAGGCATCATAGGCCTTGGGCGGACAGCGGACGCGGACCACAAAGGACGCCTCACTTTTGGCCTCGTAACTGTCGGCGGCGTTGAACCCTACGACAAAAACCCGCCTTAAGGATTCCCCGCACACGTCGGGCACAGTCCAGGTCCATGTGCTGCTAGCCCAACCTTGACCTTGGACCGGGACAAACACCCCTGGACCAAGTGTCTGTGTGATGGTGATCGTGTCCCCATCGGGGTCGTCAGCGGAAATTCTCGCTGTGATTGTCTCACCCGGCCTGACTTTGAGGACCCTATTTCCAAGTCCTAACCTGGGTGGGCGATTGGGAACGCTCACGGAAAGCATCCCCTTCTGAGGCCCCACTGGAGACGACGAATCTCTAGCCTCAATGGTGAACTTTCGCTCGCAACAGTCAGGCTCAGGCTTAAAGGCCAGACCTGAGGTCCTGCACTCCTCATGCACGCACCAGCAGGAGATAAGTCGGGGCGGATAATAGAAATTTCCGCATTGACCGGTTACGGTCACTTCTACAACTTCCCAACGGTCATAGTTACATCCTCTGAAGTCCGGGTCGTCGACCAGAAACATTTGCAGGTAGGATCCATCACCCCACCTGCTTCCCTCATGAATCGGGGTGATCACCGGCGGATAAAATAGGCGCACAGGAACGTTTTTTAGGTCTCCCTGTCCACATGTGTCAAGAACACTAACCGGAACGAGGCTCCGCAGCTGTTCGCCCTCCGTCGGAAATTCCACGCGGTACGTGGCCTCGCCCGCTGCCCCATCGTCGTACCGGTCCTCCACAAGCTTTGCCGGAAGGTACCCAGGGCCGACGATCTCCTCGGGGAAGGGGGCCAGGTTCTGCTGCGCATCCACTGCCCTCACCGTGATTGTGCCGCTCTCCCCCTTGTTCAGGTCCAAGTACGCAGGGGAAACCTCTACAATGGTGGGCGCGGTGTTGACAAAGCACCGGGGATCGTCGGTGCACCCACAATGCGGGGTCGCCCAGAACTCCATCCTGACCCGCTCCCTTTTGAGTTCGACACCCCCAAGGGACAAACCAAACCCGATGGCTGGAACTTGATCGCCCTCTCGGTAGGCAAGTGTCACAGGAAGCCGGCACGCTTTACCTGGAAGCGGATCCTGCTCCCCTTCGCTCGAAGCCGAACTTGCACCTGCGAAACTCACCGTGCCCCAAATATGTTTACGCTGGCAAAAACCGAAAGAGAGGCGACCTGCTTTTGCGGAGCTTTGCAGCATGGCTCGCACTCACAATCCAGGCGAAACTCCATCTCGGCGTTGAACTCCAGGGTTACCTCGATATCCGGGGCGAGTGCCCTTAAACCAGGAACTTTCTCCACCAGCTTAGCGATGATCGTGACGGGGACAGAAAGCGTTCTCCTGTCAGCTTCCACACCTCCATACAATTGATGAATGCATTGGGAATAGGCAGCAAACGCCAAAAATGACACCAAGATGACCACAACGCTCATTAACCAAAATCTCTTCATCTTCCACCTCCGTTCCAGAGGATGGCGAGGAGCGGGGCCAGGCCTACAGTGGGAGTGAGGACCTCATCCTCGCCGTTCCCATCAAGATCGGCGGCAAAAATAGGTCCACCGGGAACGTCCACAGTGACCGGCCCCTCCAGCCCGTTCTTAAAGGGAGCGAGAAAGACCCCAGCCCCGGCAGATGTGGTGTACACAAGCTGGGCTTTGCCCGCGAAGGAGGCCACCCCCGCTCCCAAAAACGGCCAAGGGGTCTGGTCCTTGGGAAAGCCCGGGACCTCCTCCACCCGCGGGCCCGCTGAGGAAAGGACCAGCCCCGCCACAACCCGCTCCACCACAATCACGGGCTCTTCGTCCCTTACTTCCACCCCAAGCTCCATGGCCAGAACCACAGGATCGGGAATCCTGTCCCCATCAAGATCTCCCGCGGTCATGCTGAGGGGCACGGCCTCCAGGGAAAGGATGGGCGGGGAAATCTCCGGCTCCCGCTTGGAGAACGTGACCTCCAAAAGGTCTGCATACTCGGCGATGGAGATGGCCCAGAGTTTCCCCGGTCCAGGGGAAAGAAAGCTCGCCTCCCCTTTCGGCCACGGGTAGTTGCGCAGGAAGCTTTTTCTCCAAAGCACATGGAGAACGGTTTTAGCGGGGATGGCCACCTCCTCCACTTCGTCACCGTCCAGGTCGCTGACGATCAAGATGGGGAGGGCTTCGTCGCTCAAGCTCCAGCGGTCCAGAATTTTTCCTGCCCAATCCAGGGCCAGAAGTTCAGGCGGACGCCATTCATCACCGGGAAGGAGGACGTAGGCCACTTCAGGGGCCAGGGCCCCGGCCAGGGGATCCCGGTCCAGGACGGCAAGGGGCCGGTAGATGATGCCTCCCTTCCCGTTGTTCCAAAACACCCCGACACCCCGACGGCTCACGTCCGCCACAAGGATCTCTGGCGCACCATCGCCGGAAAAATCCCCCACAGAAAGGAGGGTTCCCGGAAGGGGGTGGAGGCTTTTGCCCGGCACTTTTCCGCCGTTCAACAAGATGAGGATGTCCCCGCCGCCGAACTGGGAGAAAACAAGGTCCAGGAGGCCATCGTCGTTGAGGTCAGAAAAGTTCGGCTCCATCAAAGGAGCATTGAGCACGACAAATTCCGCCACCGGCTCCAGGAACCCGCCTCGGCCGTCCCCAGGAAGGATGTAGTACTCCCAAAATCCAGCGGAGCGCTGCAAAAGGAGGTCGAGGAGGCCATCGCCGGTGAGGTCGGCCACGGCGTGGCGAAAGAGAGGGAGCCCAAGATCCCGGAAGAATGCCTCCACATACCCTTCTTCCCGCTGCAGGGCGGTGGAAATCCCAGTGGAGGTCAGGACCACCAGGTCCGAAAGGCCATCCCCATCGAGATCGGCCACGACAACCCCTTGCACCTCGCCCTTCAGGGGCACAAACCATGGGCCCTCCCGGAAGCCTCCTTTCCCGTCGCCCACAAGGACCTGGACCTTCTCTTTCGTGTGGATCAAAAGATCGCAAACACCGTCCCCGGTGAGATCGCCCACCCACCTTAGAATCCATTGGCCTTCCCGCACCTTCTCTAGCCGCGGGCTTCCCAGGCTCTCCTTTACGCTCACCCGGTACAACCTTGCGGGTTTATCCATTTCCGCAACGGCAAAGAAAAGTTCTCCGCCCACGGCCCAAAGCTCGGAAAGGACATTGCCGGCCGGGTAAGGCAGATTCCCGATGCGCACGAACTCACCCATGCCACGTCCGTGCAGGAGGTAAAGCCGTCGTTCCTTGGCCTTGGTGCTGAAGCCCCGAACAGCTAGGTCAAGAATTCCGTCGCCGTCGAGATCCGCCAAAACCCCAGCTTCCACGAAAACTTCCTGGGGCACGAAGAGCTTGCCCTCCCGCTCCTCCAGCTCATATGGTTCCCACTGCCTTCTTCCGAACTCCTCTATGGTGCGGCCGGGGATGGGCTGGCCCTCGGAATATTCTGAGACCTCCAAATATGTCCAGAGGCCGGGAGAAAAGTGGCCTTGGCCGTCGCCAAATAACACTTGGACCCGGCGGTCTCCACCCACCACAAGATCGGGAAAGCCATCACCGTTAACATCATGGATGCCAAGAAGGACGAGTCCTGGCGCCACCGTGCCCTTCACAATACCCACCATGCGCAAGACCACGGCTTGGGAAAGGAGCTCCCGTGGAGGGCCGGCCCAGGCGCCAGCGAAACCGATCACTCCCCAAACGCTGAAAAGGAGAACAAGAGGTTTCCCCCTCATCCTGACCCCCTTTATTTATTCCATGTGGCCTGCATTTTAGTCCCGAAGTGCCCACCCCGGTCAAGTTTCCTTTCAACAAAGGAAACTAAGAACGGAGAAAGACTTCCGGCACATTGGGGCGTGAAGGGCCCAGGAACGGCCCCAACCGGGATACGAAATTCAGGCCAAAATCAGGTGCCCTATGCTATTGCCTTTGAGCATTTACGCATCTTCCTTCGCATAAAGAACGGGCATAAGGGGGTCAGAAAAAGACAAAAGTGCACTTTTGGTTGGTGGAACGTTTGCCCAGAGCGGCAAAAACGGACACCACGGTAAACCCCGTCGCGGACGGACTTTTTAGCGAAAAGAAACCCGCAACTCTCTGGCCCCGAGGGGATTTGAACCCCTGTCTTCGGGTTGAGAACCCGAAATCCTTGGCCGCTAGACGACGGGGCCGTCCGCTCCGATTATGACCGACTATCCTGGGCTTTCAACCTCGTCCGCTAGAACTTGAGCTCCACCACCTCCGGATCCAAGAAGAAGGGAACGGGCTTGCCCGCAGGATCCACGGCCTCTAAGACCTCGATCCGCACGGGAACCGTCACCTCTTCCTTGACCCCTTCTGCCTTCGTGAACACAAGCTCCACAAGGGCGCCGCTCGCCGGCTCCTTCTCTGGCAGAAGAGCCACAAAAACGAGAATCCGCCCAGGCTCGGGCTTCTCCTCCGCCACCACCTCCGCCCCATAGGGCTCCAAACCCTGGACCTCCGCAAGTTTCACGGGAAGTTCAGGGTTCACATAGACATAAAGCTTCAGGGCTGTGAGGGGCGTATCCGCATGAATCACGGCGGCATCTTTGCGCTCCGGCGTAGGCAGGATCCCGATCTGCGGAACGACGAAGGAGAAGGAAACCTCGCGCGGCCCAAGGGTGAAGGGAAGGGTTATCCCCGCCCAGTCCACCACTTTGTCCACCCCCAGGCTCAGGGTCACCGTCATTTCCTTCGCGGGGACGCGCACGGGTTTCAGGCTCGGCACAAACGCTGCCAAATCCCCGGCCTTGGCTTTCCCGGCCTCCAAGGTGAGGCTCAGGCCGTCTTCTAAGGGTTTTGTGGTCAATTTGTAACCGGAAAGGCCTTGGCTCGAAACCTCTACGAACTCCAAAGGTTTCACGGAAAGTTTTCCGGAAAGAAGGCCGATCGTCTCGCCATCGGTGCTGATAAGGGCCTTGTCCTCGGCTTTCGTCAGCTTCACCGTGGGCTTTCCGAAGAACACAGCCTCTTTCGGCGTGACCACATGGGTTCCCTTGAACTTGGTGAGGGCGTCGCTGCGGGCGAGCCAATCCCGGGGCAGAACCTCCTCCACCGCGACCTCATGGGAAAGAAGGAGGCTCGCGCCGAGTGGGATTTTTCCGGTGAGGTTGAGGGTGATGTTCAAAGTGAGGGATGCGTTGTCGTAAAGGAGGAGGGGTTTCCCATCGGGGGAGATGAGGGCCACGGGTTTTTCCAAGCCGGAAGCGAAGCCCAGAAGGCGGCCGCCCTGGTCCACCACCTCCACGCTCCCCACGGCGGTGAGCGTTCCCAAGGGTTTTAGGGCAAGGGAATCCAGGCGCACCGGCGTGGCATTCCGATCCTGATCCCCGAGTTTGAGCTCGGAGTAAGCAAGCGTCACTGGGCTCGGACTGAGCACTTGTCCGCTCTTGGGGACCCGCACCTCCACGGTCTCCAGGCCCGCGGCCACGGCTCGATCCGCGACGGGATCGGTCACTTTGAAGCTTTGAGTGTGCCCAGCTTCCTTGAGGGAGAGGGTCAGAGTGGGCGCCACGGTGACCGGATCCTTGGCGCTGAACTTTACGGGCACTTCCACCCACACTGTGAGTTTTCCGGTGCCTTCATCGAGGGCGGCGAAAAGCGGCTCAGGCAGGGTGAAATCCCGGCCGGCCGGGATCTCCAGTTTCGTGACGCCGTTATCCAGGATCCACAAAAGATCCGCGGGACCATCCAGGCGGACCTTGACCACGTCCAGGCCCCAGGGGTTCACGTCCGCCGTGTCCTGCACCTCGATCTCCGCCACCGGGAAGCGATCACCGGGGTTGAGGTTCCCACCCTCCGGCCCGGGGAGGATCTTTGCCGAGAAACTCCCGGCCACCACCAGCTTCTCTGGGACGCCATCCACAAGCTCGATCGTTCCGCCCTTATCGCCCTCGGCCCACTCCAAAATGACTTTCGGCTGGAGCGTGCGCCCCTCGGTGATCTTGTCCGTGACCTTCACCCAAACGTAGAGATAAGCCTCGCCGTCGTCTTGGATCATGCGTTCCTCGGGATTGCGGTCAAGGAGGATCTGCCGCACCGGAAAACCCTGGCCCCAGGCGAGAACTAGGTTCTTCCCGCACGAGGTCTCCATGCGTAGCTCCACCCACTCGATGTCCTCGGCCTTGGCCGTGCCCAGGTTCTCCACGGTGACGCGGGTGAAGTAGATGGGGAAAGTATTGGCTGGGTCATTGTCCCGGATCACAGCCCGGCTGAGCTGGCCCACATCGCCAAGGTTGAATGGCTTATTCCCAAAGCCTAGATCGCGGAATTCCTCGGGCTGGGCGAAGGCCAACCCTCCCAAGATGAACAGGCCTACAAGAATCCATGCGCGCATCCTTCCTCCTTTTTTGGGGAAAGCCCCGCTTATCTTACGCCGCGGAGGCTCCCGGGGTTTCCGGCTGGGTGAGGGCAAGGTAAAGGCGCTTTGCTGCTGCCTGTTCCGCTTCCTTTTTGGATTTCCCCCGGCCCAGGGCGGAGTGCCCGCCAGCGGAAACCTCCACGGTGAAAACCTTCTTGTGCTCCGGCCCCTCTTCCTCCACCACTCGGTATTCCGGTAGCCCCCCGAAGCGCGCCTGCACGAGTTCCTGAAGGAGCGACTTGTAATCCGGGGTTTCCTGGGCGTAGCGCTCGATCTCTAGGGAGAACAGCTTCTCCACGAGGTCCCGCGCAGCTGAATAACCGTAGGCGAGGAAAACCGCGCCGAGGAGGGCCTCCAGGGCGGAGGCCAACACGGAGGGTCGCTCCCGCGCCCCGGCCTCCTCCGCCCCTTGGCCCAAGAGCAGATGTTTTCCCAAATCGAGGCGGCGGGCCACCTCCGCCAACACCGGCCGGGAGACCACCACGGCCCGGATCTTCGTGAGTTCCCCTTCCTCCCGCTCGGGAAAGCGGCGAAAGAGGATCTCCGTTACGGCCAAATTGAGGACGGCATCGCCCAGGAACTCCAGGCGTTCGTTGCTTGGCTCGCCTGTTTCGTTGGCATAAGACGCGTGGGTGAGGGCTTCACGCGCAAGATCCCCGGGAAGAGGGGGAAGGAAAGAGATTTGTTCCGAGGGGTTCATCTCTGGCTAGGGCGGGAGGATTCGAACCTCCGATCGCGGGTCCAAAGCCCGCTGCCTTACCGCTTGGCTACGCCCTAGCCCTGGTGGAGGTGGGGGGAGTTGAACCCCCGTCCGAAAACACCTTGACCTCGGCCTCTACAAGCTTAGCCCGTGTTTTCTCTCTCGGGCCTCGCGCTCCCACGGGCAGGATCGCTCGGCCCCAAGCCCCTTAAGTTCTCGCCCTCAGCCCCGGGGCTAGGGCCATTGGGCTAGCCCGCTTCGGTCACGCCCAACGATCCCCCGCGGGCGAGGGGACCGCGGACGGCTTACGCGCTAGTTCAGGGCGTAAGCAGGAACGTAAGCGTAGTCGGCATTTATTTTGCCGTTCCCGTGGTTTTAGGAGCGAACGGGAGCTCCGCTTGCTACCTCGGCCTCGGTGTTCCCGTCGAGTCCGGTCACCCCCAGCCCTTTATTATACCCGGCCGAGCTGAGGATGAGGCCACAAAGTCTTCCAACGCCGCGGCCAGGTAAAAGCCGGGGAAATATACTGAGGGCGAAGGATGGGAAGGGCACTTCTTCCGGGGATGGCCGCGGCCTTGGGGTTCGGTCTCGCTTTTGGCCAAATGCTTTCTCTCGGGCCTTGGGCCCTGGCCATCGCCACATCGTTCCTGATCCTGGCAGCCTGGCGAAAATTTGTGCCTTTTCTTTGGATTGGCGCCTTCTTTCTGGGAATGGCCGCCATGCGCCC
>JBBIVL010000001.1:33824-49257 GCA_037439765.1 Candidatus Bipolaricaulota bacterium
GGGATCCTTGTGGCCGGAGGCTGGTTCCTTTTGGGGCTCTTTCGCCTCCCCAAAGCCTGGCGCTACTTCTTTCTCATCCCCCTCGTTGGCCTCTACGTCCTCATCGGTGGCCTGCGCGTCTCCCTCCTCCGCGCAGCCATCATGTTCGGGGTACTTGGGGTCTTTTGGGTCCTTTGGGAGCGGGGCTGGGTGGCCCGAGCTTGGCTCGATCCCCTCCAAGGCCTTTCCTTTGCGGCTTTCCTCGTCCTTTTTATCTGGCCTTGGTCCGCCCTGGACGCCGCGTTTCAATTGTCCTTTTCCGCCACCGCCGGGATCATCGTTTTTCTTCCTGCTTGGAGCGAAAGCACCCGGCGCCGACTCCTTCCCCGGCCCATTGGGTGGCTTTTGGACATCGTGGCCGTGACGTTTTGTGCTCAAATTGGGGTTCTGCCCTTCCTCGGCTCCACGTTTGGGTACCTCGCGCCCTACGGACTTCTGACCAATCCCATCCTCATTCCCTGGACCACCGTGCTCCTTTGGGCCGGAATCGTCGGGCTTCCATTTCTTGCCATTCCTCAGACCCAGGTCTTGGTCAGCCGCATCCTGGCCGGTCTTTCCGAGCCCTACCTTTGGCTCGTGGAAAACCTGGGAAAACTTCCGGGCGCGGTCTTTCCGGTCGGGGAAAAGTTCGGGCTTTGGTATCTCTTGGCCCTCCTTTCCGTCCTTATCCTCCGCGCTTCCCAAGAGGAATTCCTTGGGCCTTGGCTAAAACTTCGTCGAGCATGGCCGGGGTGAGCCTTCCGGTTTGCGTGTTTTGCCGGGAAGGATGGTAGGAGGCGAGGACCAGAGGGCCCTTCGGCCGGAGATCCAAGGAAAGGCCGTGCCGAAATTTCGGCCGGGGCCCGGGAACTTCCAGACCCAAGCTCACAAAGACCTGTAAGGTCCAGGAAAAGGCGAGCCCGCCTAGACACAGAACGACTTTGGGCCGAATGATGCGCAGCTCCTCCGCCAAGAATGGGAGGCAATTTTGGATTTCTTGGGGAGTGGGGCGGTTTTGGGGTGGAGCGCACCGACATATTGCGCTCAAGAATACGCCCCGAAGAAAAAGGCCATCTTCTGCGGAGCGGGCGAAGGGCTGGCTGGCCAAACCGGCGCGGTGCAAAGCAGCCATGAGGAAATCGCCGGCTCCGCGGGGACCATCGCCGGTGAACATCCTTCCCGTGCGATTCGCGCCGTGGGCCGCCGGCGCAAGGCCTACAATGAAAAGCCAGGCCGCGGGATCCCCAAAGCCCGGAACGGGCTTTCCCCAGTAGTCTTCGTCGCGAAACGCCGGGGCTTTGCGCCGGGCCACCTCCTCGCGGTAGACCACAAGCCTCGGGCAGGCCCGGCAGGCCACAATTTTTTCCGAAAGCGCGGCGAGCCTCAGCTCCCGAGGTCCCAAACCCGGAACGTCCCGTCCTCCGCGGTGGTCACGAGCCTTGTCTCCGAAAGGAAGGAGAGGCCCCAAATACGGCCCTCGTGACCGGAAAGCTCCCCTATCAACGTTCCGGAGACCACGTCCCACACCCAGATCACTTTTTGATGCCCGGCGGCAGCGAGATATCGCCCGGACGGGGAAAAGGCCACACAGAACGCGGGGTTCTTCACCGGAATGACCCGCAGCTCCCGCCAATCGCCCGCGGAGGCCAGCCGCACTTCCCCGGGATTGTTCCCCCAGGCCAAGTATTTCCCGTCCGCGGAGAAGGCCACGGAGTACACGTTGATCCCGCCCCGGATTTTCTGGATAAGGCGGAGGCTCTGGGCGTCCCAGATGCGCACGTATCCGTCGCAGCCGCTTGTGGCTAAGTACTTCCCATCGGGCGAGAAGGCCACGCACCGCACCCAGCCGGTGTGGGCCGTACCCTCTGGATTGTCCGGGGAGCGAAGCTCAGGATCGATGAACACCCCGGCCTCCAGCCCCGTGCGCAGATCAAGGATTTTTACGGTGCCATCGAAGGCTCCGGAGGCAAGAAGGGCTCCGTCGCGAGAAAAGGTGACGCTCCACACCTTGAACTTGTGGAGCTTTTGCTCGTAGAGGAGTTTTCCGGTGGAAAGATCCCAAACGGCCACCCGGCCCCACTCCCCTCCAGCGGCAAGGAAGCGACCGTCGGCGGAGGCCCCAAGCGACGCGACCCCTTCCAGCTGCTGGGGTGCGGAAAGGACCAGTTCAGGCCGGGAAAGATTGGTAAGCCGATAGATTTCCACCTGGGTTCTCCGAGCCACGGCGAACCGATCCGGGCCGATCCCAGCCAGGGCGTGCTCGTGGATCCCGGTCTGGGCCAAGGCCGCTGCCCCGAAAAGCAAACACACAAAAACTTTGCTCAGCATGGTCGCTCATTGTACTTCCGGGCCGGCGGAGGAAGCAAACCTTAGGAACCTGTCGCTTAGCCGAGGAGAACCGATACCATCGGGGGTGATGGACCAAAAGCTGGCCTGGGTAGGGTTGAATCTTTTGTCGTCCCTCACGCCGCGGCGGCGGGAGCTTATTGTGAAACGCTTCGGCGGGCCCATGGAGGCCTGGGAGGCCCTGGCGCGGGAGCCCCTTCCCGATCTTTTCGGCGACGTGGCTTCCCAGATCTTTGCGGAACGCCGGCGGGCCGATCCTGAAGGGGAACTGAAAAAGGCGGGAAAGGCCGGTGCGCGGATTGTGACCATCGAGGAGCCTGATTATCCTGAGCCCCTCCAAGAAATACCTGATCCGCCGCCGGTGCTCTACATTCTGGGCAAGTGGCGGGAGGAGGATCGCTTAGCGGTGGCCATGGTAGGCACCCGCCGCTGCACGAGCTACGGCCGGCTTGTGGCCAAGAAACTCGCCCAGGAACTGGCCGCACGCGGCGTCACCGTGGTCTCCGGAATGGCCCCCGGGATCGACACCGCCGCCCACGAAGGGGCCCTTCTTTCCGGCCGCACCATCGCCGTTTTGGGGACAGGTCTGGGAAAACCCTATCCCGCAGGAAGCGAAAAGCTCATGGGAAGGATCGCCGCATGCGGAGCCGTCATCTCTGAATTCCCATGGGACATGGAGGGCACGCAGTGGACGTTTCCCCGGCGAAACCGCCTCATCGCCGGCCTTTCCCGTTTGGTCGTGGTGGTGGAAGCACCGGAACGCTCCGGCGCCCTTATCACCGCGGACTGCGCCCTGGAGCAGGGCAAAGAAGTTTTGGCCGTTCCTGGGCCCATCACCTCCGAGGCGTCAGCGGGGGCAAATCGGCTTCTCAAAGAGGGTGCCAAGCCCGTGACCGCGGTGAACGATGTCCTGGAGGAGCTCGACATGCTCCCTCTTGCGCAGATCCAGGCCAGGACGCGGGAACCTGAGCTCCCTCCGCAAGCGGCGCAGGTGTATGGGCTCCTATCCCTGGAGCCGCTCTCCATCGAGGACATTGTGGCTCGCACCGGCCTTTCCCACTCTCAAGCAGCGCAGATCCTTGTGGAGCTAGTGCTTTCCGGGTTTGTGGAGGAACTTCCCGGGCGACGGTACGTGCGGCGACGATGAATGTAGCCTGCGTTACATACCTGAACGCATTTTTCCGCTATACTCCCTTGAGCTGACCAAGGAGGTCGCGATGAGAAAAGTGGGGTTGGTTGCTGTAATTTTGGCGGTGGGTCTGGGTGCCCTCGCCGCCCCCGTGGGTTACATGTTCATCCTCGACGCCTCGAATTCCATGAACGATCCCTGGACGGCGGGGAAGACAAAGATTGCCTGGGCCAAGGAAGCCCTGATCCAGACAATTCAGGCCATTCCGGAGGCCACGGCTTTCGGGGTGGTGACCTTCGGGCACCGTCTGCCGGGGGACCCCAAGGCCCAAAGTTGTGCGGACATCGAGCTCATCTTGGCTTATGGTGTACATCCTCCGGCCGAGCGGTCCGCGCTTGTGGGGAGCATTGAGGGATTGGCTGCCCGGGGGTGGACCCCCCTGGCTGACTCCTTGACAACCGCGTCCGCCGCGGCTCCTTCAGGAGCCCGCCTGATCCTCCTCACCGACGGCGAGGAGACTTGCGGAGGTGATCCCCTGAGCGTGGCCGGAGAGCTTTGTGCTAAGGGCTACGTGGTGGACGTGGTGGGCATTGCCCTGGAGCCCCAGAGCCAGGTGTCCCTGCGGGCCATCGCCGAGAAATGCGGGGGCAAATTTGTCCTCGCGGAGGACCCGGCCACATTGCCGAGCCTCCTCCTCGAGCTCGCTGCGCCCACCCCCACCGTCACCGTCCCCGTTTGCTTCGCTAAATACAAAGTAGATCCTAACATCATTGACCTCCTCGTGCGCTACCTGCCCTATGCTCCCTGCACGGATCCCATGTGGGACGTGATCCTCTGCTTCCTTCAGGCCAATCCGCCCGCGAAGGTCCTCGTGGGCACGGACGGCGAGGATTCCCTGTTCGGCACACCGGAGAACGACCTCATCCTGGGTCTTGACGGAAACGATCGAATCTTTGGGTTTGAAGGGAACGATCTTCTCCTCGGAGGACCTTGCGCTGACCTCATCCAGGGGGGCCCAGGGTACGATCTCCTCTTAGGCGGAACAGGAAATGACCTCCTCTTCGGTGGCGACAGCGACGACGTGATCTACGGCGAGGACGGCGACGACCGTATCGAGGGTGAGGCTGGGAACGACAAGCTCTTCGGCGGACCGGGGTGTGACGTGATCCTGGACGGCCCCGGCTGCAATTTCATCGACGGAGGTCCCGGGTTGAACTTCATCCACGACGAGGGCTCATGCCCGCCGTGCCCTCCGCCGGCGGGTTGCCCGCCCAGTGCGCCACCGGCGCCCCCAGTTTGTTTGCCCTCCGCTCCCAAGGTACCGCCTGGCTGTCTGACTCCTGAGAAAACGGTGGAGGAGGGAAAGAGCCTGGTCTTGCGGGCCAACGTCTTTGATCCGGACAAGGATCCCGTAAAGATCACCTGGTCCGCGACCAAAGGCTACTTCTCCGATCCCAATGCCTTTGAGACAGTGTACTACGCGCCCATGGTCTCCGACTGCGCGGGCGAGTTTGTGCCCATCACCGTGGTGGCCGAGGACTGCTGGGGGGGGAAGGCCCAGGACACGATCGTTATCCACGTTCTCAACGTGAACAATCCGCCGATGGTGGAGGCTGGACCGGACATCGTGGTGGATGAGGGCGAAAAGGTGCCGCTCCAGGCCACGGCGGTCGATCCCGATGGCGAGAACCTCACCGTGCTTTGGACCATTCCCTGCAACCGCGGAACCCTCGATAACCCGCGCATGCTCACCCCCATGTACACCGCCCCGCTTACCCAAAGGTGCGAAGGTGAAGTGGTGGAGCTCGTGGTCACCGTGCGGGACCCCTGTGGGGCGGAGGCCAAGGACACGGTACGGATCTTCGTGCGCAACGTGAACCGTGCCCCTTGGGTCGAGGCCGGGCCGGATCTCACGGTTCCCGAGTGCAGCCAGATCGCGATCCTCGCGCGAGCCGGCGATCCCGACGGGGACCCCATCCAGATCTTCTGGACTACCAGTGCCGGGAAACTGGTGGGGGCGGACACCCTCTGCCCGGTGTTTGTCGCTCCGGAGGTGGAGGGTTGCGAGGTGTTGAAGGTTGTGGTGACCCTGCGGGTGGTGGACGCCTGCGGAGCCCTGGCCGAGGATCAGGTCCTGATCACCGTGACCAACGTGAACCGACCGCCCACGGTGAAAGCCGATCCCTGAAGCGATCCGCCTTAGAGGCGAAGAAGGGGCCGCGTAGTGCGGCCCTTTTTTTCTTCCGCAGCCCCTGACCTGAGTGCTTTCGAACGAGCCCTCACAAGCTTCGGTCCGCAATCCTGCGCAGGCTCACGTGTTTTCCTCCACCCGTTCCACCACGATGGTGCAGCGGGCAAGAAGGGCGGCCACGGCGCCGAGGGCCGCCCACATCGGGAGGAGGAGTGCCCCCACCACCCCCACGGTGAGGGGGAACTCCACCACCGTCTCGCCTTTCTCGTTACGAATGGCGATGCGCCGGATGTTCCCCTCGTGGAGGAGCTCCCGCACTTTGGCGAGAACCTCCTCCCCACTCACCCGAAACTCCTCCGTTCTCTTCTTCTCTTCCGCCATGTTGGCCTCCTCGGCCTATTCTCCCACCCGGAGTGGGGGATATTGGTCCGTCATGAGGGCCGCGTAGACCGCGACCCGGTACGTCCAGCGGAGGACCCCCACATGTTATAGTCGAAGAGGGCGCGGCCTGGAGCGCTGGCTTGGCCCTTGATGCGGACGATGGCGAGGTTCCGCGGTGCCGTTGACCAGCGCGGGGCCATGCGCGCCGACTTCCAGACGACGGCGCATCCACTGCTCCAAAGCGCAATAGGGCATGCTCCGGATATTGCGATGAACCCCTCAGGGTCGGCGAGGGCTAAGCGGAGCACGAGGCTTACCCCCATGATCCCCATCAGAACCCCAAAAACAACGAGAAAAATTTTCCCGCACCACGTCTCCGCCGCCCCCAATTACCCCTGCGTTCCCGGGCATGGTAATGCCCTCACGGAGGTTCTACAAAAGCGGCCAATTGCCCGGTTCGTCGCTTTCCGGTTATGGAGAACCGGCTCGCCTCAAGGGCACTACGCCCAATGGGCTTTGCGAGCGGGGTTTTTCTCATGGCTTTAGTGAATTCCCGGGAGGTTCAAGGTGGGCAGGGTGCCACGTCCCTGGTCCTCCTCCTTCCTTTGGGGTATGCTCGCTTCCCTTTTCTCCTTTCGGGGTGAAAAGCTCGATGCGGGAGCATATAGAGCGGGTGATTTTTTCCGAGGAGGAGATCCACCGGCGCGTTCGGGAATTGGCTGGGCAGATCGTGCGCGATTACCAAAACGGGGGGAAACGCGATCCCTATGGCCGTGCCCTCCTCGTGGTGGGCCTGCTTAAGGGAGCCATGCCCTTCATGGCCGACCTCATCCGCGCCATGGAGATCCCCTTGGAGTACGACTTCATGGCTGTCTCCAGCTACCGCAACGGCACAAGCCCCGGGGAGGTCCGCGTGCTGAAGGACCTGGAGCGGGCCATCGGCCGGCGGGACGTGCTTATCGTGGAGGACATCGTGGACACCGGCCACACCCTGCGCCACATCCTGCGCAGCCTCTGGGCCCGGGAGCCCGCAAGCCTGCGGGTCTGCACCCTTCTCGATAAGCCTCACCGCCGCGAGGTGGAAGTCCCCGTGGATTACGTGGGCTTTGTGCTCCCGGAAAACGTGTTCGTGGTGGGGTATGGCCTGGACTATGCTGAGCTTTACCGAAACCTCCCCTTCATCGGAGTTCTCAAGCCCGATTTCATCCGCGACGAACAAGCCCGAGGAAACCCAGCATGATTGTTTTGGGCATCGAGACCTCCTGTGATGAGACGGCGGTGGCCCTGGTAAGGGAGGACCGGGAAATCCTCGCCAACCTCGTGTATTCCCAGACGGATCTCCACGCTCGCTACGGGGGGGTGATGCCGGAGGCGGCCAGCCGCGACCATCTTCGCAAGCTCCCCGCGCTGGCGAAAGAGGCCCTGGAGAGGGCTGGGCTTTCCTGGAATGCCGTGGACTTGGTGGGCGTTACGTACGGGCCCGGCCTAATTGGCCCGCTTTTGGTGGGCGTTTCCTATGCCGCTGGGCTGGCCCTGGCCCGGAATGTGCCCCTTGTGGGCGTGAACCACCTGGCAGCCCATTTCTTTGCCCTGCGCCTTTCCCATCCTCCGGCGGAGCCGCCGTTTCTGGGGCTCCTTGTTTCCGGGGGACACACGCTCCTTGTGGCCATGCCCCGGTGGGGGGAATACCAGGTGGTGGGCGGAACCCGGGACGACGCGGCCGGCGAGGCCCTGGACAAATTTGGCCGTCTTCTGGGTCTGCCCTATCCCGCCGGACCCCGCATCGATGCCCTAGCTCAGGAGGGCGACCCCGCGAAAATTCCGTTTCCCCGTCCCATGCTGGAAAGCGGGCTGGACATGAGCTTTGCCGGCCTCAAGACCGCGGCGGTGTACTGGCTGCGGGATCATCCCGGGGCTTCGCTCCCCGACCTCTGTGCCTCCTTTCTGGAAGCGGTGGTGGAGGTGCTGGTGGAGAAGGCACTGCGGGCTGCCCGGCGGTTCCAATTCAAACGGATTGCGGTGGCTGGGGGCGTGGCCGCTAACCGCCGGTTGCGCGAGGTCTTGCCCCAGCGAGCCGCGGAGCGCGGAATGGAGGTGTTTTTCCCCCCGGCCGAGCTTTGCACCGATAATGCTGCCACTGTTGCCGCCTGTGCCCACCATCGTTACACCGTGCTCGGCCGTGCGGACCCCCTCAGCCTTTCTCCCGACGCCAACCTCCCCCTTCACAGCTGGGTCTAGCGCGGGACTTTCTCCCAATCTGCGAGGAACCGGGCAATCCCCTGGTCGGTGAGAGGGTGCTGGAAAAGCCTTTGTAGAACCGCATAGGGAACGGTGGCAATGGGAGCACCCAAGGTGGCCGCAGCCACCACATGCCCCGGGTGCCGCACACTCGCCACAATCACCCTGGTGGGGAATTCGTAATTCCGAAAGATCTGGAGGATCTCGGCCACGACACTCATCCCGTCCCCGCCGTGATCGTCGATGCGGCCCACAAAAGGCGAGACGTAATCTGCTCCGCATTTGGCGGCCAGCAGGGCCTGAGGAGCAGAGAATACCAGGGTCACGTTTGTCTTGATTCCTAAAGTTTTGAGCCGTTTCACGGCCTGGAGGCCTTCCACGGTGAGGGGGATCTTGATCACGATGTTGTCCGCGATTTTCGCAAGGTCCTGGGCCTCCCGCACCATGCCCTCCACGTCTTGGGCCACCACTTCCGCGGAGACTGGGCCAGACACGATGCGGCAAATCTCCCGCAGCGCCTCCCGAAAAGGCTTTCCCACCTGGGCCACCAAGGTGGGGTTAGTGGTGACCCCGTCGATGAGCCACGCGTACTCCTGGATCTCCTCGACTTTGGCTGTATCCAAATAAAGCTCCATGGTCCCTCCTTGGGCAGCACGCGCCCACGCCTCCTGGTTCGAACTATGGTTGCCTAGTGTACCTCGCGGTGCAGAAAACGGTGTGGCCGTTGTTTTCGGCGCAGCCAGGATGGGCGTGGGCAAGGAGGCGAGGGACCGGGTCAGAGTTGTTTGACAGGTAGACAGGCCTAGGGTAGGGTTCCACCGATGCAGCGTCTGCCCGCTCTTCGGGTGCGCGTCGGCGACCTTCCCCAAGGGATCTTGCTTCCTGGAGACCCCGGCCGGGCCGCCCGTATCGCCGAGAGGCTCGAACGTTCTGAAGAACTCGCGAAGAACCGAGAATTCCATTCCTACCGAGGCTTTTGGAAAGGTGTTCCCGTAGGTGTGGTCTCCACCGGAGTTGGCGCGCCGGGCGCGGCCATCTGCGCCGAGGAGGCCATCCGGGCCGGGGCAAAAATTCTCATCCGGGTGGGCACGGCCGGTTCTCTTCAAGATCATGTGCAGGACGGGCATCTTGTGGTGGCCCTGGGAGCGGCCCGCGCCGAGGGCACCAGCCCCCGCCTCCTCCCCCTGGAATTCCCGGCCCTGGCCGATCCAGAGGTGGCCAGCGCGCTCTTTGAAGAGGCCAAAAACCTGGGCGTTCCCGCGCACCGCGGGGTGGTGGTAACCCTGGACGCGTTCTACCGGGGCGTTTTAGATCTGGGCCTGGACATCTATTCCCGCTGCGGGGCGTTGGCTGTGGAAATGGAGTGCGCCGCAATTTTCTGTGTGGCGCAGCTCCGGGGCGCAAGGGCCGGGGCCATCCTTGCTATCGATGGCGACGCCCGCCGCGCCGCCTCGGGCGACTATAATCCCCACCGGGAGGTGGTGAAGAGGGCGGTGGAGCAGGAAATCGAGGCCGCTCTGAACGCTCTCGTTCGCCTCCTCCAAAACCCTCGGCCTTAAAGGAGGTGCCCATGCGGCGAGTGTTGGTGGTTCTTGGAATTCTGGCCTGTGGTCTTGGGGCCTTGGCCCAGTGGAATTTGCTCCTTCTCCATTTGAACGATGTGCATTCCCGTCTGGACGAGTTGGCCAAGGTGGCCACCCTTGTGGAGGAAGCCCGCGCCCAGGCGCCGGAGCTCCTCTTCCTTCACGCGGGCGACCAATTCCTCGGCACCCTCTATTTCACAGTCCACAAAGGCCTGGCGGACGCTGAGGTCCTCAATCTCCTGAACGTTTCGGCCATGGCCCTTGGGAACCACGAGTTCGACGAGGGCCCAGCAGGGCTCTCTCGCTTTGCCGATGTCGTGCGCTTCCCCCTCCTTTGCACAAACTGCGATGTTTCCAATGAACCTCTTCTCGCGGGGAAGATCCAGCCCTACGTGATCCTGGAGGTGGCCGGCGAAAAAGTGGGGATCATTGGAATCACCACGCCCGACACAGCCTGGTCCTCCAGTCCTGGCCCAAACGTGACCTTTTCCGATCCCATCGCCGCTGTGCGCACCGCGGTGGCAGACCTCTCCGCGCAAGGAGTGAACGTGATCGTGGTTTTGAGCCACCTCGGCTGGTTCCAGGACCTGGACCTGGCTCAGAGCGTTTCCGGGATCGACGTCATCGTAGGCGGCCACTCCCACACCCTACCCGCGGAGTACCCCACCGTGGTGGAGAAAACGCTTCTCAATGTGAACACAGCCACTCAAGCGGAACTGGAGAATTTGCCCGGGATTGGTTCCACCATCGCGAAAAGGATCATCGAGTGGCGGGAGACGAAGGGTCCGTTCCAGAAGGTGGAGGATCTTCTCCAGGTCTCGGGGATTGGGGCGGCGCGGCTTGCGGCCATCCGGGACCTCATCACCGTGAGCGATGAGCCCGTGCGCACTTTGATCGTTCAGGCCGGCGAATATGCGCAATATTTGGGGCAGCTCTCCGTGACCTTCGACCAAGCGGGGAACATGGTGACCTGGGAGGGGAAGCTTCTTCCCACAAAGGACGTCTCCTCCCATCCTGCTGTGGAAGCAAAGCTCGCGGGATTCAGGGAAGCCATCGAGGCCCTGAAGGCCAAAGCGATCGGCGAGACCCTTGTCCATCTTGAGGGCGAGCGGGCCAAGGTGCGCAGCGAGGAGACGAACCTGGGGAACCTCATTGCCGACGCGATCCTTTGGAAGGCGCAGGTCGCCGGTGCCCAAATTGCCCTTTGGAACGGTGGGGGCATCCGCGCCTCCTTGCCCGCCGGACCCGTGACCTTCGGGGACTGCATGCAGATCCTGCCCTTCGGGAACTACCTCGTAGTGCTGGAGCTAACTGGCGAGCAGATCTGGCAAGCCCTGGAGAACGGGGTCTCCCAGGTGGAGAAGACGGCCGGGCGTTTCCCCCATGTGGCGGGCCTGCGCTTCACCTGGGATCTTGCTCAGCCGGCGGGCGCGCGCATCGTCTCCGTGGAAGTTTTCCTGGACGGAACCTGGCAGCCCTTGGACCGCGGGGCCACCTATCGCCTGGCCACGAGCAACTTCCTTGCGGCCGGCGGAGACGGCTACGCCATGTTTCTGGAGGCGACGAACTCCTGGAACCTGGGGTTCGTGGACTACGAGATCCTTGCGGAGTACATCCAAAGCCATACACCGGTCGCTCCTCAAGTGGAGGGCCGGATCATGCGCAAGTGAAAGGAGGTGGGAGCGGGCCGAATCTTTCGAAAAGAAAAGGTGCTGGGCAAACTTGAAAGGAGGTTGGGATGCGTAAGTTGATCGTTGTGGTTTTGGGTTTGGCTTTGGCGAGTGTGCTCGTGGCGGCCGCGGCTGTGCCCAAAATCGCCTTGATCCTGGCCACCGGCGGCCTGGGGGACCGGTCGTTCAACGATCAAAGCTACTGGGGTGCGGAGCGCGCAGCCAAAGAGCTGGCCGAGCGCTATGGTGTTCCCGTGGAACAGATCTTCTCTTACGTGGAGCCGCGTTCCATTGCCGACTACGAGGGTTACCAGCGGGAGTTCGCCCGCACCGGGGAGTACACGATCATCGTGTGTATCGGCTTTGACCAGGCCCCCATCCTGGAAGAGGTGGCTCCCGATTACCCGAATCAGAAGTTCGTGGTGATCGATGCCGTGGCTGCCGTGGACAACGTGGCCTCCGTGGTGTTCAACGACTGGGAAGAAGCGTTCCTGTGTGGGGTGGTGGCCGGCCTTTGGACAAAGACCAACAAGGTGGGGATGCTGGGCGGGATGGACATCCCCCTCATCCGCCGCTTCTACCAGGGCTTCTCCCAGGGTGCGATGTGGGCCAACTCCGCGATTCGGCCGGAGGATGTGTTCGTGCGCTACGTGGGCGCCTGGAATAACCCCACCCTGGGGAAGGAGCTTTCCCTCGAGATGTACCAGGCCGGGGCCGACGTGATCTACGGGGCGGCCGGGAAGTCGCACCTGGGCGTATTCGCCGCGGCCGAGGAGAACCCTGGGGTGTGGTGGGCCGAGGGCACCGACGTGGACCAGTCCTGGTCCACCCCCGAGCATGCGGACGTGATCATCGCCTCCGGGCTTAAGCGCGTGGACCTCGCAGTGTACACGGAGATCATGAAGGCCGTGGAGGGCACATGGAGGCCCGGCGTGATCGTGTACGGCATGGTCTCCGAGTCCAAGATCGGAACTGGCATTGCAGTGGGCAAGGCCGACGCCTTCCCGCCTTATGTGGTGGCCAGCTACTCCGAAATGGATATCCCCGAGTTCATCCTGGACAAGGTTGTCGAGGCGGCAAAGGGTATCCTGGACGGGACCATCGTCATCGAGCACGAGTAACCCTGAATAAGAACTGACGGCGTTAACTAGGGGGAGTCGATGCCCGCAGAGGCCGTACGGATGGAGGGGATCGTAAAACGGTTCCCCGGCGTGGTGGCCAACGCGGGCATCGACTTCTCTCTATCTTGGGGCGAAGTCCACGGGCTTCTAGGTGAGAACGGGGCGGGCAAGACTGTCCTGATGAGCATCCTGTACGGGCTCTATCAGCCCGACTCCGGCCAGATCTATGTGCGCGGCGAGCCCGTGCGCATGAAAAGCCCCTCCGTGGCCATCCGGTTGGGCATCGGCATGGTGCACCAGCACTTTATGCTGGTTCCACGGCTCACGGTTTTGGAGAACATGGCCGTGGGCTGGGAGCCCTGTCTGGGCCCCTTCCTCCACCGCGCGGCCATGAAAAAGCGCATCGAGGCCCTCGTGGAGCAGTATGGGCTTTCCGTGGACCCCGAGGCGCGGGTGGAGGAGCTCTCCGTGGGGGAACAGCAGCGGGTGGAAATCCTCAAAGCGTTGTACCGGGGCGCGGAGATCCTCATCCTCGACGAGCCCACGGCCGTGCTCACCGAGCAGGAGGTGGAGGCCTTGTTCAAAACCGTGCGGGCCCTGCGCGATCAGGGCAAGGCCGTGGTGTTCATCACCCACAAGCTCCACGAGGCCCTGGCCCTTTGCGACCGGGTGACGGTGCTGCGCAAAGGGAAACGGGTGGACACCGTGCCCACTTCCGAGACCACGCCGGAGAAACTTGCGGAGATGATGGTCGGCCGGGAGGTAGTGTTCCGGGTGCAGCCTAAGCCCGTCTCGCGTGAAGGTAAGGAGCTCCTGCGCGTGGAGAACCTCACTGTCCACGATGACCGGGGGCTTACCGCCGTACAAAACGTTTCCTTTGCTCTCCTGGATCATGAAATCCTCGGGATCGCCGGGGTGGAGGGGAATGGGCAACGGGAGTTGGTGGAGGCCCTCACGGGGCTTCGCCCAACCAAAGCCGGCAAGGTCTCTCTGGACGGAAAGGAAGCCACTGGCCTTCCGGCACGGGAGCTGGCCAAGCTAGGGTTGGTCCACATTCCTGAGGATCGCCAAGCCACGGGGCTGGTGCTCCCCTTTTCTTTGGCGGAGAACGTGATCTTGGGTCGTCAGCGGGAGAACGGTTTTGCCTTGGGCCCTTGGGCTCAGCTGCGCCACCGCATCCTCCACTACGCGGAGGAAGCTGTCCGAACCTTTTCCATCGTGGCTCCCTCCGTGCGCACGCCCGTGCAAAATCTCTCGGGCGGGAACCAGCAGCGGGTGGTCCTGGCCCGTGAGCTTGGCCGGGAGCCCAAAGTGGTGGTGGCCCATCAGCCCACCCGCGGGCTGGATGTGGCCGGAATGGAGTTCGTTTGGGAAAGACTTCTTGAGCTCCGGGAAAGAGGGTGCGGGGTGCTCCTTGTGTCCATGGATCTCGATGAGATCCTGATGCTGGCGGACCGGGTGGCCGTGATGTACCGCGGAGAGATCGCGGGGATCTGGCCGCGGGCGGAGGCGAATAAGTACAAGCTGGGCCTGGCCATGCTGGGGGGCAAGGTTGCGGCTCGCTAAGGAACTGGCCCTCGTTTTGGCCTCCTTGGCCCTCGCCCTAGGGATCGGCGCAGCAGTCGCCCAACTGTCCGGTCTTTCTCCGGGGGCCGTGTATCGCGAGCTTTGGCGCGGGGCTTTTGCGGATCGCTACCGCTTGTTTCAAACCTTGACCCAGGCCACGCCCATCATGTTCACCTCTTTATCGTTCCTGGTGGCCTTTCGGGTTGGGCTTTTCAACATTGGGGCAGAGGGCCAGCTCTATATGGGCGCGTTCTTCGGGGCTTGGGCGGGGTTCACCTTCGTGCTCCCCCCCTATGTGCATACCGTGGTGGCCCTTCTGGTTGGGGCGCTGGCTGGCGCCCTGTTCGGGTTCCTTCCCGGGTGGTTGCGGGCCCGGCGTGGCACCAACGAGTTCGTTTCCACCATGATGCTCTCCTACGTGGCCATTTACTTCACGAGCTGGCTTGTCTCCCCCCGCGGACCCTACCACGGAACCCAGTGGGCCAATCAAACCGTGCGCATCCTCCGGAGCGCGGAACTTCCCCGGTTCGTAACGGGAATGCAGCTCCATTGGGGCCTGGCCATCGCCGGAATCCTGAGCATTTTTCTCTGGTATTTCCTTTTCCGCACGCCCCGGGGCTATGAGCTGCGGGCGGTGGGGCAAAACCCCGGGGCGGCTCATTACGCCGGGATTGACGTACCTAGGACGATGATCCTGGCCCTCACCTTGGCCGGGGCCCTGGCCGGGCTGGGCGGAGCGGCGGAGATCCTCGGAACCCATCGGCGATTCATCGAGTTCTTTTCGCCGGGCTACGGCTGGGATGGGATTGCCGGAGGTCTCATTGCCCGGGCCCATCCCTTGGCGGTGATCCCCGCAGCCATTCTCATCGGGGCCCTGCGTGCTGGTGGCATGGGCATGGATCGAGCCGGCGTGGCCCCCGCGGATTTCGCTTCCGTCCTCCAGGGGATCGTGATCTTCTTCGTCGTGGCTCCCGAGCTTTTCCGCGTTTTCCGACGGATCCGACGGGAGAGGAGAGCCCTTGTCCATTCTCAGCCTTGACCTTTTCCTCGCTGCCCTGCGGCTGGCCACGCCCATCGCATTGGTGGCCCTGGGAGAGACTTTTTCTGAGCTTTCGGGCGTGATCAACGTGGGCGTAGAGGGAACAGCCCTGGCGGGAGCCCTGGTCACCGCCATCGTCGCCTATTTCACG
>JBBIVL010000002.1:0-48276 GCA_037439765.1 Candidatus Bipolaricaulota bacterium
TGATGGAAAACCTCGGACTTCTTGCGGTGGCGGGCGTGGTGGTTTTGGGGCTCATTTTCGGGGGATCGAAGGTCGAGCCGCCTGGGACCGTGGAAGCGCTGGATCTTTCGCGATACATGGGCCGGTGGTATGCCCTCGCCCATATTCCCACAAGCTTTGAGCGCGGCTGCGCCAAAGGTACCACTGCGACCTATACTCTTTTGCCCAACGGGCAAATCGAGGTCCTGAACGAATGTTTCGATGCAAAAGGCCAAAAGAAGATGGTCCGCGGCCGCGCGTGGATCCCCAACCCCAATGAACCGGCAAAACTCAAGGTCAGCTTTGTGAACCTCTTTGGGATCTGGCTTTTCGCCGGGGATTACTGGGTGATCGAGCTTGACCCGAACTATTCCTATGCAGTTGTGGGCCATCCCCAGCGAAAATACGGCTGGATCCTTTCCCGCACACCCACCGTGGATGAGGCCACCTGGACAAAGATCAAGAACGCTCTAACGCGGGAGGGCTACCGCTGGGAGCAGTTCGTGCGCATCGATCAATCGGTGCATGAGAAGGGCGACTGAGGAGCGCCTTCTTCCCGAAAACCGCTAAAGGATCTCAGGATTTTCCGCAAGGGCTTTTAAAAGCGGCCGCAGGCCCTCCAAGGCTTTCCGGCGGTGGGAGATTTTGTTCTTCTCCTCCGGAGAGAGTTCCGCTAGCGTCCGGGTTTCTCCTGCGGGGATGAACAGGGGATCGTAGCCGAAGCCCCCGGTTCCCCGCGGCCCTTGGGCGATCTCTCCCACCAAAACTCCTTCGCTTTTCCAAAACCGGCCATCGGGAAGGGCCAACACGGCCACCGTGCGAAACCAGGCCCGCCGGTTCTTCACCCCCTTCAAGAGCTCCAGAAGCTTTTGGTTGTTGGCCGCGTAGTCCTTCTCCCGGCCGGAGAAGCGGGAGGAAAGGACGCCCGGGGCGCCGCCCAGCGCCTCCACCTCCAGGCCCGTATCCTCGGCCACCGTTGGAAGCCCCGAGCGTTTGGCGTACATGACGGCTTTGATGATCGCGTTCTCCTCCAGGGTTTTTCCCTCTTCTTCGGGCTCAGGAAGGTTCAAATCGAGGGCGGTGAACCACTCGATTCCGGGGATATCTCCCAGGATAGCCCGAACTTCTGCAAGTTTGGCGGGGTTCCCTGTCCCTAACAGGACCTTCACGCCACTTTTACGCCCCGGAGGCTAAGCTGCGTGGCAAAGTGGCAGGCCACATAGTGCTTTTCCCCCAGGTCCACAAGCGGCGGAGTCTCGTGGGCACAAATGTCTTGCGCGTAGGAGCAGCGGGGGTGGAAGCGGCAGCCTTTGGGCGGGTTCACCGGGCTTGGCACATCACCTTGGAGAATGATGCGCTCCGCCTGGTAGTCGGGCTCAGGAACGGGCACGGCGGAAAGAAGGGCCTCGGTGTAGGGGTGTTTAGGGCGAAGGAAAAGCTCTTCCGTTTCCGCAAGCTCCACGATTTTCCCAAGGTACATCACGGCCACCCGGTCGGAGATGTGCTTCACCACGGAAAGATCGTGGGCCACGAAAAGGTAGGTGAGCCCGAATTGGTCTTGGAGGTCCTCAAGGAGGTTCAGGATCTGGGCCTGGATGGAGACGTCCAAGGCGGATACAGGCTCGTCGCACACGATGAGCTGAGGGTTGAGGGCCAAAGCGCGGGCGATTCCGATCCGTTGGCGCTGGCCGCCGGAGAACTCGTGGGGGTAGCGCCGCATGTGCTCGGGTTTCAGGCCCACCGCCTCCAGTAGCTCGGCGACCCGTTCCCGCAGGGCTTTCCCCCTGGCCAGGCCGTGCACCACCAAGGGTTCCCCAATGATGTCGCCCACGGTCATGCGGGGGTTCAGGGAGGAATAAGGGTCCTGGAAGATGATCTGCATCTCCCGGCGTAGAAGTTTCATGGTCGCCTTGCCGGCGTGCACCACATCCACTTCTCGACCGAATTTCTTGGATTTGAACCACACCTCCCCGGAGGTGGGTTCGATGAGGCGAAGTATGGTGCGGGCGCACGTGGTCTTTCCGCAGCCGGACTCGCCCACCAACCCCAGGGTCTCTCCCTCGGGGATGAAGAAATCCACTTCGTCCACAGCTTTGACCCAGCCCACGACGCGGCGGAAGACCCCCCGGCGCACGGGAAAATACTTCTTCAGTCGATTCACCCGGAGCAGGATCTTTTCGCTTTCGGTGGTCATCGCTTCCCCCTCACGCATAGAGCCAACAGGCGGCCTGGTGATTTGTCGCCACTTCCTTCAAAGGCGGCATCTCCCGGGTACATACTTCCATCACATGGGGACAGCGGGGGTTGAACGGGCATCCAGGCGGCGCATCCAGCGGGTCCGGCACCACCCCCTTGATCGGGTCCAACCGCTTTTTCTTCGTGGCCAAAGAAGGGATGGAGTTGAGGAGGCCCTGGGTATAGGGGTGCTTGGGCTCGTGAAAGAGCGGGCGCACCAATGCATGTTCCACCACCTTCCCTAAGTACATTACCACCACCTCTTGGCACATCTCCGCCACCACCCCCAGGTTGTGGGTGATGAACATGATGGCCATCTTAAAGCGTTGTTGGAGATCGCGCATGAGGTCCAAAACCTGCGCCTGGATGGTCACATCCAAGGCGGTGGTGGGCTCGTCGGCGATGAGGAGGGAGGGGTTGCAGGAGAGGGCCATGGCGATCATCGCCCGCTGGCGCATGCCTCCGGAAAGCTGATGGGGATACTCATCCACCCGTTGCTCGGGCTCAGGAATGCCCACCTGCCGCAGCATCTCAATGGCCTTCTTGCGCGCCTCTTTTTTGGAAACCTTCTGGTGGAGCATGATCGCTTCCATGATCTGATAGCCCACGGTGAACACGGGATTCAAAGAAGTCATGGGCTCCTGGAAGATCATGGCGATCTCTTTTCCTCGGATGGAGCGGTACTCCTTGCCCTTGGGGTGGAGGGTGGTGAGGTCCACAGTGCGGCCGTCGCGATGCAAGAAGATGTGGCCACCCGCGATCTTCCCGGGCGGCATGGGCACGAGCCCCATGACGGAGAGAGCGGTCACGGATTTCCCACAGCCGGACTCGCCCACGACTCCCAAAGTCTGTTGGGGCTCGATGCGGTAGCTCACGCCATCCACGGCTTTGACCACCCCATCCTCGGTGTAGAAGTGTGTCCGCAGGTCTTGCACCTCTAAGAGCGGCACGGCCCCTCCTTAAAGGACGGCGAGAAGGATCCCGAACACGAAAAACGCCCCACCCAAAGCAGCGATCAACAATTTTTTGGGGTCCTTGCGCACGTCCCGGCCGAAGACCGTGGCGGACATGCCGGCTCCGAACGCCCCGCCCAACGTGGCGTGCTCGGACATGTGCAAGAGAACAAGCACAGTGAGGGCAAAGCAATCCAGGAAAAACAAAGCCAACAAGATATTGCGCAAGATGGCCATCTTTTCGCTCCTTTTCCCTTGGCGGGGTGAGTATACGGGACACCCTCGGTTTGGTGCAAGAAACAAGGGTTCGTACAATGGCCATGTTGGCCAAGTACGTGTTTGTCACGGGCGGCGTGGTTTCGGGCCTGGGAAAGGGCGTGGTCACGGCTTCCCTGGGTTGCCTTTTGCAGGCCCGGGGAGTTCGGGTCACCCTGCAAAAAATTGACCCCTACCTGAACGTGGATGCCGGGACCATCAATCCCTACGAACATGGGGAGGTGTTCGTCACCCAGGATGGCCTGGAAACGGACCTGGATATCGGACACTACGAGCGTTTTCTTGGTCAGGACCTGAGCCGAGCCAATTACCTTACCACAGGCCAAGTGTATTGGTCGGTGATCCAGAAGGAGCGCCGGGGCGATTACCTTGGTCGCACGGTGCAGGTGATCCCCCATGTGACCGAGGAGATCAAGGCCCGTATCCGCGGCGCTTTGGAAGCTACAAGAAGCGAACTCGTAGTGGTAGAGGTAGGGGGAACGGTAGGCGATATCGAGGGTCTGCCCTATCTTGAGGCCATCCGCCAGATGCGCGACGAGCTCGCCCGGGAGGACGTGGCCGTGATCCACCTCGCCTACGTCCCCATCCTTTCCACCACCGGCGAGCTAAAAACTAAACCCACTCAGCACTCCGTGAAGGAACTCCGGGCCGCCGGGATACAACCGGACTTCATCGTGGCCCGCTGCCCCATCCCCCTTCCCGATTCCCTGCGTCGGAAAATCGCGCTTTTCTGCGACGTTCCCGTGGATCACGTGATCGAGGACCGGGATCTACCCTCCCTTTATGAAGTTCCCCTCTGCTTGGCCGAAGAGGCACTGGATCGAAAGCTTCTCCAGCGGCTCGATGTGCCTTCCCAAGATGGGGACCTCCAGGCGTGGCGCGATTTCGTCCAGCGGCTGCAGAATCCCGAGACAACGGTGCGGATTGGGATCGTTGGGAAATACGTGGAGCTACACGACGCCTACTTGTCCATTGTCGAGGCCCTCCAGCATGCCGGGGCAGCGCTGCGGAGCCGCGTGGAGATCCAGTGGATTCCCGCCGAGCGGGTGGAGAAGGAGGGGGAGGGAGTGTTGGCCAGCGTGCAAGGGGTGCTTGTGCCCGGCGGGTTTGGCGAGCGGGGGATTGAAGGCAAAATCGTGGCTGCCGATTACGCGCGCCGCCGGGGTATCCCCTTCTTCGGCATCTGTTTGGGGATGCAGGTAGCGGCCATCGCCTTCGCTCGCTCAGTCCTGAACAGAAAAAATGCCAACTCCACGGAGTTCGATCCCCACACCCCGGATCCCGTGATCCACCTTCTGCCGGAACAGATGCAGATCCAGGAAAAAGGCGGAACCATGAGGTTGGGAGGCTATCCGGCAGATCTTCCGCCTGGGACGAAGACGCAGGCTGCCTACCAGGCTACCCGCGTCCATGAGCGCCATCGCCACCGGTACGAGTTCAACTCCCGTTATCTGGAGCCCTTTGCCCGGGCCGGGTTCGTAGCTTCGGCGTTGTCCCCGGACGGAAGGCTGGTGGAGGCCCTCGAGCTTCGGGATCACCCCTGGTACGTGGCCGTGCAATTCCATCCGGAGTTTCGCTCTCGACCGCTTCGTCCCCACCCCCTGTTTGTCGCGTTTGTGCGCGCATGTGGCTCCTCCTGATGCTCTTTTCGGCCCTGGCGGTGGCCCAGACCACCACGCTCACGGCTCCTTGGCTATTGGTCTATGATGTGGAGGGGCGGCCTCGCTGGGAAATCCGCATGGAGAAATTGACCCGCACCCAAACCGGCTGGGAGGGGGAAAACGTCGCGGTCACCCTGTTTTTTGAGGGCAAACCTACCCTCACCCTCCAGGCTGCCCACCTCTCCGCCGATCCTCTGGGGCGCCGTTGGACCCTGACCGATGGGCTCTCCGGGGAAGGCCAGGGCTTCACTTTCACCGCTCGCGAGGCCCAATGGGCTGAACGCCTCGTGCTCCGGGGATTCTCCGCAAACGGACAGGACCTGGAGGTAGTGGCCGAGGAGACCCGGTGGGAATTGTCCGGAACTATGGAACTCTTTTCGGCAGAGGTACGGGCCTTGGGTTGGAACCTGCGGTTCACCTACGGGAAATATGGGGAGGGGCTGCTCACCGCTCAAGAAGTGGAGGCCGCGGGACACGGGCTCCTCGTGCAGGCCGAACACCTCGAGCTCGATTCGGAGCAAGCCCGGGCCAAGTTTCTAGGAGTTAAAGTTGTCCGCGGTTCTTGAGGGGAGGAACCTGACCAAGCGGTTCCGCCACATCCGCGCGGTGGATGGGCTTTCCTTGCGTTTTCACAGCGGGGAAATCACCGGCCTTCTGGGGCCCAATGGCGCAGGAAAAACGACCACCCTCTACCTTTTGGCAGGGTTCTTGCGGCCCAATCGCGGGGAAATTTTCTTCTCCGGTCGACGGGTCACGCACCTTCCCTTCTACCGCCGAGCGCGTCTGGGCATTCATTACCTTCCTCAGGAGCCCTCGGTGTTCCTGCGCACCACGGTGGCCGGGAACATTCGCCTGGCCCTGAGCGGCATGGGGCTACGTTGGGGGTCTCAGGTTCTGGGCGTGCTTGCTGACCTGGCCCTCGAGGAGCTCTTGGGACGCCGGGTCACGGAGCTCTCCGCGGGTGAGCGGCGAAAAGTGGAGGTGGCCCGGGCCCTCGTCACGCGGCCCGCCTTTTTGCTCCTGGATGAGCCGTTCCTAGGGGTGGACCCCCTTACTGTGGCCGAGCTCTCGACCTTGGTACGCAAGCTCGCTCAAAGCGGCATCGGCCTCGTCATCTGCGATCACAATGTGCGCGATACGCTGCGCCTGGTGGACCGGGCTCATCTCATCCAGGCGGGAAAAACCGTGGTGGAAGGCACTCCTGCGGAAATTGTGGCCAACCCCCAGGCCCGCGCCCTCTACCTCGGGGAAAATTTTTCTTTGTAGTGGGCTTCCAGGGCTAGGAACCTCTCCTTCCAGCCGAGGCCCGGACCGTATCCGCCGAGCCCGTGCGTCCCCACCACCCGGTGGCACGGAACGAGGATGGGCAGAGGGTTGCGCGCCAGGGCCTGGCCCACCGCACGGGTGGCCCGAGGGCTTCCTACCCCCTGGGCTACTTCCCCGTAGGTGCGGATCTCACCATAGGGAATGCGCTGGAGCTCCTGCCAAACCCTTTGGAAAAAGGGCGGGCCTTGAAGAGAAAACGGCACGGTGAAGCTTTTCCGGTCTCCGCAGAAGTATTCGTTCAGCTCCTCTGTTAACTTCATCAGCAGGGAATTCTCCTCCCACGGACCCTCCGGAGGATCGGGGGGAAAACGAAGTGCCTTGATTTTTCTGCCGCGCCATTCCGCATAAAACGTACCCCAGACGGTGAGCACCTTTCCCCAGGGCATGCGGGAGCTTACGCCGCCCACCCCCTGGATACAATGAGAGTCATGCGCGCGTTGGCTTTGGCTTGGCCGTTGGAGGGCCCCGAGCTCACCCGGGACGATTTCCCCACTGCGGAGTCCCTAGCCAGCTTTGACGTGGTCCTGATCGATCCTGAGCCCTTGCCCTCCCTTTGGCAACCCTTTGCGGAATTGGCTCCCGATGGCACGCAGCGTCTCCATCCCAGCCGGGATCTTGGCCTCTCCCGTGCGTTGGAGAAGCTTTTTTCCTTGCGACAAAAAGAAGCAGAGGATCTACTTGCGGCCGGCGGTGTTTTGGTGGTGCGGGTCCGGGCAGCCGAGGAAGGCGTGGTGATCGAGGGAAATCCTCCCCGCAGGCTAACCACCTACAGCTTTCTTCCCAAGGCTTCCCTGGTTTCGGGACCGCATCATTTGGCGCTGCCCCAGGGGCTTCGGTTTGGGCTCCGCCGCGGCCACGATCTGCAGCTGGCAGATCCCTTGCATCCCCTGGCCCTCTATTTGGAACGCTTCGCCACCTTCGGCTACGAAGCCGTGGTCACCTCGGCCTTGGGCTCCCCCCTTTCTGCGTTCGGTCAGGTCCTTGCCCAAAACCGGGTGGGTGATGTGCTGGCCTTGGATCTTCCCGTGGGACCAGGACGCCTCCTGTTCCTCCCCGCCTTCCCTGGGGCCGAAGGCCGGGAGGCCTGGGAGGTTTTCCGGCCGGGCATCTCCGCCCTGCTGGACCTCCCGCTCCCTGCCAACGCGCCCGATTGGCTGGGTAAATACAAGCTTCCCGGCGAGGAGGAACTGGAAAAAATTCGGACCGAACTCCTCCGGGAAAAGGAACGGCTGACGCGGCGGGAGGAGGAGCTGAACGCCGCGCAGCGGGAACTGGACACATTCAAAGCCCTCCTTTTCCCGCGGGGGAATGGGGTTTTTTCCCGCGCCGCCCGGGCTGCCTTTCAACGCCTAGGGTTTGCGGTAGCTGAGGTCCAACATGGAGCCGAGTTTGTGGCGCAAAGCCCGGAAGAGAACTTTCTGGTGCGCGTGGCCTTATCCCCGTTTGCCCCGGTGGGTCCGGAAGAGCATCGAGCTCTCCTCTTGTCCTTGGACAAGCTCCGTCACGAGGAAAGACAGGATGCGCAGGGGATCCTGTTCTGTCTGGCTCAGCCTGATCTTGATCCCAAGCGGCGCGGGCCGCAATGGGATGAGACAGTGGAACGAGCCAGCCGCGACCATCGCTTTGTCCTCGTCTCCGCTTACGATTTTTTCCGGGCGGTGAGCCAAATCCTTGCAGGTGGGGATCCCCAAGAGGTGCGCAAATCCCTGGCCGAGGCGGAGGGCCCGTGGAGACCACGGTTCTGAAATTTTCCCTGGTCTTGAGCCTCCTGTTCGTTCCCCTCTCCGCCTGGACCAGTCCTCGGATGGCCCACTGGCTTCGGGCCCGCCAACACATCCGCCCGGAGGGGCCTTTTACCCACGGAAGAAAAGCGGGCACGCCCACCATGGGCGGTCTGGTCCCTCTGGGCCTCCTCCTCGGGGGCGCGGGGATCCTTTGGGCCTGGACTGGCCCTGATGGCCCCAGCATTTTCGCCGTGCTGGCCACGGTTTTGGCAGGCGGGGTGGGCCTCCTGGATGATCTTCGCTCCCAGCGGAGGCACCGCTCCACCGGGCTTTTCCCCCACCAGACCATCCTTGTTCAGCTCCTCGCCGCCACGATCCTCGTGTTCGTGGCCCTCCTTTTCCCTCCCCGCCTGCAGTTGCCCTTTTCCTCGCTCGTAGTGAGCCTCCCCACCTGGGGATGGATCCCGCTTTTGGTGTTGGGGTTTTTGGGTACCCTCAATGGCGTGAACCTTGCCGACGGGTTGGACGGCCTGGCCTCCGGCCTGTTCCTCCTCGCCCTTCTTGGGCTTCTCCCTTGCCTCCTTGGAATGCCCAAACTGGGAGCCCTGGGCATTCTCGGGCTTGGGTCTGGCCTGGGATTCCTCTGGTCCAATGCCTTTCCGGCCCGGGTTTTCCTGGGAAACGTGGGTTCCATGGGCCTGGGCGGGTTTCTCTTCGGGTTAGCTTGGAGTTCCGAAAGCCTGTTGTTTCTTCCCTTGGCGGGCGGGGTGTTCGTGTTGGAGGCCCTTTCCGTGATCCTTCAGGTAGGGAGCTTCAAGCTCTGGGGAGTGCGGCTCTTCAAAATGAGCCCGTTTCACCATCACTTGGAGGATATGTCCGTCCCTTGGCCCCATCGTCTCCCCAGCCCGAATTGGCCGGAACCGCAAGTGGTGACGCGGCTTTGGGCTATGGGCGCGGGCTTTGCCCTGCTCAGCGTCCTGGCGGCCCTCTAGCCCTTTGGTTCCAAGCTTCCCCCAAAAAGACAGGCTGGTCGTGGGATTTCGGCGCTCTGGTTTTGCGAAGGGACGTGTCCGCGGATAATGGGGACCCCATGATCTGGATAGGGTTTGGGCTCTCCCTCGTCGTTCTTCTCGGGCTGGCCCGATTCAGCATTTGGGGCGCGATGTTCTTGGGGGCCCTGGTCTTGGGCATTTTTTCCCTTCCCTTGGCGGAAGTTTTGGGCGTTTTAGCCCAGGTATTCGGGGACCTCGGGGTGGTGGCTCTTGCCCTGGCGGTGGGCTTCATCCCCCTCATCGGGGCCGCCCTGGAGAAAGGCGGCTGGTTCGGGCCTCTTTTGGCCCTCATTCCTGGGGGGAGGCGGACAGTGTTCGCCGCGGTTCCCGCGCTGTTCGGGCTCCTTCCCATCCCCGGCGGAGCACTTCTTTCCGCCCCGATTCTGGAGCAGACCGGGGGTGGTACCCCCGAGGAGAGGGCTGCAGCAAATGTGTGGTTTCGCCACGTGCTCCTCTTTTTTTACCCCATGGCTTCGCCCCTTATGGTGGGAGCCAAGCTGGCCGGGCTTGACCTGTGGACGATCATCCCCTACCAGATCCCATGGGCCCTGCTCTCCGCGGGATTAGGCGGGATCTTCCTTTTGGGGCCGTTCCGCGGCCCCAAACCCACGCGCGGAACCAAACCGACCTGGCGCAGCTTGTTTCCGGTGGGTGTGCTCCTCTTAGCCCCCGTTCTTGATTTTCTCCTGAAAAAGTGGACTTCCCTCCCGGCACCGGAGGTGGCCACGTTCGCAGCATTGGGCGCAAGTTTCCTCCTCTCCGTTTATGGAGTGCGCCTTCGGGATCTTCCCTCCCTTCTGCGCGCGGCTGCGCCCTGGCGGTTTTCCCTTATTGTGGCCGGGATGTTCCTGTATCTCGGCGTATTCCAGGCCTCGGGGCTTCCCACGCGCCTGGCCGGGCTGGATCTACCCTTGCTTGGAGTCGTGGTGGGGTTGGGGATCCTGATGGGGGTGGCCACGGGCCGCCAGCAGGCCGCGGTTTCCGTGGTGATTCCCCTGTACCTCGCGGCCAAAGGCGGCCTCCACCCCCTGGGGTTTTCCGTGATCTACCAAACTTCCTACCTGGGCTACCTTCTTTCTCCCCTGCACCCCTGTTTGACGGTTTCCGCCCAGTACGCGGGCACTACCCTGGGAGCAGTGTGGCGGCGCCTACTTAGGCCCAGTTTGGTGCTCTTGGCCAGCGCCATTGTGGCCGGACTTTTCCTCCTGTAAGGATTGGTCTACGCTACTTCCTTCCGGGGTTTGCCCAAGGGCAAGGCTCATAGGGGGTCGCGAACCATGAGGATCCCGTCCTCGCCATCCGCGTAGTAGTTGGGCAAGACCTGGATTTCCCGGAATCCATATTTTTGGTAGAAGCTCCGTGCCGGCCAG
Source organism: Candidatus Bipolaricaulota bacterium (assembly GCA_037439765.1). Classification (GTDB taxonomy): domain Bacteria; phylum Bipolaricaulota; class Bipolaricaulia; order Bipolaricaulales; family Bipolaricaulaceae; genus DTER01. Next base: position 10,616 of record JBBIVL010000002.1, read on the forward strand.
TTGGAGGCCCGCACCTCCAGCCGTACCCGGCGCGCTCCCTTGGCCTCCTCCAAAAGTCGGCCCAGCAGCGCGCTTCCCACCCCCTTCCGGCGGTGCTCCGGCGCCACCGCGAGATCATGGATATGTACCTCTTCCCCCTCCCAAAAGGCTAGGAGGAAACCGACGATCCCGCCATCCTCGGCCACGAAGGCCAGGGCGTCCCGATCCGTGAGGTAGGGGAAAAACGCCAGGAGGGGCCAGGGGTCGGAAAAACTCCCCTTTTCTACCCGGTAGATGCCGGGAAGATCCAAGGGGCCGCCTCGCCGGATGCGCATCTCCCCATTCTACGGAACCGGTTAGGATCTGGGGGAAAGGAGGAGGAATGCGCCACATTCTTCTTGGGGTAGGCATGGCCCTGGTCTTTATGACCGGGGCCGGGGCGGACGCAGGAAGCCTCCTGGCCCAAGCCGAGGCCCTGTACGACCGCTGGCAGGGGGAGTTCGATTTCGCGGCTTACCAGGCTCGACTGGAGGAGGCCATTCAGCTTTGGGAGGAAGCGCTACCTCAGCTTGCGGGGCCTGTGGAAAGGCAGGCGGTTTTGGTGCGGCTCTCGCGGGCCTGGTTCGAGCTCGCTGAGGGGTATTTAGCGGAAAAAACCGAGCGGGAGAAGGCTTACGCTAAAGGGAAGGACTATGCGCTGGAGGCGTTGCGGATTGATCCCGCTTTCCGCGAGAAAGAAAGGCAAAGCTTTCGTTTAGCGCTGCGGGAAAGCTCGGATGTGGAGGCTCTTTTTTGGTACGGGAATAACCTCGGTCGCTGGTTGGGTTTTCACTACTGGGAGGCGTTGACCGGGGGCACGCGGGATGTGTTGGCGGCATTCGAACGATGTGTGGAACTCGATGAGGCCTATTGGGGCGGGGGTCCCCGGCGGGCGTTGGCCAATTTCCTGGCCCAGACCCCCGGGTTTTTGGGCGGGGATTTTTCCCGGGCGGAAAGGGAGTTTCGCCGGGCCTTAGAGATTGCCCCGGAATTCCTCCAGAACTACGTGGATTATGCGGAGCACTGGGCCAAACCTGCGGGGAAGATGGAGCTGTTCTGCCAGCTTCTCCGGGAAGTTTGGGCCCGGGCCAAGGATCCGGAAGTTTTTCGGTCCTGGCCGTTGTACAACCTGTCGGCCCTGCGGCGAGCGGGGGAGTTGATGCGGGGTTGCGGGTGATTTCCACCGCTTTACCTCACTTGACACCCTCTTCACCTAGGATATAGTGGAAGCGCTTGGGCGAGGTCCAGGCAAAGGGGGTGAAGGAGCAGCCTAAGTTCGGAAGACCGTCCTGGCCTTCCGATAAAGGCAAACCCGTCGCAAGGCGGGGGCGCAAAGCTGCAGGTCCCTCGGGGATGGCTGGGCTGCCGAAGAATGGCCAGGAAGTGGGTAGTGGGAGTGATGATGGCTGCGGTAGGCCTCTCCGGGCCGGGGATGAGCGTATCCCGAAGCGTAAGTGTTTCCCTTTCCATCCCTGCGCTAAGTGTTCTTTCCCTGCCCGAGCAAGGCCTCACCGGGCGCGAGATCCCGGTGGAGGTGAACCTCCCGGATCTTTCGCCCCAGGGCCTTCTCATCCCCCTGGAGGTGAAGAGCAACGTTCCGTGGGCGGTTACGGCGCAGATCCTCGCTGAGGAACGCGCTGGACTCGTGGTTCAAGTTCTGGAGGGCCCGGAGGTTTTGGTGACCACAGAAGAAGTTCCCATCCTCACGGGCCGACCTGGGAAGTACGAGGTCCTCTTGCTTGTAAAATTGGCCGACCAGGCCCCCCTTACAGGGCAATGGACCCTTGTGCTTAGGGTGGCGGGCGGGGAAGGCGAAGGTGCCCGTCGCGCGGGGTGAAAGGGGGTGAGAGCCAAGCGAAAACGAGGAAATTCGGGGTGACCGATAAGGGCAAACCCGTCGTAAGGCGGGGGCGCAAAGCCACAGGTCCCTCAGGGATGGCTGGGCTGCCGAAGCACCCCAAGAGAAGCAAAAACTCCCGGGTAAGAGGCCCGGTAAACAAAAACTTCTCTTGGAGGTGCACAAATGCGGAGCTTGAAAGTTTTGGCGGTTTTGGTGGCTGGAGTTATGGGCGTGGTGAGCGGGATGGCTCAAACGAGCGTGACGGCGAATTCTACGGCGGTTTTCACGGTGCCGACCCTAATTCGGCTCCAGGTCAACGTGGCCACCATCGACTTTGGGGCTCTGACCATGAACGACTACGATCTGGGGTATAAGGACGCCCTTGGGGCTCAAATCGTCTCCGTGTGGAGCAACCGCACGTGGACCCTGTCCGTGGCCGCGGATAGTGCCACCTGGACGGGGCCGTGGGCGAAGCCCGCAAGCGATCTGCAGCTTCGTGTTGCGTCCGTGAACAAACCGGAGCGCGTTACGGACTACCTGGGGACCCTCACGGGCCTCACCACCGTTGGGTTCGTCATTGCTGAGGGTTTGCCGGCCGGGAACATCCAGCACACCATGGACTTCCGAGTCCTGGTGGACTGGGATAACGACGTGGCCGGCGACTATTCGCTCGGCTTCACCTACACCCTCACCGCGCCGTGACCCAGTATAGGTTGGGCAGCCCGGTTCCCCAAAAGAGCCGGGCTGCCCCTAACTTTTCTCCCATGGGGAAATTCATGGTTTCTGCTCTTTTGGGACTGGTCCTCCTGGCCCTCCCCCTTTGGGCCCAGGATACGGGCTGGCGTAACCCCTCCCAGGACTTCGGCGAATTCGCCTTCGGGTGGCGGGCTTATTCCGACGACAACCAAAGCGCGATCGTTTTGAACCTTTGGGAGGTGATCTTCCATGATTATTGGGGGTATGGAATTAATCTGCCCCCTGGGACACGTGTGACGGGGATTGAGGTTCGCCTGGATGCTTGGCATTGGCGGTTGGGATGGGAGTTAGAATCCTATTTGTGGACGGAACTTTCCTGGGATGGGGGCGCGACCTGGACGTCCACAGGCTACGGCACAGGCCGTCTGCCCCTCTCCCAAACCACTTTCATTTTGGGAGGCCCCTCCGATCTTTGGGGAAGGACGGAGTGGCGTCTGGAGGAGCTCAGCGACCCAAACTTTCGTGTGCGCGTGTTTGGGATTGGTTCAGCCCGGCTGGACTGGGTGGCTGTGCGCGTTTACTACAGCACCGGCCTTGCCCTGGAAATCGAGCCCAGGACCGTGAATTTGGGCACGCTGAGTTTTGCTGACTACGACCAAGGTTTCTCGGAAAGACTGGAAGCGCAAATTATAGGGGTCACAAGCCCTGCCACCTGGACTCTGTACGTGGCCGCCCTGCAGGCGAGCTGGAGCTACGCCGGGGACCTCCCCAATCCCCAAAAGCCGTGTTCTCACTTACTTTGGCGCGTAGAGTATGCCGACGGCGCAGTGACCGATTCCGCGCAAACGTTCACCCCGCTTTCCACCCTGGATCGCCTGGTGGCCCGAGGCAGCATCGGCCAGGCCAAACTCACCCTGAGCTTTCGGCTCCTCGTGGACTACGAAACCACGGTCCCCGGCACCTACACCCTGGACTTCCGCTACACCCTGGTAACCCCCTAGTCCTTGGGAAGCCCCGCTTCTTTCCGTAACATTCCCTGGCCATGCGTCGCTTTTTCCTCTTAGGACTCGGAATCCTTGGCGTCTTTGGCGCGGCGTTTGAGGTGAACCTCCTTGAGGTGGACCTCCAGGCCCGGCCAGGCATAGCCCTCTCCTTCTCCTTCATCGTCCGCAATGAGCTAGCCAGGAGCGAGCAGATCACCCTCTATCTTGGGGACTGGGACCGGGATGAGTTCGGCGAGAACCGGTTTTACGAGCCTGGGACTCTGGCGCGCTCCGCGTCCCTTTGGACTACGGTGGCGCCCACGGCCTTCGTGTTGAACCCGGGGGAGGTCCGGGAAATCCAAGGTATTGTGCAAATCCCAGCGGACGTCGAACCTGGCTCGTACTGGACCATCGTGTTCGTGCAGGGCGAGCCCCGCCTGGTCCCTTACCAAGGGGTGATGGTCACCGTCACCCGCCGGATTGGGATCAAGGTCTACGTTACGGTGGAGCCGACCGAAGCGGCCGGGGAGCTCCTGGATGTGGAGATCCGCGGCCAGAATCCCCTTTGGATTTGGGTGAAATTCGCCAACACTGGGACGAGAAACCTGCGGGAAATTAAGGCCACTCTCCGGGTGATCGACGTGCAAGGGAAGACGGTGGCGGAGGGAAGCGCTTCGCCCGTCCCTTGCCTTCCCGGTGGGGAGCGGTGGATCCGCGTGGACACGGATTTCCGGCCCACACCTGGGGTTTATCAGGTCCTGGCCACTGTAGATTACGGTGGGGAAGCGATTTTGGCCATGCCCGTGCGCCTGGTCCTCCGGCCTCTTTCCCTCTTCCCCCTCGAAGAGGGGCTGGCTGTTCCCCAAGACCTGGACGGCGATGGGTTCCACGAGGATCTCAACGGCGACGGGGTCTTTGACGAGGCCGATCTCGAAATTTTCGCCCGAAACCTCGCTCACCCGGTGGTACGGGCCAACCTGCGGGCCTTCGATTTCAATAACGACGGCGCCCTCGACGAGGGGGATCTTGGCGTCCTCCGCGGGCTCCTCAGTGGGTAGGGGCCAAAGTTCCGTAATCTGGGTTACCAAACTCCCCTCCTTCGAAAGGCTGCGGCCGCAAAATTTGTGGGATGCGGCCGCTTTTTGCCCTAGTTTTTTGGGGCGTCCTTGCCCTGAGCCAGGACCTCGAAATCGCCCGCCTTTCCCCACCCGTCAAAGTTCGCCCAGGCGATTTCGCGATCCAGGTTTTGGAAATCGCAAACCGCACCCCGGCCGCGATCCTGGCCCACCTGAGCGTGGGACTTCCCCAAGGTTGGGAAGCCTTGGGGCTTCCGGAAACACTCTCCCTTGAGGCAGGCCAAGTGGATTACGTTTTCCTCACCCTCTACGTGCCCCGCACGGCGCCCAGCGGCGTTCACCCGGTGCGCCTCGTTTTGCGCTGGAACGGAAAGGAGCTTGTTGCGGAAACCCTAGTAGAAGTGGAGACGGTAGCAGCTTTGGAACTCCTTGCCCCATCCCCTCAGGCAGCAGCCCCCGGGGAATCCGTGACCTTTGTGCTGCGCGTGGGGAACCGGGGCAACGCCCTGGACCGCGTGGCCCTGGAAGTGCGCCCTCCTTCGGGCTGGAGGGTAAGCCTGAGTCCCACGGAGATGCCCCTGTCCCCAGGTGAGGTCGGGGAAGCCCGGGCCAGTCTGGAGATCCCTGAGGATGCGCGGGTGGGCCGGGAGGTGGTCCTGGCCGTGGCCCGCTCCACCGTTTCCCCCGAGGTGGAAGCCCGCACGGCCTGGTACGTGGAAGTCTTGCCGCCGGGGCCGGAACAAGTGCCGGTGCAGAAATTTGCGGAGCTTTCCATGCAGGGTCTTGGTCGCCTGTCCCACGAGTTTTTGGCCAAAAGCGGGAGCTCCTTCCTCGGTTTTTCTGGCCGGGGCACGGTGTTTGAGGGAGCGTTGGAGCTTTCCGCGCGGTGGGCCGGCCCTTGGGCCCCCAAGCCCCTGCAATTCTTGGACTTCCAGGCCACCTACGTCACGGACTCCCTGGAGATGGAGGTCGGCCAGGTGGGGTTATCCTTCGACTCGCTCCTGTCCTCCCTGGGCTTTTGGGGCCTGGGAACGCAGCTCACCCTGGAACCCCTGAGGCTTTCTTTTGGCTCCGGCTGGGCCAGGACCGTGGGGCGCACCGGGGGAAAATGGCTTTTGCGTTCTTCCTGGGGTGAAGTGGGAGGGGCCTACCGCGAGGAGCGCGGGGACGATTTTCACAGCCGTGGCGGCGTGAGTTGGCTTGGCCTGCAGCCCTTCGAGGGCCTGCGGTTTCGCCTGGAGGCGGGGGCAGCCCAGGTGCAAGGCCTCACCCGCTTCGCCGGGCAAATGAGCCTCACCTGGGAAATTCCCGAACTTTTCTTCCTGGAAGCCCGGACGTATGCCATCGATCCTGGTTTTCCCGCGTTGGTACGAGACCGGGCTGGCGCGCTCCTCTCCGGCCGCCTGGGTGCCGAGGAAGCGGGGTTCCGCTTTGTGTGCGACTGGCAGCGGGATAACCTGCGTGGCCTTGCCCTGTCCACCCGTGGCTGGTACGGAATCCAAGCGGGTTGGGACCTGTTCCCCACGGAATGGCCCCTGCGTTTCGGTTTTGCTCTGGCCCTGCGACGTACGGCGGACCTGGGCCTCCCGTCCGTTTGGGACGAACGGACGGCGCGAGCCGAGGCTCACGCCGTGTTTTCCCACCAGGGCTTTACTTTGGGCCTCCAAGAGGCCTACACGCGCTCCGAGGACGTGGCCTCGGAGCAAACCTGGACGCGCCAGGAATTTCGAGAATGGCTGGACCTTCGCGTTTCCCCCGCCGTTTCCTTAAGCGGGGAATTTCGCCAAACGTTGCTTGTTTCCCCAGAGGAAACCCTTACCCAAAGCGAGGCCACTTTTTCTTTAGCCGTAGTGGACCGATTACGGCTGACTTGGGAATACAGCCGGGAGGGCGGGCTTGCCCGCGGGGAATTTTCGTTTTCCCCGGCGCTTCCTCTTACCTTGAAGCTTGGGGCCGAGATCCGCTGGGGCGAGGAGGGCACCCCTACTCGGTTCTCGGGAACCTTGGAGTTCCTCTACTCTTTTTCCTGGGCTCCCCCGTTTTTGCCCGTGTATGGCCTCCTTTCCGGAGAAGTTTTTGCTGATCTGGACGGTGATGGTCTGCGGGGACCCCACGAGCCCGGCGTCGCCGGGGCTACCCTTGTCCTCGACGATCTCCTCGTCTCCTCCGGGAAAACTGGGGAATTCCGCTTCCCTGGCCAGCCCCCCGGGGATTACACGTTGCGCCTCGTTCGCCTTCCGCCCAAGTACGGTACGCCGATTCAGGAGTTTCCTGTGGCCCTAGAGCTCGGGAAAACCACGAAAATACTCATTCCGGTGTTGCCCTTGGCGGAGATTCGGGGAGTGGTGTTCCTCGATGCTGACGCAGATGGGAATTGGGGAGCTGGGGAGCTGGGCTTGGGCCGAGTCTACGTGCGTCTGGTCTCAGAAACTGGCCAATTGGTGGAGGTATTTTCTGATCCGGCGGGGCGGTTCGGGTGGGCCGAATTCCTGCCCGGCAAGTATCGAGCGGAGCTCATCTTGGAATCCCTGCCACCGCGACATGACCCTACTACGCCCACGTCCCTGGAACTTGTGTTGGCGCCGGGCGAGAGGCGGGACGTGATTTTTGGGGTGCGGGAGCGGCCAAGACCGGTGGTGGTGATCCAACCTCCCTTGGCGGAGTTCGTCTGGACACCCAGCAGGCCCAAAGCCGGCGAGGCGGTCCTCTTCGATGGTACACTTTCCCAGGCGTTTGACACGGCGGAAATCGTGCGCTACGCCTGGGACTTCAACGATGATGGGCGGATCGATGTTGAAGGCCCCCGCGCCACCTGGAGCTTCCCCGAGCCCGGTTTTTACCTGGTGACCTTGATCGTCACCGATTCGGCCGGCCTCACCGGCCAAACCCAGTACCTCCTGCAAGTCCAGCCCTGAATTAGCCAGGGCTATCCGTGGCCGCCCAACAGGCGTACCAACAGGCCTTTTTGGGCGTGAAGACGATTCTCCGCCTGATCAAAAATGACGGAGTTCTTGCTCCGTGCAGCCTCGTAGGTGATCTCCTCCCCATAATGAGCGGGAAGGCAGTGCATAACCAGGACATCGGGCTTGGCCCGGGAAAGAAGGGCAAGATCCACGGTGTAGCCCTGGAATTTCTTGCGCCGAAGCTCGGCCTCGGCCTCCTGGCCCATGCTCGTCCAAACGTCGGTGTAAATCACGTCCGCGTCCTTGGCCGCCTCCTTGGGATCGCGAAGAATTTCCACCTTGGCTCCCAAGGCCCGCGCTTCCGCGACGATGCGGGCATCGGGCTCATGGCCCTCCGGGCAGGCGATGCGAAAATGCATCCCAAATTTCCCGGAAGCCTCGATGAGGGAGTTTGCCACGTTGTTTCCGTCCCCAATGAACACCAGGGTTAGACCCTCAAGCTTCCTTTTCTTCTCCCAAATGGTGAGCACATCGGCCAGGGCTTGGCAGGGGTGGAGGAGGTCGGAAAGGCCGTTGATCACGGGGACAGTGGCGAAGCGGGCCAACTCCTCCACCACCTCGTGGCCGAACACGCGGGCCATGATGCCGTCCACGTAGCGGGAGAGGTTCAAGGCCACATCTTCCACGCTTTCCCGGTGGCCAAGCTTGATGTCCTCGGGGCCAAGATAGAGGGCGTACCCGCCGAGCTGCCACATCCCCACCTCAAACGACACCCGCGTCCGAAGGGAAGGTTTTTGAAAAATCAGGCCCAGGGTTTTGCCGCGCAGGAGATGATCGGGGCGAAGGCCAGCACGGTGTTCCCGCTTGAGGTGTACGGAAAGCTCCAGGACTTCCCAGAGCTCCTCCCTCGACCAATCGGCAAAGCTTACGAAATCGCGTTTCATCGGACCTCCTTGGGGGAATAGCGTGGGTCATGATAACCACACGGGGTGAGCCAACACAAAAGCGTTGGGCAAGATAGGGCCATCCGCTACAATTGGTGTCTATGAACACGGTAAGGGTGAGGTTTGCGCCGAGCCCCACAGGGTACCTCCACGTGGGTGGGGCTCGGACTGCGCTCTTCAACTGGTTGTACGCTCGCCACCACGGGGGAACGTTCATCCTGCGCATCGAGGACACGGATCGCACCCGCTCCACTGACGAGGCCATTGAGCAGATCATTGCCTCCCTGCGCTGGCTGGGGTTGGATTGGGATGAGTTCTATCGACAGACCGAGCGGTTTCATCGACACAAGAGCTATGCCGAGGAGCTTTTGCGGCGAGGAGCAGCCTACGAGGCCGAGGGAGCGGTGTGGTTCCGGATTCCCAAGGAGGGCGAGATCGTCGTAGACGACCTCATCGCCGGGCCGGTGAGGTTTCAAAACCGGGAATTCAAGGATCTCGTGATCCTCCGTTCCGACGGCACCCCCACCTACAACTTTGCCTGCGTGGTGGACGATACGGAGATGGGCATCACCCATGTGATCCGTGGGGATGAGCATCTCCCCAACACCCCTAAGCAGCTCCATATTTATCGGGCCCTCGAGCTTACTCCTCCGAAGTTCGCCCACATTCCCCTCATTCTGGGTCCGGACCGCACCAAGCTCTCCAAACGTCACGGCGCCGTGTCCGTTCTGGAATATGGCCGGACGGGCATCCTGCCTGAGGCCATGGTGAATTTCTTGGCCCGCCTGGGCTGGTCCCACGGCGATCAGGAGATTTTCTCCCGGGAGGAACTCGTGCGGTACTTTGACCTTCCGGGGGTGGGACAGTCCCCGGCTGTGTTCGATGAGCAGAAGCTGCTCTGGCTCAACCGGGAGTGGATGCGCCGCATCCCCGTGGCGGAGCTCGCGGAAAAGGTCAAGGAATTCGTGGTCGTGGAGGGCGTGGCCTCAAAAGATGCGGTGGCAGCCTTGCCCCGCGGGCGTTTCTTGCGTGCGGTGGAGCTCTTGCGGGATCGCACCCACACGTTGGTCGATCTCGCCCACACCACCTGCTTCTTGTTCCCTGGCGAGCTTCCGCTGCCCGCGGATGCCCGCGAGCTCCTTCAGCCGGAGCTGGCCGGGCCCTTTTTGACCCTGGCTCAAGCCCTCGAGGACCTCGAGGACCCGGATCCAGCGGAATTCGAGGCGGCGGTGAGGGCAGTTCTGGAACGGTTGGGCCTTCCGCTTAAGGCGGTGGCCTTGCCCATGCGGGTGGTCATCACCGGTTCCCGCGTGGGCCCCGGACTGTTTGAGATGCTGGCTTTGGCCGGACCGCGGCTTGTGGCCGAGCGCTTGCGCCGGGCTGCGGTCCAACTGTGTGCGCAGAAAGGATGAGCGATGCGTTATCTTGCCGTTGCGTCTTTGATTCTTGCGATGATGGGGATAGCGCAGGAGATCTCCCTTGTTCCCATGGATCCCGAGGCGCTGGGAGGCTGGGCCCAAGTAAGCCAAGCCTTGCGCCTGTACCCTAATCCCTCCAAACCCGTGACCTACGCCGGCCCGGCCTTGGTCACCCGCCTGTTTGGGGAGATCGCCCTGGGGGAAATGCGGTACACATTTCTTCTTGGGGTGAATGCCCAAAACGAGGTGGGGGTTTGGGTGGACGCGGACAGCGATGGTTACCTGCGGGAATATGAGCAGCTTGTGGAAACGCGACTAAATGGAGCCATGAGTTGGTCGGTGAGTCTGCGCGCAAGCCTAGGGGGAGGCGCGGCCTTTGATTATCCCCTGCAGATCCTCTGGCCGATGGGCCGGGGCTACGTGTTCCTGTGGGGCGGTGCCCCCCGTGGGGGGCTCTTCCAAGGCCGACGGATAGCGGTGGTGGATGGGGATCTCGATGGGGTCTTCGGAACGAAAGGGGATTTTCTGGGTGTGGATGCAGACGGTGATGGGGAAATCCACGCTGAACCCGATGGACACGAGCATTTCGCCCTCTCCGAACCGTTCACCCTGGGTTCGGAGAGCTTTCGGACCCAAGCGATCGCGCCCGACGGCCGAAAGCTTTGGCTGGAGCACGCCCCTTATGTGGCCCCCAAGGTTCCCCTCATCCCTGGTTCCCCGGCCCCCAATTTTGTGTTCCGGGATTTCGCAACCGGGCAGGAGCTTTCGCTCCAAAGTTTCCGAGGCAAAGTGGTGCTCCTCGACTTTTGGGCCACGTGGTGCCCGCCCTGCATGGCCAGTTTGCCCGAAATCCGCGAACTCTACGAGACCTTCCACCCCCAAGGCTTTGAGATCGTGGCAGTGAGCCTCGACGAAAGCCGGGAAGAACTGGCCCGCGTGCTTCGCGAACATCGGATATCTTGGCCCGTCGCCTTCGAAGGGAAGCGGTGGGATAATTCCCTCGCTAACCTCTACCGAGTGTACCAGATTCCTACCACCTACCTCCTCGACCGTAACGGCGTGATTCGCTACCGGGACGTGGAGGGCGAGGCTCTCAGGGAGGCGGTGGCGGAGCTCCTGCGGGAGGGGCAAGCGGAAATCCCGCCCCCCCCAATGGAGGTTTCCCTGGGGAGCGGGCCGCCCATTTTGTCTGTGCACGCCCCAGGGCAGGTCCTCCTTCGTCCCGGTAGCCCGCAGGTCTACGCCCTGAAAATTCTCAATCCTTCTGCTTATGTGGCGCGGGGGATACGGATTTCCGCGGAAGAGCTCCCCTCCGGAGTGCGCCTCGTGAGTCCTGACCCCTTTGACTTGCCGCCGCGCAGCGAACGCACCGTCCACTTCGAGTGTTTCACAGAGGAGACGGCCTCGCCAGGTTTCTCCCAGCCCCTCCTCCTTCATGTGGAGTATCGGTACTGTCCAGACGCTAGTTGTTTTGAGGCCCGCCAAAGCGTGCAAACCATTGTTTCGGTAGAGGAAAGTCGCGCGGGAGGCCCCTTCGCCGGCTCCTGGTGGATTCTGGCCCTTCTGGCCGTGGGCGCCCTGGTCGCTTTGTTGTTCTTTGGTAGCCAATTCTTCGGCGTGGCTTCGCTCGTGTTCCTCCTGGGGTTGGCTACGAGGACGGTTTGGAAATTCTGAGGCATAGGCTGTCGCTGCGGGTAGTTTTCCGCGGCAAGGTCGACCTAGATTTTTCTTGGGTTTCTTGCCCATGCTCCGCTACGTGATCCTCGGCGTGGTGCAAGGCGTGACCGAATTCTTACCCGTGAGCAGTTCGGCCCATCTCCTGTTCCTCCGCCAATGGATGGGGATGGAGGAGCCGGGCCCGCTCCTCGTGGCGTTTTTGCATCTGGGGACCCTCTTGGCCCTGGGGGTGGCGTTTGGGCAGGACCTTTGGGGGCTCGCCGGCGCGCTCACGCCGGGCGGGCGCGAAGCCCGCGCCTATGTGGCCCGGCTGCTCCTGGGCCTCCTCCCCGTGGTCTTCCTTGCTCTTCTCTTTGGTGGCCAACTGGAAAGCGCGTTTTCTTCCCCAAAACTTGCTGCTGCTTTGCTTATCGCCACAGCCGGGCTGCTCATGGCGACAAACTTGGCCCGGCCGGGGATTCAAAGGGTCCCTACCCTTGGCCAAGCCCTCCTCGTAGGGCTGGCCCAGGCCGCTGCAGTCCTCCCGGGAATTTCCCGGTCCGGGGCCACCGTAGCCACCGGCCTCCTTCTTGGACTCGAGCGGGGCGAGGCGGTGCGCTTTTCCTTTCTTCTGGGGATGCCCACCTTCGTGGGTGCAGCCCTGTGGGCCCTGCGGGAAGGCGCACCGCCGGAATCCTGGCCTGGCCTCCTGGTGGGAGCCCTCGCGGCCTTCCTCGCTGGGCTTCTTGCCCTAAGGGTCTTTCGAACCGCGGTGAAGCGCCAAAAGCTTTGGCCCTTCGCCCTCTACTGCCTCTTGATGGGAATCGGTGGCCTGATCTGGGTTTAGCCTTTCTGGACATCTGTCCCAATTCGAGGGTCAAGGAAGGTCATGGGTGTTACCCTCACCTCCGCTGGCCAAGGCCCGGGTTGCCTTGGGTGAAGCACCCTTCTCTGTCACCCTTTTGTCGTCATGCGGGCAGGTTTAGCTGTGCTTCTTGTGTGTGCCGCGGGAGTCAACCTTTTTTCCGCTGAATTCTTAGCCACGGGCAAAGTGGACGCCGCAGGCTGGGTTTGGTTGAGTGAAGGCTCGGGAAAAGCCCAGTGGCGGTTCTACGATTTGGCCTGGGAGGGGCAATACCTCAGCGTGGGGCTGCTCGTGCAGACTCGGGGCTGGCGCACTTCCCCACCTCCTTCCCTCGGGGTCACCCTGCGTTTTTTCACGTTCTGCGCTGCCCTTTCCCGAAAGATGGAACTGAACCGTGTGGAGGAGCAGGGGGAGTTTGTGGCTTACTTTGGGCAGCTCATCCTCGCCCGTCGCGATCTGGACGTAGGAGGATTCTTAGGGGTGGAGGTTTACCTGGGCCCGGCGGGCCCGGAGTGCGCCGTCCACCCCTCCTCCTTGCGGGTGCAAGGGGAGCGCACGGTCTACGCCGCTCTGGCCGGCACAGGCGGTGCGGGGGGCCCACTGGTTCTTGCGCCCACCCAAGTTTCGCCCCCCACTGCCCAAGCTCCCTCTCCCCCGGCGGAGCGATCTGTGGTAGGTTTCCCCTCCTCTGGGCAGACCTTCCGCGAATGCATAGGCCGAGAAGACGCGCCGTTCCTCAGCCCTGGCCGATACTACGGGGAGCTGGGCTGGCCCGGGCCCGGCCAAGCTGTGGACGCTCAAGACTGGCTGTGCCTGAACCTCAACGCGGGGCATTTCGTGGAGCTTCGACTCTTCTCTCCGCAATCCGTGTCCCTGCGCCTTCTGGATCCCGGGGGTAAGGAAGTAGGGCGAGTCAGCGGTTCCGGCCTAATTGGGATCACTTACCAAGCGAACACGCGAGGCATCTACTGGGTGTGCATTTCCATCACCCAAGGATTGCCTTCTTTCACCTACACCCTCGACCTTTCCCTGCGCCGCTAAACTTGGGTGTGGAACAGGAGCTTCTTCTTTCCCTCCTTCCCGAGGGGCTGGCACCCTGGGAGGATCTCTGCCTGCGCGCCGGTAAAACTCGATCCGAACTGGAACAAGCCCTTTTAGAGCTGCAAAGCCACGGCATCCCGGTACAAGTGGAGGAAGGCGGAGCTGGTCTGGTTTCAGGGACTCCCGCACCCCACCTCCTCCTTCCCCGTCTCCGCGGAAAACTGGGCCGGCCCTATCGCTACGTGGGGACCGTTCCAAGCACGCAGGACGTGCTTAGGGGCTGGGCGGAGGCCCCGGTGGGCGCCGTAGTAGTGGCCGAGTGGCAGTCCCAGGGCCGGGGCCGCCGAGGAAGAACGTGGGAAAGCCCCCCAGGGAACCTTTACGTTTCGGTACTCCTGGGCGCGGACGCGGACGGGTGGCTGCCCCTGCGAGCTGGGGTGGCCCTCTCCGAAGTTGCCGGGGTGGGACACCTGAAATGGCCCAACGATCTCCTGGCCCCGGATGGAAGGAAACTGGCGGGCATCCTGGTGGAGTGGGCAGGAGAGCGGGTTTTTCTCGGAGTGGGACTCAACGTGAGAGTGGCCCCCCTTCCTGGAACGGCTGCCTTGGGCGAATTCCGGTCGGTTCACCGCGCCCAGTTTTTAGCCGATTTTCTTTGGACATTAGAGAGGTGGCTTGGGGAGGAGATTTCGGAGGTGCGCGCCGCGTGGAAAGAGCGCTCCGTCATGTTTGGCCGTACCGTTGTGGTCCAAGGCATATCCGAAACGGTGGTGGGCGTCGCTTGGGATCTGGGCTCCCAAGGCGAGCTTCTAGTGCGCACCTCGAGAGGAATGAGGCCCATCTTCGTTGGGGACGTGAGGTCACTGCGACCAACGGATGAGGTAGAAAATTCCAAAGTAGGCGAGGGTGAGGCGCACAGCGGAAGCTCCGGCCACAGCGAGAGCGAAGGCGCCGGGTCTGCGGCTGAATAGGGCCAAGACGTAACTCATCCCGGTGTCGGGGAATCCGGGGATGAGAAGAAGGAAGAACAGAGCGGGGGCGCCCATGCGGTTGACCCATTTTTCCACGCGGGCGATCCAGAGCTGAACTCGGGCTTCTTTTTCTCGCCAGATTTGTATCCTCTGCCACCGTTTCAGCCGATCCCCGAGAAAGAACAGAACATAAGCTCCGGCTATGCGGCCCAGCACCGCCACCAAAATCACGGTCCAACCCGGCGCGGAGGCCACCGCTCCCAGCACCAATTCTTGCGGACTGGGAAGGACTAAGACCGTGCCCACGGCGTAGAGGAAGGATAGGCATAGGGTGAGGGCCATGCCCTAGATCACAGGCTGGCTCACATTTTGACAGCGGGGGCAAAAATTGGTGCGCTGGCCCCCGAACAGGACTTCGCCGATAGGAGTGCTGCACACCCGGCAAGGGGATCCAGCCCGGCCATGCACAAAAAGGAAATCCCGGATCTCCTTGTCGAACAAGTCTTCCCCCACTCGGGCTTCGATTTCTGCCACCGCCCAGCGGAGGGTTTCGGGAATGGCCTTCCAAAGCCGTTCTTGCTCGACTGGGGAAAGAGTATGTCCATAGCGGAAGGGAGAAAGACCGGCGCGAAAGAGGATCTCATCGGCGTAGGTGTTGCCGATTCCAGCGAGGATGGCTTGATCCGTAAGAATTTTCTTGAGCGTGCGACGCCGGCCGCGCAGGGCCTGGGTCAGCGCGGCCAGAGTGAACTCCGGAGAAAAAGGCTCAGGGCCAAGTTTCTTGAGGGGCTCGACCTGGGAAAGATCCGGGACCAACCACACTGCAGCCATCTGGGGGGATCCCGGCTCGATGAGCCGCAGATCCGTGCCATTGTCGAAGGAAAGGACAAGGGTAGTGGCCTTGGTCACCTCATAACGGGAAGGCCCCTGCCAAAGCCACCCATAGCGCATGAGATGCACGAGCAGAAAGAGGTCCTCGCTGAAGCGAAAAATGAGGTATTTTCCACGCCGGATTATGTGCTCGAGGGTCTTTCCCTGAAGGGGTGCAAGTTCCGCTGGCCCCGCCTTGATCAATCCCTGCCGGCGTACGGAAACACCAATGACCGCCCGGCCCACAAGCCGGGCGGTCAAAATCTCCCGAATTACCTCAAGGTCCGGAAGCTCCGGCACTTCCCTTACGGATCACCCAGGCCCAGATAGATGGTCACCCCGCAGGGAGCCGCGCACGGCGCCACACAAGTAGGGCAGCGATAGAGCTTCACGTAGGGCGCGCACCAGGAAATGGCGCAGGGTTTAGAGGAAATTCCCCAACAGCCGAAGAAGAAAAACGGGAAGAAACAGCACGATGAGCAACAATCGGTTTTAGCCACGATTTTCACGGTGTTCTCGTACTCGCCCGTGGTGGTGGCGATGATGATCTTGTAAAAGCCGGGCCCTACGGGGTTGCCCAGTGCATCCACCTGCTTCCACACCCATTTCCCGGGAGCCACCGGGGCGGGGAAAGTCTCCTGGTACACAATGTTTCCGTCCAGGGTGGCCACGCGCCAGCCCGTTACCTGAATCTGGGGGCCAGGACAACAACACCAAAAGAGGCCAAACGGAATAGCGAGCTCAAAGCAAACGTCCTCGCCTTGCCAGAACGCCGTGTAGCACGGGGGCTCCGTGGTGGTCTCGCAAGGCGCACACCATTGCCCTGCGCCCAGCACACCCAGGGCCGCTACGCCCAAAACCAACGCCCAAACCTTCTTCATGCCCAACACCTCCTCACGTTAAATATACACCCCAGCACAAACGTAAGTTTCACAACACCCCCATGCTATGCGGAAGGGTGTCCAAGTCAAGTAATGGGTATCACCCTGGGACTCAGGGGGCCGTCCAGGTCTCAAGGTTCACCAGGGTGGGAGGGCGTCGGCCTGCCAGAGCGGCAAGCACGTTGTCCACGGCCAGCGCAGCCATGCTTCGCCGGGTGGCCCAGGTGGCCGAGCCGATGTGAGGGGTCAATACCGCATTTCTCAGGCCAAGCAACTCCGGATGTACTTTCGGTTCGTCCTCAAACACATCCAACCCCACGCCCCGGATTTGCCCAGCCTTGAGGGCCCGCACCAAGGCCTCCTCGTCCACCACCGGTCCGCGGGCCACGTTCACCAGGATGGCCTCCGGCTTCATGAGGGAAAGCTCCCGCGCGCCGATGAGGTAGCGGGTTTCCGAGGTGAGGGGAACGCAAAGCACCACAAAATCGCTTTCCCTAAGGAGCTCGTGTAAAGGAACGTAGCGTGCGCCCAAAGCTTTTTCGGCCTCGGGTTTCTGTGTGCGGGCGTGGTAGAGGATGGTCATGCCAAAGCCGCAGCCACGGCGGGCCACAGCCTGACCGATGCGCCCAAACCCCACAATGCCCAGCGTTTTCCCGTATACATCCACGCCCAGATGCTTGGGCAAGAAGGTCCAGCCGGGGAAGCCCTCGCGGCGCAGATCTTCGTCAGCCTCGACGATGCGGCGGGCCGTGGCCAAAAGGAGAGCCCAAGCCAGATCCGCCGTGGCCTCCGTAAGCACATCGGGAGTGTTGGTGACGAGAATCTTTCGCCGTGTGGCTGCCTCTAGATCGATGTTGTCCACCCCCACCCCCAAATTGGCCACGACGCGCAATTTAGGAAGCCCTTGCAGGACTTCGCCATCGATGCGATCCGCCAACGGTACAATCAGGGCCTCCGCGTCCCTGGCAAAGGCCAGAAGTTCCGGCTTCCCCAAGGGTTGACCTTCGTGTACACGCACCTCATGCCCGGCTTTTTCCAGTCGGGCCACTTCCTCTGCGAAAAACCTGGTGGTGATTACCACTTTGCCCATCGCGCCTCCTTCCTCCGAGTCTATCCCAAACGAGCGAGGAAAAAGAGGGTGAGGGAAAGTGTTCCCAGGGAAAGGAGGGTGGAGAGAAGGAGGGCGGCAGCGGCGAGGTCCGGCCAGCGGCGGTATTGCCTGGCAAGGATATAAGCGTTCACGGCGCTGGGCACGCTCCCTTCAATGACGAGGCTGCGGCGGATGAGAAGGTCAGCGGCAAAGAGGGGGGCCAAGAGCCAGGAAAGAGCCGAAGCCAACACCAGACGGGCTATTGCGACAAGCACCGCGGGTTTAGCCAAGCGGCGCCACTCCACCGTGGCGAGTTCCAGACCCAGGAGAAGGAGGAACACGGGGATGGCCGCTTGGGAAAGAAGCCCTGTGGCCCGGGATAGGGTTTCTGGCCAACCGTCCGTGAGGCGCAGGATTACTGCCAGCCCTACGGCATAGGGCCAAGGCACCGCCAAAATGTTTCGGATCAGGGCCCGGGGATCCAACCGGCCCTCCCAACTGGCAATCCCTACGCCCAGGGCGGCCAAGAGCACGGTGTTCGTGGCCAAAAAAATCACGCCCACATCTACGGCACGAGCTCCATAGGCAAAAAGCAGAATGGGCAGTCCAAGATTTCCGCAGTTCCCGAAGGTGAGGAGGAGGCTGGTGGCCCGCCGTGCCTGGTGATCCGTGGGGAAAAGTTTCCTCCCCAAAGGTAGGGAAAACAGGAAAAGCCCGGCGTACTGGACGAGCACGAACAGAGCTACCAGTCCCGCTTCTCTGGCGGGAAGTTGGGCGGTGCGCAGCGTTTCAAAAATGAGAGCTGGGGAAAGTACCCAGAAACTCACGTCCGCAAATGGCTGGGCCGGGATCTTCCCCACGCGGCCGAGTCCATAGCCCACGGCCACAAGGAGGAAGGTGGGAGCAATGGCCTCGAGGATCATAGCCCTAAGCCTACGGTAAAGGGAGCAGCGTTTACAATCCGGACCGATGAAGATCGGCGTGACGGGAAACCCGGGTGTGGGGAAAACCACGCTGGTGAAGTGGGTATTGGCTGCGGTTCCCTTGCGAGCTGGGGGAATGATCACCGAGGAGATCCGCAAGTGCGATCGCCGCGTGGGTTTTCTGGTGCGGGATGTGGCCACCGGCCGCGAGGGGTATCTCGCTCATCAGCACCTCTGTGATGGCCCGGAGTTTGGACGGTACCGCCTCTGCTTGCGAGACCTGGAGGAGATCGGAGCGGCAGCCATTCTAAGAGCTATCGAGGAGGCGGAGCTCATCGTGGTGGACGAAGTCGGTCCCATGGAGTTGCGCTCCCCGGCTTTCGTGGTCGCAGTGGAACGGGCTTTGGCCAGCGAAAAACATCTCCTGGTCACCGTCCACCGCGCCTCCAACCACCACTTGGCCTACCGCATCCGCCACGAGGTGGACCACTTGATTCGCCTTACCCAAAGCAACCGAGAGGAGAAGACCCAAGAGGCTATTCGGCTCTTTTCGGATTGACCCAGACTGGTCCAGGCATGTTATAAAACTCTCGGTAGAATCGGGCAAAGGCGCGCTCCAGTTCCCGCATCATCCGGTCCACGTCCTTTTCCTCGGGGAGTTGGGAGTCGGGAAAGATGGGTGGGGCAAAGTGCACGGCGATCCACCTTTTGCGCAGTGTTTGACCAAGGCCTTTGAGAAAACCGGCTACTACCGGCCTTTTTTCCGCATCCGGCTCATAGATGTAGGCGTTTTCCAAACCCACAGGAATGAGAGGGACCCTAGCTCGGCGGGCAAGAACCGCGGCGCCGGGGTAGAGCCTCCCCTCCCAGAAACGATCCCCCTGAGGGAAAACCATGATCCTTCCGCCTCGGCGAAGATGGGCCACCGCACGCTCTATGGTTTTGGTGTTCACGTAGTGTTTACGTGCAGGATCTTGGGTGACCCCGAACCGCCAAAAACATTGGCTAAGGAACCGGAGAAAACGGCCTGGCCGGTCGAGGGAATAGAGGGCCCGCAGGCGAAGATCCCGAGTGGCCCAAGTGACGAAAAGTGGGTCACAGAGGCCCACATGCATGACCGCAAGCACACAAGGCGCACGAAGGGCCCGCCCTACACGCCTGATCTTCACCAAGGAAGCCAAAACCAATACGCTTAAGAGGTAAAGCCCCCAAAAGAATTCCCAAACGATCAATAAGAGGGCCCTCTTCCACTTCGCTGTACGTTGGGCCAAGGAAAACCCTTCAGGCAGCTTTTTTCTTCTTTCCTCCCAGCACATAGCCAAAGCGTTCGTAGGCGATATGGCCGAAGGGGCGGGCAAGCTCGGTGAACATGTAGAGCGCCAAGGTGCGTAGCGTGCCGTATTCCTTGAAACGGCGGGAGGAAACCCAAATGGGTCCAGCCTTCAAGAACCCGATTTTCCCATAACGGCGAACGCGGCTCACGTAAACGTGGTCCTCCCGAAAAATTGGCTTCTCCTCAAATCCTCCCACCTTTTCGTGGATTTCCCGCTGCACCAGAATGGCCCAACCGGGAACATGGGGATCAAAGGCCCGGGTGAGGCGGAACACAAGGTTGCCTACACGAAAGACGAGGCGCTGCGCGAGATTTCCGTCCCAACTGCGCCCGTAAAAACCAGCGGCAGCGAGACTTTTCTTTTCGAATTCCTGGACAGCTTCAGCCAAAAAATCCGGATGGGGAAGGCGGACATCGGCATCCAAGAAGAGGATAAGCTTCCCCTGAGCGTTCTTGGCCCCAAGATTCCGGCCGTAGCCGGGACCCAGCCGTGGGCCAACCACCACCTTGGCCCCGAACGTTTGCGCGATCTTAACCGTAGCGTCTTCAGAGCCTGCATCGGAAACAATGACCTCAAACTCCCGCCAGCTCTGGGAAGCCAGATCCTGAAGGAGTCCAGGAAGATATTCCTCCTCGTTCAGTGTAGGGATCACCACGCTAAGCTTGGGCATAACCTCACCCCTTTTCCCGCCGGACCTTATACCAAGTTTGGCTCTTTGTGAAAGCATTGACAAAGCTCACGAGGACGAGAACCTCGATCCAAAGGTGCACAAAAACAGGGCCAATGAGGGTGTTCACAAGAGCTTCCCGCCAGGGTGGACCGTCGAGATAGTAGGACAAAAGCACGCCCCAATATAACGCAGCGAGGTAACCCGGAAGAACGAAGGGGACAAGTAGCCACCTTCCCAGACCAAGATCCACCCACAAAAGCGCCCAAGGGAAATAGATGACCAAGGCCAAAAGAACCATGAGGAGGAGATAGTTAAGGTGCCCCTGGTGGATCTCCTGGATCATCTCCCGAATCCCTCCGGTGAACCACCGGAGAAACTGGCGGAAAAGGTCAGGAAAGCCCGGTGCATACTGGATGAGACATTGTGGGCCACGCACGAATTTCCCCAAAATACCCAACGCGGCTAAACGTGTTCCCAAATCGAAATCGTCGACCAAAGAATGGGGATCGAATTCTCCCGCTTTCTCCAAGACTTCGCGACGCACAAAAAGCCCGCATGTGGTAAATACTGGGCGCCAAAAAAGCCCGGAGAAGATGAAGGCCCGCGTCAGAGAAAAGAATAGCTCCTGAAGACCAACAGCCAGGGTTCGTCGAGCGTTGTAGGCCTTAGCATCCCCGAAGATCACGGGGTTCTTGGGATGGCTAGCCAGGGTGCGATAAAACCGAAGGGCCTCCGGAGTGAACCGGGCGTCCGCGTCCAAAAAGAGGATCACTTCGCCGGTGGCGTGTTGAAGGGCGTAGTTCAGGGCTGCGGGCTTCCCGCGCCGATAAGGGTCGGAAAGGACTAAAAGCTGCGGTATTTCTTGTTTTAAACGGGAAAGGATCTCAGGCGTGCGGTCACTGGAAGCATCTACTACAATTATTTCCGCATCGGGTGCGGCTTGAGATAAACTCCTCAGGGTGTTTTCGATCACGGCCTCTTCATTGCGGCTGGCAATGATCACCGAAAGCTTTCCTGGCGAAGCGCTGTGTTCCACCGCCTCCCGCAGCAATCGGAAGTTACGCCAGATGCCGAGAAAGGCGAGGACTACCCCGCCCGCCAGGCCGCACGCCAGGCTGATCAGGCTTGGGTTCATCGGGCCACGATGGAAACGAGCTTCTCCGGCACGGCAATGATCCGCTCCACCTGCAGGCCCTGAAGACGGCTTTGGACCTCCCCGGAAGAAAGAACCATGTCCTGCAGGATTTTCGGATCGGCCGCCTTAGCCCGGGGGAGGCGCAGGCGCACCCGCACCTTCCCATTGATCTGCACGGGGATCTCCACCTCCGCCTCCTCCAGGGCCGTGGGATCGTAGATTGGCCAGGGTGTTTCCAACACAGCCTTGCCCTGACCAAGCCTGTGCCAAAGCTCTTCGCAGATGAACGGTGTGAACGGGGAAAGTATCAGGACAAGGTCCCGCAGTGCCCGGCGGAGAAGTTTTGGATCGGGCTCCGGATCCTCAGCATAAGCGGAAAGCTCGTTGGTGAACTCCATGATCGCGGCCACCGCGGTGTTGAGGGCCAGCCTTCCCTCAAACTCTTCCGTAACCTTCTTCACTGTGGTGTGGAGTTTGGCCCAAAGGGTCTGCTCCTGAGGGCCAAATTCTCGTGGATCGGGCTCCTCCCGAACCTCGCCCACTCTCTCCAGGATGGCCAGGGCCATGGTCCAAAAGCGGTTCAGGAAGCGCCAGGACCCCCTCACTCCTTCTTCGCTCCACTCGATTTCCCTCTCCGGCGGCCCCATGAATAACGTGTAGAGTCTTTCGGTATCCGCGCCGTACCGAGCGATGAGGTCATCGGGAGAGACGACGTTCTTCTTGGACTTGGACATGGCCGCGACCGACACGACGAGCCCGGCCCCGCATTTAGGGCAACGGTCCCCCTCCGAAACCTCCTTCGGGGGGATCCAAAGATGGGTGGGACACCAGTAGGCCGGATAGGTGACCATCCCTTGCGTGAAAAGCTTTTTGAACGGCTCATCGAAGGAAAGAAGCCCTAAATCATGGAGGAATTTGGTGATGAACCGGGCGTAGAGAAGGTGAAGAATAGCGTGCTCCACCCCGCCCACATAAAGATCCACGGGAAGCCATTTATTCACGAGCTCCGGATCAAACGGTCGCTCCGTGTCCTTTGGGGAGACGAACCGCAGAAAATACCAGGAGGAGTCCACGAAGGTGTCCATGGTGTCCGTGTCGCGCCGGGCGGGACCGCCGCAGCGAGGGCATTGGGTGGGGATGAACTCCGGAATATCCGCAAGCCCAAGTTTTCCAATGCGATTTACCTCGGGAAGGAGAACGGGAAGATCCTTCTCTGGCACGGGAACGACCCCACATTTCGGGCAATGGATCATGGGAATCGGTGCTCCCCAATAGCGCTGCCGGGAGATGAGCCAGTCGCGTAGCTTATAGGTCACTGTTCCCTTACCCAAACCCTTTTCCGTAAGCCATTCCACGGTTTTCCTTATCGCTTCCGTGCCGGGGGTACCGGAAAGTGGGCCGGAGTTGATCATCTCCCCGTACTCCGCGTGGAAGAGAAGGTCTCGGTAGAACTCCACTCCCCACAGGATCTCTGCGACCGTTCCCTTATTCGCCAGTTTGGCCTCACGCTTTCGGCAAAGGTCGAGAACCGCGCGCTCCTCAGCAATGGATCCGACGTTCATGATCCCTTCAGGAAAAACGAACACCCACCTTGAGCCGATCACCTCGGTCCAGGAACCGGGAGCGATGAACCTCTGGACCAGATCAATGTATTCGCTCCGCCGTTCCTCCCTCAAGGTAACGTACAGGGAGCCATCCCGCTTCTCGAACGAAAAACTGGCCTGCGCCAGGGCCTCTTCCAGCCCAGGGCGATACGTCCCCTCCAACACAAAGCTCTTAGCCAGCCCCTCCGGACGCTGGATGACCGGGATCACTGAGAGCCTGTGGGTCAGGGCAAACTGAAAATCGCGCTCATCGTGGGCGGGAACACCCATGATGGCCCCGGTGCCATAGCCCATGAGGACGTAATCGGCAACCCAAATGGGGATGCGTTCACTGGTTGCAGGATTGATCGCGTAGGTCCCTAAAAAGACACCGCTTTTCTCCTTTTCCGTGGAGGTGCGCTCTACCTCGGTCATGCGCTCCGCCGCCGCGCAATAGGCCTTCACCTCCTCCGCCTTCTCCGGCGCGGTTAATTCCGGCACAAGGGGATGCTCCGGAGCCAGCACCAGGAAGGTCGCGCCCCAGAGCGTGTCCGGCCGGGTGGTGAAGACCTTGATCTCCGGTCCCTTCTCCGTGGGGAAAAGGATCTCCGCTCCTTCTGAGCGGCCAATCCAGTTTTCCTGCATCTTCTTTACGTGTTCAGGCCAGTCGAGTTTTTCCAAGTCCCGCAAAAGCCGCTCGGCGTAGGCGGTGATGCGGAAATACCACTGCTCCAGTTCCCGTTTTTCCACAAGGGAATGACAACGCCAGCAGCGGCCGGCGATGACCTGTTCGTTGGCCAGGACCACCTCGCAGTGGGGGCACCAGTTCACCTTTCCTTTGGCTCGGTAAGCCAGGCCCTTTTCGTACAGTTTAAGAAAGAGCCACTGGGTCCACTTGTAGTAATCGGGCTTGCAGGTGGCGATTTCCCGGTCCCAGTCATACTCCACCCCCCACGCGCGAAATTGCCGCTTGAATTCGCGAATGTTCGTCCAAGTCCAATCTCGTGGATGGATGCCCTGCTCGATGGCCGCGTTCTCCGCGGGAAGCCCAAAGGCGTCCCACCCCATGGGGTTGAGGACGTTCCAGCCGCGCATGAGAAGGAAGCGCACGATGGCGTCGCCCAGGATGTAGTTGCGGCCATGCCCGGCGTGGAGCTTCCCCGAAGGGTAGGGGAACATGTTGAGGTAGTAGAATTTTTTCCCGGCCTCGTGGATCCTAGCCTTGAATAGACCTCGACCGTGCCAAAAATCGCGCCACTTTTTCTCCAGCGTTTGGGGATCGTAAGCCTCGCGGGTCAAAGCAGTCCTCCTTTCACCAAATCCACCGCTTCATCCAAGACTTTTTGCACCTCTTGAGCGTCGTCCATCTCGCAATACAGGCGCAGAATGGGTTCGGTTCCAGAAGCCCGGAAGAGGAGCCATCCCCGGACGAATCGAAGTTTCAGGCCATCGAGATCCTCGATGCTCTTCACGCGGTGGCCGGCCAGGGCCTCGGGCGGGTTCTTCCTCAGTTTGTCGGCGATCTCCAGGCGGTGGGCGAGCTGGAGGTCCCGCCGCGCATAATGATGGGGACCTACCCGGGCAAAGAGGTCCCTCACCAAGGTGGACAAAGACTTTCCTGTGGTGGCCACAAGCTCCAGGAGGAGAAGGTTGGAGAGGATTCCGTCGCGCTCGGGAAGATGCCAAGAGAACCCGTAGCCACCGGATTCCTCAGCGGCGAACACGGCCTGGCCCCGCACCAAACCCTCCACTGCCCATTTGAACCCGATTTTGATCTCCTGGCACGGCACCCCCGCTTCGTCCGCGAGTTTTTGGATCATGTCCGTGAGGGCAAAGGATTTCCACACCGGTCCCCGGATCCCCCGGTTTTGAAACAGGTGCCAGAGGAGGAGGGCCGCTGTCCGATGGGTATCGAGGAACTCACCGTGTTCGTCCATGCCCGCGCCGCGATCCCCGTCCCCGTCGGTTACAAGCCCCACAATAATGCGCTGGCGCACGCGACCGCGCAGCCCCCGAACCACCGCGCGCAGCGGCCAAAGGTTCTCCGCCAGGGGCTCCGGCTTCTTTCCCCCAAACAGAGGGTCCCGGTCGGAGCGGATGGCCACATGAGGAAGGCGAAGCTCCCGCAGAATCGTGGTTAGATACCCTTGGGCCGAGCCATACATGGGATCGACGACTGGGAACAGCGGTGCCCGCCGCAAAAGGGCGAGATCCACGGCGGTGCGGAGCCGGTCCAGGTAGGGTTCGCGAATGGCTTGGGTGGGAACGTCCGCCGGGTTCAGACGGGGTGGATGGCCCGGCAAGCGGGCCTCGATCTCCCGGGTGATTTCCTCCGTGGCCGACCCTCCGTACTCCGGCTTGAACTTGAGCCCGTTGTACTCCGGGGGATTGTGGGAAGCGGTGATCATCACCCCGCCGGCCAGGCCACCCTCCCGCACGAAGAAGGACAGGGCTGGGGTGGGCACGGGGTCAGGGGTGATCCAGGCGGGAACACCGCCCTGGATGAGAGCCTGGGCCACTTCGGTGGCAAAATCCCGGGAGAGGAAGCGATTATCGTAGCCCACGAGAACCCCGGCTTCCGCGGGCCGCAGGGGCACCTCCCACTCCCGGTACACAGGCATCTCCCTTCGCTCAGGGGCGCGCAGGTACGAAGCCAAGGCCACGCCCACCCTAGCCACGTTGGCAAACGTGAACTCCCGGGCGATCACCCCCCGCCACCCGTCCGTGCCAAACTTCACTTCCTCGCTCATCTCCGACCCTTTCGCTTGGCTTTGCCAAAATCCACGCGTTCCACATGGGGCGGAATTTTCACCCCATCGCTTTCCAAAAGCTCCACAATGAGGTCCATGGGAATGGCGGTCTCCAGCCAGAGATCCTCGATGAACACAACACCGTTGCGCACGGGAACACGCGCAAACGCCCTCTCCAGCGCCTGACAATACCCTTCCCGCACGCGGGCTAACTCCTCTTCCAGTTCCGCCATCCTAGTAGCGCCACTCCACCGTGTACTCCAGAGAGGTTTCCCCTCCCGGAGCCACGGGGACCACGAATCTTACCCGCTGGGCGTCCAGGACTTCATAGGGGAGCGTGGAGGTGAGGATTTGCCAGTACCCAGAGAGGGACTCGATGACCTCCACTTCCGTTTCCTCCGCCTTGGTCGAGCGCAGGAGGACACGCCAGGTGTCGCGGAACAGGTTCTCCCCCATCCGCTCGCGCTTCACTTGCGCGCGAGTTCCCGTGAGGTCAAACGCGTAGCCCACAGGGAGTTCCGCGCTTTTCCCCTTGGGCAGAGAAGGGAGGGAACTTGCGCCCACGAAGATCCCCTCCGCATACGCGCGCAGCTCCCCTGCGGGGAGAATTTGATCCGTAGGGGTGAAGCGAATCCACACCGCCACCGCCGCCCCGTCGAACCGGTAAAACTTGGTGGCCGGAAACGCCCCCCGCATTAAGGGAAGCACGGCCACGCCTGGGGCAAGATCCCAGGATCCTGGGAGGTCGTAGCGGTAGTACTCAAAGGTTTCGGTGGGCGGGGCCTCGGGAAAGGCGGCCAGCGCGCGCACGGCCACGTCCTTGGCCGGCGCGCGAACTTCCCCGGCGATCAGCGTGAGCGCCGCACCCGAAAATTCCACCCCGGTGTCATTTTGGATGACGGCTTTGCCCAAAACCTGCAACACATCGCTTTGAAATAGGGCCTCGTACACAATCTTCCAGGAGAGTCCCCAGGTAAGGTAGCGGAAGCGCAACTCCTTCACGCCAGGTTCCGGACTGCGGTAGGCGAGGAGGGCTTGAGCAGAGGAGGCCGGGGCATAACGAGGGCCTCGCAGCCACTCGTAGTCCCGCAACAAAACCACTCCCTCCCTGGTTTCCAGTACCAACCCCTCCGCCAAAACCTCCCGGAGGATTCCCCGAAACACGGTGGTTCTCGTCTGCACCGTGACTTCCTGCCCCAAAAGCCGCTTGAGACTCCAGGGCTCCGGAGAAGCGGGCGAGAGGCGCAGGGTTTCCAAGCCGCCCACGGTGAGGGTCTCCCACAGCGTGCCCTCCGGGAAACCGGAGAGTTCCAGCACTCCTTCTTCAGAAACGGTCAGCCTTCTTGTCTCCTCCACCAAGGCTAAGCCGGAAGAGTAGAGGACGAGCTGCGTTTGGCCGAAGGCCAAAACCCCCGCGAACCCCAACACCAAAAGCACTCGGACCATTGGGCATCACCCCGCGGCATCTTACCCGGTTTCTTCGCCCCTCACTCCCCGAGTTCCTCGAGTTCGCGCTTCACCGCAGCGATTTCCTCCTCCAGCTCCTTTTTGTAGTGTTCCAGGTCCTGCAGGTACTCCTGGAGGAGGCGGCGGTATTCCGCGCGGCTCCACCAGGGGCCGGGCCGGCCTGGGCCGAACCGCAAGAAAAACAACGGGGGAAAGCCAAAACCAAAGGCACCGTAACGCCACCATCGCATGGAAATCACCTCAGGGTCAATGATACTGGGCAGCAGCAGGGTGGGGAGCCCCCTGGGGGAGAAGCTGGACCAACTTCCGGCGCAGCTCCGACAGGTTTTCCCCAGTCTTGGCGGAGACGAGCATCCCTGGCTGGGCCTCGCGCAACAGCCTCTCCGCGCGGGCCCAGGTCTCGGGGGAGGCGAGGAGGTCCAGCTTGTTCAGCACATACAACACCGGAGGCTTGGGCCCATCCGGACCGAAGATTTCGGTGAATATCACCTCGCGCACCACCTGAAGGTGCTCCTCAGCTGCGGGCGAGGCCGCATCGATTACAGCGAGGAGCACGGCCGCTTCACGCACGGCCTCCAATGTGGCGTGGAATGCGGGGATGAGCTGGGGTGGAAGATCCCGGATGAAGCCCACGGTGTCGGTCACCAACGCCATCTGTCCAGGCGCAAGGGAGGCCCGGCGCACCTTCGTGTCCAGGGTGGCGAAAAGCTGGTCCGCCACCAGGGCATCACCCCGGGTGAGGGCGTTGAACAGCGTGGATTTTCCGGAGTTGGTATAGCCGACGATAGCGATTTCAGGGGGGCCGAAGCGGCGGCGTCGGCTGCGCCGCACCTCGCGGGCGCGCTGGGCCTCTCGAAGTTCCCGCTCCAGGGCCAGGATGCGGCGGCGGATGGCCCGCCGGCTCTGCTCCAGACGGGTCTCGCCAGGGCCCATCGTCCCCACGATCCCGCCCGGATCAGAGAGGGCGTGGCCCCAGCCCCGCAGCCGGGGAAGGAGGTAACGAAGTTGGGCCAACTCCACCGCGAGCGCCGCCTCCTTCGTGCCCGCGTGCAGGGCGAAGATGTCCAAAATGAGCTGGGAACGATCGATGATCTTAAGATGGGTGAACTCCTCGAGATTGCGGGCTTGGGCAGGGCTGAGCTCCACCCCGAAGATGAGGGTATCAGCGTGGGTTTCGCTGGCCAGGGCCTGTACTTCCAACACTTTGCCTTTGCCGATGTAGGTGGCCGGATCCGGGCGGTCCCGCCGCTGGAGGAGAGTGCCCACCACGATCACCCCGGCGGTGTGGGCCAGGGCGGCCAGCTCCTGGAGCCGCTCCTGGGGGTCTTCCCCAGGGGGAGTGACCTCCACAAGGAGGGCGCGTTCGCCGCCGTAGATGCGGGCGCGCTGCCCCAGATAATCTTCGATGAGGCCTTTTTTCAGCCCTCTTCCTCCCATACCTGGGCTCCCAGGGCCCGCAATTTGGTCACCATATTCTCGTAGCCCCGACTGAGGTGCTGTTCTCCCCGGATGGAGCTTACCCCCTCGGCGGCCAGGGCGGCCACTACCAAGGCGGCGCCAGCGCGGATATCGGTGGCCTCCACGGTAGCCGGCCTGAGCCGCTCCACGCCCTCCACCACTTGGGTACTTCCTGTAACCTGGATCCTCGCGCCCATTTGCAGCAAAGGTTCCACGTGGCCAAAACGCGCGGTGTACACGGTTTCCGTGAGGGTGGAGCGACCCTCCGCCAAGGCCAGAAACGCAGCCATGGGGGGCTGGAGATCCGTGGGAAAGCCGGGATAAGGCCAGGTCCGCAGATCCACAGGTTTGGGGCGCCGGGGGCCGTGCACGACGAGTTCCTCCTGGGCGGCCTCGATTTCGCAGCCTGCTAGGCTCAAACGGTCCACCACCGCGGCGAGGTGGCGGGGGTTGACCCCACAAAGACGGACCCGGCCCTGAGTGATGGCTCCAGCCAGGAGATAGGTGCCGGCCTCGATGCGGTCGGGGATGATCGTGTGATCAGCCCCTCCCAATTCCTGCCGGCCGCGGATCACTACCCGGTCCAACTCCCAGGCCACCGCAGCCCCCATCTGAATCAAGAGCTGCGCCAGATCCAAAACCTCTGGCTCGCGGGCCGGGTTGATCACCGTGGTCTCGCCCTCGGCCAATGCTCCAGCCAAAAGGAGCTGCTCCGTGGCTCCCACGGAGGGGAAATCCAAGTAGAGCAAGGCTCCGTGCAACCGGCCAGCCTCCGCCTCTACGGCTCCGTCCGAAAACGAGATGCGCGCACCAAGCCGGGAAAGACCGTAGAGGTGGAAATCCACGGGGCGGGGGCCCAGGGCGCAGCCTCCGGGAAGGGGCACCCGAGCCCGACCCATCCTGGCCAAAAGCGGCCCCAGTACCAGAAACGAGGCGCGCATCCGCTGGACCAACTCGGCAGGGGCCTCCCAGGCCAAAGTTTCCCCGCTCTTCAGGATCAGGGTTTCGCCCTCCCACCTCACCTCTTTTCCGAGGGCCTGCACCAGCTTCACCGCGGTTTCCACGTCGGCCAGGTGAGGAACGCGGCGGAGCACCACAGGCTCGGAAGTAAGGAGGCTGGCGATGATGGCGGGCAAGGCCGCGTTCTTGGCCCCCGAAGCGTGTACCTCCCCACAAAGCCGCTCTCCGCCAGCGATGCGGATCACGGAAGAAGAGGTCGGGGATCCACCGGCGAGCCGTAGTAGCGCACCTCGAAGTGCAGATGGGGCCCGGTGGAAATCCCCGTGGTCCCGGAGAGGGCTACGGTTTCCCCGACGGAGACGCGCTGTCCTGCGGTCACCAGAAGCTTGGAAAGGTGACCATAATAGGTTTCGTAACCATCCCCGTGGTCGATGACCACAAGGAGTCCGAAGCCGTCTTCCCAGCCGGAGAACGTGACGGTGCCGGCCCGGGCCGCGAGCACCGGGGTACCTTCAGAAACAGCCAAATCAATTCCGGTGTGGAATGAGGGCACCCCATAGATGGGATGAATCCGGGGCCCAAACGGAGAAGAGAGCGTTCCCCGCACGGGCCAAACGAACCTTGGGTCGGTTCCCGAAGAGGGCAGCGGGACGGTGGTGGGATGGGGAATCCACAGGATCTGCCCCGGGGTGAGCTCCCCACGCAGGCCGTTGGCCTCCCGCACCGCCTCCTCCGCCACCCCATAGCGGGCGGAGATGGAGGCCACGGTTTCCCCTGATTTCACGGTATGAAACACCCCGTCTTTGGAGAGGAGAAGTTTCTGGCCGGGATAGATCGTGGTAGAGGTGAGGTTATTGGAGGCCATGAGCCAGGCCACGGGGATTCCGTACCGGGAGGCGATGGAGCTCAAGGTATCGCCGATGCACACCTCGTACACGCTGGCTACATTCGGCCAGGAGCGAAGCGTCTGGGAGGGACCGCCCAATTCAGGGGAGAGAGCCAGAGAACCGAAAAGGAGGGGGAGACAGAGAGCCAGGATGGCCAGGATCCACAGGTTATTCACTGTTCATCAGCTCCAAGAACTGCTTGTTGTTCTTTGTCCGCTCCATGCGCTGTTTAATGAACTCCAGGGCGACCCCTGGGTCCGGCATCTCGGAGATGAGCTTACGAAGGATCCACACCCGGCGAAGGACATCTGGCTCAAGGAGGAGTTCCTCTTTTCTTGTCCCGGACTGGATGAGATCGATGGCCGGAAAGATTCGGCGGTTCGCAAGATCGCGATTGAGCACAAGCTCCATGTTTCCCGTGCCCTTAAACTCCTCGAACACCACCTGGTCCAAGCGGGAGCCGGTGTCGATGAGGGCAGTGGCGATGATGGTGAGGGATCCGCCTTCCTCGATGTTGCGGGCCGCGCCGAAGAATTCCTTGGGCTTATAGAGGGCGGTAGGGTCGATCCCGCCGGAGAGGAGTTTTCCCGAGGGGGTAATGGAGAGGTTGTAGGCCCGGGCAAGACGCGTGAGGGAGTCCATGAGGATCACCACATCGTAACCGACCTCCACCAGGCGCTTGGCCTCGGAGGTCACGAGCTCCGCGAGCTTTGTGTGGTGGTGAGGTTCCATGTCAAACGTGGCGGCGATGACCTCTGCCTGCTTCACCGAGCGCCGGAAATCCGTGACCTCCTCCGGCCGCTCGTCCACCAGGAGGATGAGGAGTTTTATGTCTGGGTAGTTGGCCTCTAGACCCTGGGCGATGTGTTTAAGAAGCGTGGTTTTCCCGGCCTTGGGCGGGGACACGATGAGCCCCCGTTGGCCTTTGCCGATGGGCGCAAAGAGGTCCATCATGCGGGTGGAGAGCTCCTCGGGGTCGTGCTCAAGAACGTAGTGCTGATCGGGATGGAGAGGGGTGAGCTGGGAGAAATCCTTGCGTTTGCGCACCACCTCAGGGTCGAGGCCGTTCACCTCCTCCACCCGCAGGAGGGCGAAGTAACGCTCGCCTTCCCGAGGAGGCCGCACCGGGCCGCGCACGTTGTCCCCATCCTTCAGCCCAAATTTGCGGATTTGCGAAGGGGAAACATACACGTCGTACCGGCTGGGAAGGCAGGATTTGTCCCGGAGGAACCCATACCCATCGGGCATGATCTCCAGCACCCCGCTGACCATGAGCTCCTGCCGGTCCGCCAGGACCCGCAGCACAGCCATCTCCAACTCCGCGGGGGAAAGCTCGCTCATCCCGTCAATGCCCAATTTTTCCGCAAGCGCCAAGATCTCCTCGTTTCCGAGGGCTCGGACTTCGCTGATCTCCATCGTGGATCACCTCACCCCATGCTAAATCCGGGCGAACAGGGACCGCACCACGTCGCCATACATTTTCAAGCGGTCCCATAGCCCCGGCCAAAACCCGCGCTTTTCCTCTTTGCGCACGTGGCTCACGCCTTCCCACACCACCGTTTTTTGTCGCCATCCTTCGCGAAAGGCCAACTTGGTCAGGGCTGTCTCGATCCCGAAATTTTGATTTTCCACAAGGCGCACGGCCTCCTCCCAAAGGCGCCGGGGCATGATCCTCTGTCCGGAAAGAAAGGGCACGATCCGCTGGGAGAAGTCCGTGGCCGCCCGCCCCTTGCGAAACACAGCGATCACCATTTCGGCATTCCCATCCTTATAGGCCCGGACCAGGTCCTCCACATGCTGGGCGGTGAGCCCGGTGAGATCGGCATCCAGGAAAAGGAGGGTATCCCCTTGCGCTTCCCGTACGCCAGCGGCCATGGCCGCCCCTTTGCCCTGGTTCTCCCCAAGCCGCACCACCTTAACCCCGTAGCGTTGGGCCACCTCAGCCGTGCCATCCGTGGAACCATCGTCCACCACGATCACCTCCGCCACCGAGGGTGCGGCGGCCAAGGACTTCAAAACGGCGCCGATGCGTTCCGCCTCGTTGTAAGCCGGGATGATGGCGGAGATTCTCATGAGGGAAAGATTGACTTCAAATTTTCGGAAATGACTATAGCACCGAGGGCTGCGCCCGTCAAGCGGCCGCAGACCCAAGGAGCTCTTGGGTTTTCGCCGTCACCGTCTTTGGGTCCGCGGCTACACCCCATTTTTCCCCATCCCACCGGCGCTCCAGCTCCACCTGGTCTTGCTTGGCGGCCCGCGGCCCTACCACCACCACCACGGGAATCCCCCACAGTTTCGCGTCGTGGAACTTCTCCCCGGCGCTTTGGTCCCGGTCGTCGAGGAGAACTTCCAAGCCCGCCTCGGCTAAAGCCTGGGCCAATTCCTCCCCGAGATGCGCAAGGGAAGGCTGTTTAGGATCCAATACGCTCACGACCACCTGAAACGGCGCAAGGTGGGCAGGCCACACGATTCCCGCCTCGTCATGGTGAGCCTCGATCACCGCAGCCAGAAGCCTCCCCACCCCAATTCCGTAGCAGCCCATGATGAGGGGCCGGGATCTTCCCTCTCGATCGAGGAAGGTAGCGCCCATGGCCTCGGAATATTTCGTGCCGAGCTTGAAGATGTGGCCGAGCTCGATGGCCCGCTGAATGCGGAGGCGGCCGCCACAGCGGGGGCAGCGGTCGCCTTCCCGAGCCACGGCCACATCGGCCACGATGTCCGCCTGAAAATCCCTCGGGAAATTCACGTTTTTAAGATGGAACCCCTCGCGGTTCGCGCCGGCCACAAGGTTCCGCGCCTTGGGAAGGGAATCGTCCACCACGACTTTGACCCCGTTCCGGCGGATCCCGATGGGCGAGGCATAACCGGGTACAGCCCCGCAGGTGGAGATCTCCTCCTCCGTGGCCGGCCAAATTTCCCCGGTGCCCAAGGCCCGAGCCAGCTTGGCCTCGTTTACCTCCAGATCCCCGCGGAGCACCACGAACACCAGCTCTTTAGGGGTTCGGTAGAACACGGCCTTGGCCGTCTTGCGCGTGGGAACCCCAAGGAAATCGGCCACGGCCTCGATGGTGTAGTACCCGGGCGTGGCCACTTCCTCCAGAGGGAGAAGGGGTTCGGGCGGATCCTCGTCCTTCACGCTTACCGCGCCCTCAAGGTTCGCCGCGTAATCGCCCCGCTCACACTGGATAAAGGAATCCTCGCCATAGGGGCTGGGAAGCATGAACTCATGGGACTCCGAGCCGCCCATGAGACCGGGATCGGCCTCCACCACCGCGACCTCAAGCCCGCAGCGGTGGAAGATGTTGAGGTAAGCCTGGTAGATGTCCCGGTAGAACCGATCCAAGTCCTCCTTGGACTCGTGGAAGCTGTAGCCATCCTTCATGGTGAACTCGCGGGCCCGCACCAGTCCCCCCCGAGGGCGGGGCTCATCGCGAAACTTCGTCTGAATCTGATAGAACACAAGGGGAAGCTGTCGCCAGGACCGGATCTCCCGCCGGGCGAGATCGGTGATGACCTCCTCGTGGGTGGGACCCAGCACCATCTCCCTTCCCGCCCGATCGCGGAGCCGCCCGAGGATGGGCCCGAAATCTTGAAGCCTTCCGGTCTCCGCCCAGAGCTCCGCGGGATGGATCATGGGCATGGTGATCTCCATCCCGCCGATGGCGTCCATCTCCTCGCGAATGATCCCCTCGATCTTGTGGAGGACCCGCCGGGCCAACGGCAGGTACGTGTAGATCCCGGCAGCTAGCTTGCGGATCATCCCCGCCCGGAGCATCCATTTGTGGCTGGGAAGCTCCGCCTCCGCGGGATCCTCTTTCCAGGTGGGCAAAAAGTACCGGCTTGCACGAACCAAGGCCATCGCGGCTGGGAGATTACCGAAAGACCTCGCGCAAAACAACGTCGAGGTCCTCGGGATGCTGGAGGATTCGCGGGGCCACCGGCAACGCCGCGAGGAACGCCCCTCGGTAGGAACGGGAGACAAGCCTGGGATCAGCGATGAGGATGAGCCCCCGATCCGTGGGCGTGCGCACCAGCCTCCCTAGCCCCTGCCGCAGTTTCAAAACCGCCAGGGGCAAAGAGAGCTCGCGGAAATCGTTTTTCCCTTGGGCCCGGAGCCTCTCCGCCTCCGCCTCGAGCACAGGCTCTGCCGGGTGTGGGAAGGGCAGCCTCGCCACCACCAGCACCTCGAGCTCGCTGCCCGGAAGGTCCACGCCCTCCCAGAAACTTTCTAGGCCGAGGAGGATGGCGGGCGGGGGGAGTGCGCGGAACCGGCGGAGCAGCTGATCCCGATCCCCATCCCATCCTTGGGCGAGATGGGGAACATCCCCAAGCAAGGTGTGCACAGCGGCCAGAGCCCGCCGGGCCGTGAACAGGACCATGATCTTCACGGACTCCTGGCGACACAGCCGGCGCAGGATTTCCGCCAGGCCCGGGGCATAAGCGGGATCGTCCGGCTCCGGAAGCCCCGCCAAAATGGCGACCCTTACCCGCTCGTAGGAAAACGGCGAGGGCCACGTTTGAAACGGAAGATCCAGGGGCAAGCCCAAGCGGGTGAGGAGGAACTCCGGGCTTCCCCCAACGGCCAGGGTGGCGGAGGTGAGGACCGCCGCTTTCAAATTGGGCCAGAGCTTTTCCCTGAGGGTCGCTGCCGGATCCAACGGGGTGAGCCCCAACGTGGGCTCCTCTTCCAGGCTGGACCACTGGACCCACTCTCCCGGCCCCGGGGCAAGGATCTTTTCCAGAGCGGCCTTATAACCCGCCAAGGAGAGGAGGAGCTCGGCCCCTTGGGTACCCTCAACCTCGGGCTTGACGGTGCGGAGGAGGGTTTCCAGGGCTTGGGTCAGGGGGCTGGTCAAGTAGGCCAGGTGGGCTGCGGTTTCTGCACTAAGCCGGGCCCGGCTTGGGGCGAGAAACGGCCGCACCGCGTCCCAGAATGCCCGATGGGCACGGTCCACATCTTCGCTGAGGGCTCGAATTTGCAGCTCAGGCCGCAGCTCCAGGCGGCGAAGTTCCGCAAGGAGCGGCGGCAGATCCCGTGGCCTCAGCTCCAGGCCCAACGCCTCCCGCAGCGCCTGGGGAAGCGCATGGGCCTCGTCCACCACGAGGTAGTCGTAGGGACCAAGGACCGCGTTGTCCGTGGCGAGATCCGCACCGAGGAGGGCGTGGTTCACCACCACCAGGTTCGCGGCGCGGGCGGCTTCCCGGGCCCGGCGGGAGGGGCAGCCCCGCCACTCCCGACAGTACTGCCCCGGGCAGCGCCAGGGACGATCCCGCAACTCCTCCAGGAGCCAGGCCTCCTCCAGGAACCCGACTTCATCGAGGTCTCCACTGCGCAGGGCAAACACCCGGAGCGGGAAAAGCAAATCCTCCGGGATAAGGCGCCCCTCCATCTCCCCGAGGCGCCGCAGGCAGAGGTAGTTCTCCCGGCCCTTGAGAAGGGCCCGCGTCACCCGCAGCCCGAGCTGTTCCTCCAACCAGGGCAAATCCTTTTTCCAAAGCTGGTCCTGGAGGGTGCGGGTGCGGGTGGCCACCACAGCTCGCCCACCCCCCCGCAGGGCCAAGAGGAGGGGGATGAGGTAGCCAAAAGTTTTTCCTGTGCCCGGCCCGGCCTCGAGGAGCACGGTTTCGCCCCTTTCCAGGGCTTGGGCCACCCTGCGGGCATAGGCCCACTGGCTGGGTCGGCGTGCTAATCCCCGTTCGGTCAGGCGGCGGAAGGCGGCGGCGAGGTCGAGAGGCGGCCGGGGATGAAATCTCGGCTGGGGCTGAGGAAGCTTCCAGCCAGGGGGCAATGCCTCATGCACGGCCTTACGAGCCCCAGGAGGCCAACTGCTCACTTCCCTCCAGGCTCTCCGGAGGAGCTCGCCCAGGGCCTCGGCCCGTGCCCATGGGTCCACAGCGTCCACGGGGAGGTTCAGGCGCTGGGCGAGGGCCGGGAGGTCCGCGGCGTCCGGCCAAACGGCGCGGGCCAAAAGGCGCAGGTCCAACACCCCAGGCTGATTTTGGGGGCTCCAAGCGGCCCGAGGCAGATCGGGCCAAGGCTCCTCCGGTGGAAGACGGCGGCCTGGGCCGGCCCCGGAAAACACCACCCGTGCCGGTGCCTCTCCTCCGATTTCCTCAAAAACGAGGAACTCCACTAGAGATGAGAAAGGAGATCGATGCGGCGGACCATCCCCACTAACCGGCCTTGGTCGTCCACGACCGGGACTTGCTTCAGGCCCTTGCGCAGCATGAGGTCAGCCGCGTGGAGGTCGGAGTGATCCGGCTTTACGCTCACCACGTCCTTGGTCATGTACTGTTCCACCGGATGGTTGCCGATTTCCCGGAGGCGGCGGGCCAGCTGATCCAGACTGGGCAAGAACGAGGCGGAGCGCAACATGTCCATGTAGCCGGGGATGAGAGCTCGGATGAGGTCACGCTCGGAGATCACCCCCACCACCCTTCCCTCCTCATCCACCACGGGCAGGGAGGAAAGCCCGGAATTGTCCAAAAGTTTGATGGTTTGGCGCACCGAAGTTGTGCGCTCCACGGCGCTCAGATCCCGGCGCAGAAAATCTCGCACCTTCATGGCTCCCCCCGTTTGCGGACCTCCACACGTTCCATTTCCGCCAGGATTTTCCCTTGGTCGAGGCAGAGCTTTTCCTCCACTTCCGCAGAGGCCACGGCGGCGGCCATCCCGTACTTGACGCTTTCGATGAGATCTTTTCCTTGATGGAGCCCCACGAGGATCCCGCCCACCAGCGCGTCATCTGCGCCCACCAGGTTTCGGAAGGCGGAAAGAGGGGCTTTGGCCTCGAATTGCCAGACGCCGTCGGTGCTCACCAGAATGTCCCCCGTGAGGTGGTGGGAGAGGAGGCACAAAGTGGCGCCCATGGCCACGGCCCTTCGGCCGGCAGCAACGACCTCTTCCTCCGTGCACAGGGGCATATCCCCGAAGCACGAGATTTCCCGCACATCCGGCTTCACCAAGAACGGGTGTTCTGCCAAAGTCTTGAGCATGGCCTCACCCCCGGTATGGACCACCACCGGTACCCCCCGTTCCCGTGCCCGCCGCGTCAACTCCTGATAGAACTCCTGGGGAACCCCCGGGGGCAGGACTCCCCCCAACACCACATACTCAGCTCGCCGGAGCATCCGTTCGTACTTGCGCAGGAAAAGTTCCAGCGCTTCGGAGGGGATCCGCGGGCCAGCCTCGTGGATGTGAATGGGATGGTACTCGTGGCCCCGCACGATCAAGGCCACATT
>JBBIVL010000003.1:0-35778 GCA_037439765.1 Candidatus Bipolaricaulota bacterium
TTGGCCGGTGTGGCCGCCGAGGAAGCCCATGGCCACTGTTTCGATGCCGTGGGCGGCCAGGAACACGGAAACGTTCACCCCCTTGCCGCCCGCGGAGGCGAGGGACTTTTCGGCCCGAATGGTGACGCCCTCTTCCCTGGGCTGGAGATTTTCCGGAAGCTGCTCCAGCCAGTAAAACTTGTCCAGCGCCGGGTTGGGTGTGACCGTGAGGATCATGACACGGGCTCCTTCACCCCGCCGAACAGCGCGGCAGGGGTCACTCCCGTGATCTCCACGTCCACGAGCTCTCCCACCAGTTCCTTTCCGCCGGGGGCCAAGACGGTGCGGAAATCCCGGGTCTTCCCGAGCACCAGGCCTTTTTCCGGGATCTCCTCCTCCACCAGGATTTCCAGGGTCTTGCCGAGGCGTTCCTGGTGAAGTTCGAGGGCGATTCTCCTGGCCAGGGCGAGAACTTCTTGGAGGCGGCGGCCCTTCTCCGCAGGAGAAATGGGGTCGCCCAGGGATTCCGCGGGCGTATGGGGCCGCGGGGAGTAGGCGGCCACGTACACCGTGCCAAACCGCACCTCCTCAAGGAGGGACAAGGTGGCGGCGAAATCCTCCTCCCTTTCCCCAGGAAAGCCCACGATCACGTCGGTGGTGAGGTTCACCTCCGGGATAGCCTTGCGGATTTTCTCCACCAGCGCCAAGAACCCCTCCCGGGTATACCCGCGGCGCATGGATCGCAGGATTTTGTCGCTCCCCGACTGCACCGCCAAATGCACATGCTCGCAGATGTTCTCCTCCTCGGCAATGGCGGCGATGACCTCATCGGTCATGTGGGCCGGGTGGGAGCTAGTGAACCGCACCCGGGGAATCCCGATCCGCCCGATCCGGTGCAGGAGGCCTGCAAAATTCGTGCCATCCCGGAGGTCCCGGCCATAGGCATCCACGTTTTGCCCAAGGAGGGTGACCTCTTGGTACCCTTCCTCTGCGAGGGCTGCCACTTCCGCGACGATCTCGGGGAGGGGGCGGGAGCGCAGAGGCCCCCGCACGCGCGGGATGACGCAGTAAGCGCAGGCATGGGAGCAGCCCTCGGCGATGGTCACGTACGCTTGGAAGCGGCTTTTGCGCAGGATGGGGAGACGCTCAAGATCCTGGGGTTCGGGCAAGAACAGGGGCCTTTCGCCGGCCTGGGCCCGCCGGATCAGCTCGGGAAGGGCGGAAAGTCCGCTGGTGCCGAACGCGAAGTCGGCGGCCGGACAAAGGACAAAAACTTCTGGGCCCCGGCCTTGGGCCATGCATCCGCCCACGCCGAGAAGCACGGGCCGGGCCCGCTTAAGCCGGGAAAGCTCGTGCAGCCGACTCACCGCCTTGTCCTCGCTTTTTTGCCGCACCATGCAGGTGTTGAGGAGAATGACGTCGGCCTCCTCAGGTTGGTCCACGAGGGTGTAGCCGGCCTCAGCCAGCACGCCGGCCATCTCCTCGCCTTTATGGTGGTTAAGCTGGCATCCCCAGGTAAGAATGCAGGCTCGCACGCCCTGATCCTATCCGGTTTGGTTTTTCCCACAACCCCAGGCCCGCCTTTGGGTATGATCCGTTTCGTGCGGCTGCGTTTGGATGGTTACCTATTGCGGGAGATCCTCCCGCCTTTTGCTGTGGCCCTTCTGGCCTTCCTCGTGTTCATTGGGCTTGAGCTCATCCTTTCTCTTTCCGACGCGGTTTTTGCCCGCGGCATCTCCGCCGCCGTTCTCCTCCGCCTCCTTTCCTACAAACTTCCCAACATCCTGACCCTGGCCCTGCCCGCCGGGGTGCTGCTCGCCACGTTTCTGGCCCTAGCCCGGCTGGCGTCGGATCGGGAGTTGTTGGCCTTCCAAGCCCTGGGTTTCTCCTTGCGCCGCCTGCTCTTCCCCTTTCTCCTGTTCGGCCTGGTGGCGAGTGCTTTTTCCTTCGCTTTCTCCGAATTCGTCGTCCCCACCGCGGAGGCCCGCTACCGCCAGGAGCTGTTAACCCTCCTCTATCGTGGGCCAGCTCCCCTCATCCAGGAAAACGTGTTCTTCCGCGGACCGCAAGGCGAGCTGTTCTACGTGGAGCGGTACACGGGGGAGCGTGTGGAGGGGGTGGTGGTTTACGATCTTGCGGGCCGGCTTTATCCACGCAGCTCCTTTCCCGCCGTGATCACGGCCAAGTCCGGCACCCTTTCCTCCGGGCAGCTCCTCCTCCAAGAGGGCCGGATCCTCCATTTCGGGCCCCAGGGCGAGCTCACGGAGATCCTGGGGTTCGCGGAGCTGGCCCTGAGGGTGGGGGAAGGGATCGAGGAGGCCGTGGTGGGAGGCCGCACCCCCAGCGAGATGTCCACCCGGGAGCTGCGGCAGCAAATCGAGCTCCTGCGGAAAAGCGGGCACGATGTGCGGAGCCTCTTGGTGGAATACCACGGAAAACTCGCGGTGGCTGCGGCGGCTTTGGTGTTTGTGCTTTTCGGGGCCCCCCTGGGGGCGCTCCTGGGCCACCGGGGGCGGGCCACGGGGATGGTGGTGGGGTTTGTCCTTGCCGCCGGAGCCCAAGCCCTGTTCCTGTGGGCGCGAACCCTAGCCCGCCGGGGAGCCCTGCCCCCGATTCTGGGCGGCTGGCTCCCCCACCTGGCGTTGGGGGCCCTCGGCCTCCTCCTCTTTCTGGGTGCGGATCGCTTGCGACTTCGCGGCCTCCTGCTTTTCACCCTCCTGGGAGTGACCGCCTTCGCGGCTCCTCCCTTCACCGAGCTGGTGGCCGAGGAGCTGGTGGTGGAGGGTGAAGGCC
This sequence comes from Candidatus Bipolaricaulota bacterium, assembly GCA_037439765.1. Classification (GTDB taxonomy): domain Bacteria; phylum Bipolaricaulota; class Bipolaricaulia; order Bipolaricaulales; family Bipolaricaulaceae; genus DTER01. The sequence continues at coordinate 2,773 of JBBIVL010000003.1, forward strand.
AGGTCTTCCTCGCCCGCGAGGCCACCCTCGCTCTTCCCGACTACACCCTCACGGCCCACCGACTTTCCCTCCGCGAGGGAGAAACGGGCTGGCTTCTGGAGGCTTGGGAGGCCGAGGTGACCTCCGCCAAAACCACGGTCCGGGCCAGGTCTCTTCAGGCCTTTCTCAGCGGTGAAGGTGAGCTCCAGAAGGCCACCCTTCAGGCGTTCACGGGCGAAGTCGCGTTTGCGGGGCCGGAAAAAGAGGAAACCCTCCGTTTTTTCGCAGAGCAAGGCGAGGTGGAATTTCGGGAAGGTGAGCTCAGCCGGGTGGTTGGGCAGAACGTGGAGTTCACCACCTGCCCCTGTGCCGAAGGCGCGCCGTACCTCGTGTGGGCCGAAGAGTTTTCCCTGCTTCCTGGGCGGTGGCTGTGGACCAAGAATTTGCGTATCCATTCCTTTGGTTACCCCATTGTTTGGCTCCCCTTTTATGCCGCCCGCCTGGGCAAAGAAAGCGTGCCCTTTCTTCCGGAACTGGGACGGGGCGCGTGGGGCTGGTTTCTCCGCTGGTCGTTTCCGTGGACGCTGGGCGAGGACACGGTAGGAGCCCTGGCCCTCACCCTCTACCCCGAGGTGGGCCGGCTCGATCCGGCCCTGTGGGCCTTTTGGAAAAACGGAGATCTTTATGTGGCGCGGGAGCGGGCGGTGTTCCGTTTTGAAGGGACGTTCCTTGGGGAGAGCTGGCGGGTACAGGGCCGCTACGATGCCGTCGGATTCCTTTTTTCCCTGTCCGGGCGGGTACAAGGCTGGGACCTCAATGGGCAAGCCGGCTTGGTGGAAGCAGAAAGTGCGACCTACACGCGCATTCCCGAGTTCTCCTTATCCCGCAAGGTACCCCTCCTCGGCGGCGATTTTGCGCTGCGCTTGGGGTTCGGCCGGTTCCGGGAGGAGGGGGTGGAGGGGTGGCGAGCCGGGTTTGACCTCACATGGAGTTGGTCCGCTCAATTTTCCGGAGCCCGCATTCAGCTCCCCATTGCGTTTGGCCTGCATCAGTATCCCGGCACCGAGCGCGCCTACCTCGCGGTGAATCCCACGCTTTCCTTGGGCCGGTTTTCCCTTGGGTATCAAGGGCGGGTGGGACTGGGCCGCTCCCTATTCGCGTTCGATGCCACGCCCAGCCTCAGCCAAGTCCAGCTCAGTTTTCAGGTAGGCATGGGGAACTGGAGCCAGACTCTGGAGGTGGGCTGGGACTTTTTGAGCCCGGGTTTTCTTCCCGCCCGCTGGAACCTGAAGACCCCGGCCGGCACGCTCTCCCTGTCCTTTCAGGTGCAGCCGTGTGTGCTTTCCCGGGGACGATGGGAGGGAGCGCTCCGGGGACCGAGCTGGACGGTGAGCCTCTCCGGAGGTCTCTCCTCCGCGGCCTGGGAGGATCTTCTCCTCCGCGGGCGAATGGACGGGGAGGTCTGGTCCGTGGAGGGCGGGATCCGTTTGGGGATGCCGGGAGTTATTCCCCGGCGGGTGGCCTTCGCCGCCGAGGGCCGGGTGAGCGCGGAGTGGAGTTGGGCGCTCACCGGCGAGTTCGATTTCCCAAGTCAACGGTTCATGCAGTTCGATTTCAGCCTGTTCCGCACATTCCTGGGCTGCCTGCGCGTGGGCCTGAGCGTGTACCTTGGGGGATTTCGGGTGAGCCTGGATGTGCCGGCTTTCCCCGAGGCTCGCCTCCGTTTCGCCCCCTTGGACGAAGGTCTGCGTTTGGGTGGGCTATAATTGGTGCTGATGAGGAGGCGCGAGCGCATTCCTGACTGGCTTACGGCCAGCCGCGTGTTTGTCGGTGTAGCCATCCTGGCCCTGATTCCCCTCGGGCCGGCCGCCTTGGGCGTCGTGGCCGGCCTCCTCCTCCTGGGCTGGACCACGGACATGGTGGATGGCCGCCTAGCCCGGCGGTTCGAAAAGGATGCCACATGGATCGGCGAGCACGACTTCCAAATCGACATGCTCATGGTGCTGGCCTCCGCCATCTTTCTCACCGCCACCGGCTTGGTGCCGTGGGAGGTGAGCGCGCCGTACCTCACCGGCGCGGTCCTCATTTCCCTCTATACCCTGCGGTTTCGCCATTTTCTCAAGTTCAAGTCGGTCACCATGCTGCTGGCCTTCCCCTGGGTGTTCACCCCGTTTGTCCTGGCCCTGTTCTGGGCGCCGGTGGCGGCCTACGCAGGCCTGGTGTGGATGCTCCTCGCCCTCGTTCTGGATTGGCGGCGGTTCCTGGGCGTGGTGGGGGATTTTCTCGCGGGGGCCCGGGCCTATCTGCGCCGCTAAAGCAGGCGCGGCGGGGGCCGGCCTAGGTGGGCGTAGGCCCGCTCCGTGGCCACTCGCCCTTGGGGCGTCTTGCGGATGAATCCCAAGGCAATGAGATAGGGCTCGTACAGCTCGGCGATGGTGTCCGGATCCTCGCCCAGAGCCGCGCTCAACGTCTCCAGCCCCACCGGGCCTCCCGCGAACCGCTCGATCATCACCGTGAGGATCTGCCGGTCCAATTCGTCCAAGCCCTCTTCGTCGATCCCCAGCATGCGCAGGGTTTCCTGGGCCACCTCTGGAGTGATGGTGCCCAGGCCTTGCACTTGGGCCACGTCCCGGGCGCGGCGCAGGAGCCGTAGGGCGATGCGAGGGGTACCGCGGGCACGGGTGCCCAGTTCCCAGGCCGCCTCGGGGGCGATGGCCACGCCCAGGCGGGGCGCCGCGCGCTGCAGAATCTCCGCCAGCTCCTCCGCCCGGTAGAACTCCAGCCGAAACACCACCTCAAACCGATCCCGGAGGGGCGTGGTGAGGAGACCTTCCCGGGTAGTGGCCCCGATCAAGGTAAACGGGGGCAAGGAAAGCTCGATGCAGCGGGCGTGCGGCCCCTCGCCAAGCACGATGGGGAGCTTCCAGTCCTCCATAGCCGGGTAGAGAATCTCCTCCACCTGGGGCCGCAGGCGGTGGATCTCGTCCACAAAGAGGATGTCCCCTGAGGAAAGGTGGGTGAGGATGGCGGCCAAATCCCCGGGGCGTTCCAGAGCCGGCCCCGAGGAAACCTTGATCTGCACGCCCATCTCTTGAGCGATGATGTGGGCAAGGGTGGTCTTGCCCAGTCCCGGCGGGGACAGGAGAAGCACGTGATCCAAGGGCTCGCCCCGGGCCCGGGCAGCCTGAATGTACACCCGCAGCCGCTCCTTCACCTTGTCTTGCCCCACGAATTCCTCCAAGCTGCGAGGGCGCAGCGTGCGCAACTGGGGTTCCGTGGCTTCCGTTCGAGGATCCAACCACCGCGCCGCCATGGCTTGGCCATTGTAGCGGAAAGCCTGGAAAAAGATCCAGTTTGTCTTGGGACTTTTCAGAGCCTAAAATGGTGGGGATGCGCGCACTTTGGCTTTCTCTTGCTCTTATGGCCTGGGGCTACGCCCAGATTCCGGACCTTGGGGCCCTTGACTGGGCGCCCGATGGGGAACGCCTGCTGTGGGTGAGTGGAGGCCACCTGTACTGGGCTCCGCTGGCCAATCCCTCCGAGCTCCACCCTCTCTACCCAGACCTGATCGTGGATTGGGCCCGCTTCGCTCCGGGGGGATGGTTTGTTTTCGCCTCCCCCCATGAGGAGGGTTTCGCCCTTTGGCGGGGTTTTCTGGGTGGCCAGGAGCCAGAGCTCCTTTGGCAAAGCCCTCTTCCTCTGCGGTGGCCCACCGTGTCTGCGGAGGGCACCCAGGTCGCCTTTGTGGAGGATTGGGACTCCTTGGTGATCCTCGATCTTGAGCACGGACAGGCCCGTAAGGTGCTGGGCGGGGCCTGGCCCAAGGCCACGCCGGAGTTCCTCCCCAGCGGAGCTGGACTTCTTTTTGCCGGGCTTTGGTCCTCCTCCCCGGAGCCCAGTTGGGAGATCTTCTACCTGGACCTGGTCAGCCTGGAATTGATTCAACTCACCGCGGACCTTTATTTCGACTGGTGTCCCCGCATTTCCCCAGACGGATTGTGGATCGCGTTTGTCTCCAACCGCAGCGGAAACGCGGACATTTGGGTGCAAGCCTTGTGGGGCGGTCCGCCCTTTCCCGTGACCGAGGATCTCTGGGAAGAGGCCTTCCCCTGCTGGTCGCCCGAGGGAGCCACCGTGGGCTACGCCTCGTTCCAGCTCGAAGGCTGGGCGTTTCGCCAAAGCGCTACCTACTGAGCCGACTGTGTTCCGGGTGATCACGGTGGGACGGTTCGACGGGGTTCATCTGGGCCATCAGCACCTTTTGGCCTTTGCCCGAAAACTCGCGGAAGAGCGGGCTTGGCAGGTATTGGCCTACACTTTCCCCCCAGAATCTCCCGCCCTCCTCCCTCTTTCCGCGAAGGTGGCCCTTCTCCGGCGCTGGGTCGACGTGGTGGAGGTGGGCGATTGGCCGCGGGTGCGGCATCTTTCGGCTGAGCAGTTCCTGAGGGAGGAAGTGGTGGAACGCCTTGCGGGCCGGGCCCTGGTGATGGGACCGGACCATCGGTTCGGCCAGGGACGGCGGGGCAACTACGCCCTGGCCCGCGCCCTGGGCGCCGAGCTCGGCTTGGAGGTTTGGGTTGTGCCGCCGCTCAAGGTCCGGGGCGAGGTTGTGCGTTCCCGGCGGATCCGCGAGCTTCTCCAGCGAGGCGAGGTGGCCCAGGCCCAGGAGTTGTTGGGCCGCCCGCCCGCCCTGTTCGGCCGGCCGGTGTCCGGGGCAGGACTGGCCAAGGGTTTGGGATTCCCCACGATCAACCTGGAGCTCGATTCCGTGCTCGTGCGCCCTAAGGACGGGGTGTATCTGGCGTGGACATTCTGGTTGGGTGGAGGGGCTCCGGCGCTCTTTTACTCTGGAAAGCGCCTGACTTTTCCAGGCCTTCCTCCCTCGGTCGAAGTTCACCTCCTGGCCCCTCCACCACCCGAACCCCCGCAAATCCTGGAGGTCCACCTCCTGGACTACCTCCGCTCGGACCTCCGTTTTCCCACCCCGGCCGCCCTGGCCAAGAGAATCGCCGAGGACGTGGCCGCAGCGCAAACCCGGGTGCGGGAACTCCCTCCGCCGGAGCCCATCCTGCATGGGCTACAATGAAGGCATGTACGTTCTAGCGATTGAAAGCGCGGGCCCGCTGGGCGGGATCGCGTTGGTGAGCAAGGAGGAGTCCTTTGAAGAGGTGGTCCCCCTTGGGCCGGGGCGCGGAGAGATTCTTCCCGACCTTGTGCGGGAAGTGCTCCAGCGGGCGGGGATAGGGTGGAATTCCGTAGGGCTTTTGGCGGTGGATGTGGGGCCGGGCTCGTTCACCGGGTTGCGCATGGGCTTGAGCTTGGCCAAGGCCTTAGCCCAAGTTCATGGGGTTCCGGTGGTGCCGGTGCGGCAGACCGAGGTGGTGGGCTGGCCGCTGGCCCAAATCTGGCCCGGCCGGGTCTGCGTGTGGATCCACGACCGCCGGGACTACGTGTACATGGCATGGGTGGAACGAGAGCGAGCTGGTCAGGAGACGATCCTTCCGTTTCCCGAGGCGCTGGCTAAGGTGCGGGAGCGTTCCCCGGTGCTGTTGGTGGGGTCGGGCGCGTTGCGCTTTGCCGCTGAGGTTTTGACCCAGGCCCCCGGGGCTGTGGTAGCGCCGGCGGTCCTTTGTTTTCCCCGTCCCCGGGTGGTGGCGGAGTTGGGGTGGGCCCGGTACAATCATGAAGGAAGTGTTGACGTCCTAGCGTTGGAACCCCACTACGTGCACAAGGAGGGTGGCGATGTCTAGAATTTGCGAGGTCTGCGGCCGCGGTCCGGACTACGGCCACACTGTTTCCCACTCCGGCAAACGCACCGCGAGGATTCGGGCTCCGAATCTTCAGCGCGTTCATGCGGTGGTGAACGGCGTGCGCCGCCGCATACGGGTGTGCACCCGGTGCCTCAAGGCCGGCAAAGTTCAGAAAGCCTAAGCCTCACCACAATCAAGCCTGTGAGTTGTCGATCACCCCTGCGCCACGGCGTGGGATAAGGCGATGCCTGGGGTCCGGTGCCCTTTGCGCGCCGTACCGCCCACTTGGACGCAGCTGCCCAACCTGAGGCACGGGATATGGTGTAAATCTAGGTTCGATTTCGGTTTGTGCCCTTCCTTGTGGCTTCGGGGGAACCCGGCCTTCCCCGAATACTTCGCGTTTTTGAGCGCTCCTATCAGGACGCGCCGGGCGGGTTCGGCACCTCGGACTTCCACGACGCCGATTGGTTGCCTAAACTTTTCGAGGTCTTCCTCTCCAGCCGGGGCCCACCCGCCGGCCTTCGTCCGGCAAGAAATCTCGGGAGAGGCTGTGCCCTACGCATTTTTGGAGATTCCCGTGGTGCGCGAACCCTACCGCGCGGATATGCTCGTGCGGCCTTATACTCAGGCGCTCGTGGGCTTGGGCTACGCCTGGCCGGTGATGGCCATGCACCCGGCGGAATAGACAGGCGCGGAGACCAAGCTAGGGAAAAAGGGGCGTGGCGATGCCGGGGAGATATCGAATTGGCGACGTGATCTGGGCCCGGGTGGAGGAAGTTCTGCCCAACGGGGCCGTGGTGGCCCTGGATGGGGAGGAACAGGGTTTTCTTCCTGCTGCGGAAATGGCCTCCAGCGGGGAAGGAGCGCTCCTTGCTGGGAGTGAGGTGTTGGTGAAGATCATTGGCTTTGACCGAGTTGGCCGCCCCCTTCTCTCTCTGCGGAGGGTGAGCGAAGCCGACCGAGAAGAGGCGGAATTCCACCGGGAGGCCCTGGAATTTCGTTCCCTTCTTTCCCAACGGGCCGTGCCGATGAGCGAGGAAAAAGAAGTTCCGGAACAGGTGGAGTGGCGCTTGGGTCGCTGGCTGGCCCATGCCGAGGGCGTCCTCCGACGCCGCCGCAGCCGGCCCCTCCCCACCCTGTCCGAGGAAAAGGAGTGAGCCATGCCTAAAGGATTGGTGCGCGTGGACAAGGAACGCTGCAAAGGGTGCGGACTTTGCGTTAACGCTTGCCCCTTTGGAGTCCTGACCATCACCTCCGAGTTGAACCGCTACGGCTATCTTGTGGCCGGAGCCACCGCCCCTGAGAAGTGCACGGGCTGCGGGATGTGTGCGCAGATGTGTCCCGATGCGGCCATCGAGGTGTATCGGGTGGTGAAGGAGGCCGTATGAAGGTCCTCATGCGCGGGAACGAGGCCACGGCCGAGGCGGCCATCCGCGCCGGTTGCCGTTGCTATTTCTGCTACCCCATCACCCCCCAAGGGGAACTCGTGGAGTACATGGCCCGCCATCTTCCCCGCCACGGCGGCGTTTTTCTTCAGGCGGAAAGCGAGGTGGCCGCCATCAACATGGTCTATGGCGCGGCCGCCGCGGGTGTGCGCACCATGACTTCCTCCTCTTCCCCGGGCATCTCCCTCAAGATGGAAGGCATCTCTTACCTTGCCGGAGCTCGGCTTCCCGCGGTGATCGTAAACGTGATGCGCGCTGGACCGGGCCTTGGGAACATTGCTCCCGCCCAGGGCGACTATTTCCAGGCGACAAAGGGCGGGGGGCACGGCGACTATCGCCTCATCGTCCTTGCCCCCTCCACGGCCCAAGAGGCCGCGGAGCTGGTGATGCTCGCCTTCGATCTTTCCGACCGCTATCGCGTTCCGGCCATGATCCTCGCCGACGGAATGCTCGGCCAGATGATGGAACCTGTGGAGCTTCCGGAACCCATCCCGCCCGAGAAGATCCCCGAAAAGCCCTGGGCCCTCACCGGCGCGAGAGGCCGGCCCCCAAACGTCGTCTCCAGCTTCGACCTCGACCCGTACCGGTTTCGGGAGGTTCTGCGGGCCCTCTGGCAAACCTATCGCGAAATAGAAAAGAACGAGGTGCGATGGGAGGAGTACCAGGTGGAGGATGCAGAGCTTCTTCTTGTGGCCTACGGCACCATGGGCCGGATCTGCCGCACCGTGGTGCGCAAAGCCCGCAAGGAAGGACTTAGGGTGGGCCTCTTCCGCCCTATCACCCTCTGGCCCTTCCCTTACGAGCCCCTCCGGAGACTCGCGGAGAAAATCCCGGTGATCCTCACCGTGGAACTTTCCGCGGGCCAGATGTGGGAGGACGTGCGACTGGCCGTGGAGGGGCGGGCAAAAACTCCATTCTACGGGGAGCTTGGGGGCGTGGTTCCCACTCCTGAGGAGATCCTAAGCGAGGTGAAAAAGCATGTCCGTGACTGAGGTGAAGGTTCCAGCGGGGTATGTGCCGGTGTACACCAAACCGAAATCCCTCTCGGACGCGCGCTTCACTTATTGCCCCGGATGTCATCATGGGATCTTCACCCGCCTTGTCGCCGAGGCCATCGATGAACTGGGGATTCAGGAGCGCACGGTGGGCATTGCTCCCGTGGGCTGCGCCGTTTTCCTTTCCGACTTCTTCCGCTGCGATTTTGTTCAAGCGGCCCACGGCCGGGCCTGCGCCGTGGCCACCGGAATAAAACGAGCTAATCCCGACCTCATCGTTTTTTCCTATCAAGGTGATGGTGACCTCGCGGCCATCGGCACCGCGGAGACTGTTCACGCCGCCAACCGCGGAGAAAACATCACCGTGATCTTTGTGAACAACCAAATCTACGGGATGACCGGCGGGGAGATGGCACCCACTACCCTTCCCGGAATGCGCACCGTCACCACCCCCGAGGGCCGAGATGTGCGCACCACCGGATACCCCTTGCGCGTGTCGGAGATGCTCGCCCAGCTTGACGGTCCTTCCTACATCACCCGCCAAGCCGTGTTCGACGTGCGCCACGTGCAGATGGCCCGAAAAGCCATCATCAAAGCGTTCAAAAACCAAATCGAGGGCAAAGGTTTTTCCCTCGTGGAAATCGTGGCCGCCTGTCCTACGAACATCCGGATAAGCCCGGTGGAGGGAAACAGGTGGGTGGCCGAGCAAACCCTCAAATATTTCCCGCTTGGGGACCTTAAAGTGCGGGACTGAGGGGGAAGATATGGAGACGGGTGTGATCTTTGCCGGGTTCGGCGGGCAGGGAATCCTTTTGGCCGGAAAGATTCTGGCCCGAGCGGCGATGGAAAAAGGGTTTGAGGTCACTTGGCTCCCGAGCTACGGTCCGGAGATGCGGGGAGGCACGGCCAACTGCACGGTGGTCATCGCCGATGAGCCTGTGGGTTCGCCCATTGTCGGCTCCCCTCAGGTCCTTGTAGCCATGAATGGGCCGTCCTTCGCGCGGTTCCTGCCCCGCGTGGCTCCCGGAGGAGCGGTGATCGCGAACTCCTCCCTCATTTTGGAGAGACAGGAACGCCCGGATGTGCGGGTGGTATGGGCCCCCATGAACGAGATCGCCCAGGAGCTAGGGGAGCCGAGGTGCGCGAACATGGTGGGATTGGGCGCGGCGGTCAAGGCCCTCGGGATTTTGCCGCTCGCGGCGGTTATCGCTGCCATGGAGGAGGAGCTGGGCGCCCGCGGCCGGGAAAAACTCGTGGAAGTCAATCGCCAGGCCCTGTACCGCGGATTCGCCTGGGCCACCGAAGCCCGCTAGCCACGGGCCAGAGCAAGTCCCTCGCGGGGCGGGGAAAATGTCTCCTCGCCCGCCGAGGCGCTGTCCGTTTTCCAAGGTAACCCATCATCTCGGATGGGATGCTACCTCCCGCTATACTTCCCCCGCCTGGGGGCTGATGTGAAGCGACTGCTTATCTATTTGGGACTCCGCAGCCTCACCCTCTTCCTCGCCGTCATCGTGGGGGTTTATCTTGTCATCCTTGTGGCCAACATGGGCGGAGAGCTGGACAAGATCCGGGAAGCCCAAATTCGCGAGGAAGTTCGCGTTGCCCTGCAATCCCCGTCCTTTGCTCAGCTTTCAGAGGAGGAGCGTAGCCGGGCATTTGTGGTCCTGGTGGAGGCACGCCGCCGCGCGGAAGGCCTGGATCGGCCTTTCTTCTCGCGCAGCCTTGCCCATCTTTGGCGGGGGATCACCCTGAACTTGGGCCGCGGGGAAAAACTCACCAGCGACGCGGGGTCCAACCAGGTGCGGGCGATTCTGGTGGAACGGCTTCCCCACACGTTGCTCCTCTGGGGCACGGGCCAACTCCTCCTTTTCCTCTTCGCCCTTTCCCTGGCCCTTTCCCTGGCTTTGCGGGAGGGTTCCGTGATGGACCGGGTGGTGGTGGCGCTGGCGCCCACCTCCGCCGCCCCAGCTTGGGTCTACGGAGTCCTCTTGCTTCTCCTCTTCGCCTCCCAGCTGAAGCTTCTGCCGTACGGCGGGTTTGTGGAGGCTCCGCCGCCGACCACCACCCTCGCCTATACCACCAGTGTGCTCAAACACCTGGTTCTCCCCGTGGCCTCCCTCTTCCTGGCCGGATTGTTCGAGACCGCCTATATCTGGCGGAATCTTTTTCTCCTCCATGCCCACGAGGATTTCGTGGAGACAGGCCGCGCCAAGGGTTTGCCTCCCAGGCTCTGGGAGCGTCGGTACCTTCTGCGCCCTGCGCTCCCTCCGATCCTGACCGCGTTCGTTTTGCGGATGATTCGGGCCTGGATGGGCGGGATACTCACCGAGACCGTGTTTGCCTGGCCGGGATTGGGCCGGCTCCTGTGGTTGGCCATCCGGGAAAGCGATGTGCCGGTCCTGGTGGGAGCCACGGTGGTGTACGGCTATCTACTGGCAGGAAGCGTGCTGCTCCTGGATTTCGTGTGTGCCTGGGCCGACCCCCGCACCCGCCTGAGGGCGAGATGAAGTTGACTCAGGCCTTACGTCAGCTTCGGGCCTACCCGTCAGCTTGGCTCGGGGGGGCCCTGGTCGCGTTCCTTCTGGGGCTGGCTGGGTATGCCCTGATCCGCTGGCCCTACCCGGAAGTCCTCCGGCTTTGGCAAGGGGGTGAGGAAGTTTGGGCGGAAAACCCCCGCCACGCCGCTCCTTCCTGGCTCAACCTCTTTGGCGGAAATCGCCCCCCCACCCTGAAAATCCCCTGGGAAAAGGCCCAGAAAACCACGGCCTCTCCCTGGCCAGAGGTTCAGGAAACCACGGCGATCTTCTCGTTTCCCTTTCCCTACGACGCGTTCCCCTCGGAACTTGCGGTGTTTCTTGTGCCCATGTACACACACGTTCCCCCGCATGTGCAACTTTTCTGGCGGATGCCAAATGGGGAGGAGGTCTCCTTGGGCGAGCACACGGTGGGACAGAGGGAGCGTTATGTGCTTTCCGGGGATCCTGAGCTCCGGCGACGTTTGGGGGGAATGGCTCCGGAGGCGGCCTTGTTCGCCGATCCCCACAAGCCGGGAAAGCCTGGCAAGGGCATCTATGCCCTGGTGCTGAAAACCTATGTATTTGAAGCGGGAGCTTCGTTGGAGGCGAAACTCGTGGTGTACGGACAAGTGCATGGCCTGGCTGGGACGGACCATCTGCGGCGGGACCTGGCCATGGCCCTGGTGTGGGGGACGCCCGTGGCATTGGCGTTTGGCGTGGCCGCAGCCTTGGGGATTTTTCTCTATCACCTCTTCATTTCCGCGCTGGGGGCCTGGCGGGGAGGGTGGCTGGACCTGGTGGTGGAGCGGCTCACCGAGGTCCGCCTGATCCTCCCCCTGATTCCCTTTTTGGCCCTGGTGGGTGTGCTTTGGTCCCCAAGCCTCTGGGTTCTCCTTGGTGCTTTGCTCGGGTACAACCTCTTGGGAGGCAATAAAACTTACCGGGCCCTGCTTTTGCAGACCCGGATCGCGCCCTACCTCGAGGCAGCCCGGGCCTATGGGGCCTCACCCCGGCGCCTGATCCTGCGCTACCTGATCCCCCAGGTCCTGCCCGTCCTCCTCCCCTCCTTTGTGGTGGCCATCCCCGGCTATGTGTTCCTCGAGGCCTCCCTGGCCCTGCTGGGCCTGGGGGACCCCCGTCGCCCCACCTGGGGCCGAATCCTGGAAGAAGCCTACCGCCAAGGGGCGTTGTACCAAGGTCAGTTCTATTGGGTATTGGAACCCGTGGCCCTGCTCTTCCTCACGGGGACGGGGTTCACCCTCTTGGGGCTGGCCCTGGAGCGGGTGCTGAATCCCCGCCTGCGCCGGGCCTAAGAGGGCTGACCCCAGGAAAAGTGGCCGCGGACGTTGGGAATAACCTAGGGTCTTGACATCTCGGGCATTTTTCGTTATTCTACGTATTGCGATACTCTTGCGAGTGCGAGGAGGTGATGGAGCGGAGTGAGTCTTCTGGGAGTGTGTTCCCGTCTTAAACAGGAAAGGAGGTAAGAGGTGAAACGTCTGGTTTGGTTCGCTTTGGTTTTTGGTGTTCTGGCGGTTTCGGGATTGGCGGCGTGTCCGCAGGCGGGTCTTCCCGTGCTCGATGTGAAGGCCACGGTCCCGGGCGGCTATATCCTCATGATTCAGAACAATCGGGCTTGTCCGGTGACCACGTTCAAGCTCGTGTTTGAGGTGGAGGTGGCCAAAGTCACGGCTCTCACCGTGAACGGCCCGGCGGTGCTCTCCATCGAGGGCTCTGGCCGCGTGTGGACGATCAAGCTCGCCGGAGCTGGGCTCGCACCTAATCCGAAGGCTTACCTCCTGGTGGGCCTAAGCGGGGTGACCCCGCCGGTGGAAGCCAAGTGCGAGGCGTTGGTGCGGTACGTGTTCCCCCTTCCGCCCTTCTGCCCGTGAGGGGCGCAAGGACGGTTGCGAGTAAAGGAGGAAAGGGATGAAGAAAGTTCTCGCGGTAGCCTTGTTGTTCGGTTTGGCTCTGGGGGCCTTGGCCCGCCAGGGGGCTTGGGTGGACGAGGTCGTCCTCACTCAGGAGCCCAGCACGGGCGCGGCCATCGAGAAGCTTTTGGCTGGAGAGATTGACCTCTACGCGTTCTCCATCGGTGACCGGGCGTTGTTCAGCAAGGTCGCGGCCAGCCCCGACCTCAAGTTCTGGCTTTCCTACGGGTCGTTCAACGACTTCACCATGAACCACAGCTCCGATAGCCCGTTCTTCAAGGATGGCCGACTGAACCCGTTCGGCGTTCCCGCCATCCGGGAGGCCATGCACTGGCTCATCGATCGCTACTACATTGCCAACCAGATCATGGGCGGCTTGGCCACCCCCAAGTTCTCCTACCTCAACCCCCAGTTCCCCGACGGAAAGATCCGCTACCCCCATCTCATGGAGGCCCTGGAGGACTACTACACCTACGATTTCGAAAAGGGCAAAGCCATCATCGAGGAGGAGATGAAGAAGCTCGGGGCGGAGCTCGTGGATGGCAAGTGGTACTACAACGGCCAGCCCGTGGAGCTCAAGATCCTCATCCGCATCGAGGACGAGCGCAAGCAGATCGGCGACTACATCTCCGACCAGTTGGAGAAGGTGGGATTCACCGTGGTTCGCCAGTACGGGATCAGCCGGGAGCTCTCGCCGCTGTGGATCTCGAGCGACCCCACCGAGGGTCTGTGGAACGGGTACACCGGCGGTTGGGTCACCACGGCCGTGTCCCGCGACCAGGGCACGGGGTTCAACCAGTTCTACACCACCCGCATCCTCCCCTGGCCGCTCTTCCAGGCCCTGAAGACGGCGGAGACCATGCCCGACCGGGACCTCGTCTCCGACCGCCTGTACCGCCGGGACTACAACTCCATGGAGGAGCGGGAGGTCCTGTTTGAGCAGGCCCTGTGGCTCTCCAACAAATACGCGAACATCATTTGGCTGGTGGACCGCCAGGGCTTCACGCCCGCGCGCAAGAACGTGAAGGTCGCGGCGGACCTGGCGGCCGGTGTGTACGGCTCCCAGTCCTGGGGCTACACTGCCCACTTCGTGGACGAGGAGGGCCAGCCGATCGTGGGCGGCACCATGAAGATCGCCACCTCCACCCTGCTCATCGAGCCGTGGAACCCCATCGCCGGTTCGAACTGGGTGTACGACATGTTCCCCATCCGCGCTACGGGTGAAAACGCCTACGTGGTGGACACCCGCGACGGGCTCATCTGGCCGCTCCACTTCGAGCGGGCCGAGGTGTACGTGCTCGAGGGCCTGCCCGTCTCCAAGAACGAAGGCCACGATTGGTGCACCCTGACGTTCGTGGACAAGATCGAGGTCCCGGCGGACGCCTGGATCGACTGGGACGCCGCGGCGCAGCGGTTCATCACCGTGGGCGAGAAACACCCCGAGGGCCTCACCGCCAAGCGCAAGAGCGTGGTGTACTACCCCGAGACCCTCTACGATGTGCCCCTCCACGACGGGAGCAAGATCTCCATCGCCGACTTCATCCTCGGGATGATCCTTTCCTTCGACCTGGGGAAGCCGGAGAGCGCGATCTACGACGAGGCCCAGGTCTCCGCGCTTCAGTCCTTCCTGGCCTCGTTCAGGGGCGTGCGGATCGTCTCGGAGAAGCCGCTCGTGATCGAGACCTACTCCGATGTGTACACCCTCGACGCCGAGCTTGCGGTGTCCACCTGGTTCCCGTACTACGACCAGGGGCCGGGGTTCTGGCACACGCTGGCCTTGGGGATCATGGCCGAGGCGAACAAGGAGCTCGCGTTCTCCGAGGATAAGTCCACGCTCCTTGGCGTGGAGTGGACGGACTATACCAAGGGGCCGAGCTTGGCCATCCTCGCCAAGTACCTCGATGAGGCGTTGGCCACCGGGTACATCCCCTATGAGCCCACGCTCGGGAAGTACCTGAGCAAGGAGGAGGCCATCGCCCGCTACCAGAACCTCAAGGCCTGGTACGAGGCCAAGGGGCACTTCTGGGTCGCGAGCGGTCCGTTCTACCTCGAGGCCGTGTACCCCACGGAGAAGGTGATCGTGCTCAAGCGGTTCGAGCAGTACCCGCTTGAGCTGGATCCGTGGCTCTTCCTCGCCCTCTAACGTCGAATACGTCCTGAAAGGAACGGGGATCGCCTGGGGGTTGCGCACCGGGCGATCCCCTTTTATATTGCCCGCGTAGAGGCTTCGGAGTTCCGAGGAGAAGCTAATGAGAAATTTTTTGCGTGTGGCCCGGTACAGTGTGGTGAAAGCGCTCCTCTTGGGCTTTGCCGTGGTGGTAGCGGTGTTCATCACCATCCTCATCGTGAACATGGGGGGACGCCTGGATAACATCCGCAAACAAGAGATTCTTAATCAAGTATCCCTTCAGATCACCACGAATCCCGCGAACCAAGAGCTGCCCGCCTCGGAAATACGGCGCATGATCGAGGAACAGGCGCGGCTGGAGTACCGCCGGCTTGGCCTGGACAAACCCTTCCTCGTGCGCACCGCGGCCTACCTGACCAACGCCATC
Organism: Candidatus Bipolaricaulota bacterium; assembly: GCA_037439765.1. Taxonomy (GTDB): domain Bacteria; phylum Bipolaricaulota; class Bipolaricaulia; order Bipolaricaulales; family Bipolaricaulaceae; genus DTER01. The sequence goes on from JBBIVL010000003.1 coordinate 17,944, forward strand.
ACCCTGAACCTCGGGCGTTCCGAAAACCTCCTGAGCGATACGATGTCCCGGGAGGTCCGGCGGATCATCCTGGAACGGCTGCCTTCCACCCTCGTCCTCTTCGGCACCTCCAGCATCCTTCTTTTCTTCACCGCCGTTTTCCTGGCCCTGGGTCTTTCCCGCCATTATGGGAGCTGGTTCGATCGGTTGGTGGTGTCGCTGGCGCCCACGTCCACCGCGCCGGGCTGGTTCTACGGGATTTTCCTCATTCTCATTTTTGCCGCGGTGTTGCGAATCCTGCCCTTCGGGGGGATGGTGGACGCCCCGCCGCCCAAGGAAACGGGCGCTTACGTCCTGAGTCTCCTCAAACACATGATTCTGCCGGTGCTTTCGATGTTCATTGGTGGACTGGCGGCCAGCGTGTACTCCTGGCGCACGTTCTTCCTCATCTACTCCAGCGAGGACTATGTGGAGCTGGCCAAGGCCAAGGGCCTGAGCAGCCGCGCCATCGAGCGCCGGTACATCCTGCGGCCCACGTTGCCACCCATTATCACGAGTTTCACCCTCATGGTCATTGGCATGTGGCTAGGCGCCATCATCCTGGAGAGCGTGTTCAACTGGCCGGGCATGGGCAGCCTGTATATCACCGCCGTGAACTTGAGCGACACGCCCACCGTGGTGGGGATCAACGTGATCTACGGCTATCTTCTGGCGGGCTCCGTGTTCTTCCTGGACTTTGTGTACGCGCTGGTGGACCCGCGGGTGCGCGTCGGGGCCGGCGAAAAGAAAGGGGTCTGAACCATGGGGCGGACACTGCGGGAGATCGGGCGGTACCCTTCGGCCGTCTTTGGGGTTTTCATCATCGGTTCCCTTATGGGCCTAGCGATCTACACGGTGATCACTATCCCTTACAGCCGAGCGATCGACCTTTGGAGAGCCACCAACCCTGCGTGGACGGTGAATCCCCGCAATGCCTGGCCCATTTGGTTGGACTTTTTCACGCCCAAGAAGCTTCCTCGCACGATCCTTGCGGATTTGGGGAACGCCGAGGTGCGGGAGGAAGCAAGCGGCGACCGCAAGAAGGTGGAGCTCGTTGTGCCTGTGGAGTTCACCTACGACGACTTCCCCTCGGAAATCACGCTCTTTTTGAGAACCACAGGAGTGGCGTCGGGGACGCGGGTTCGCTATTCGGCGGTGTGGGAGAACCCCCTGGGCCAGCGGATAGAGTTGGCCGCGAACCGATCGATGAGGGGAAGCGAGGACTACTACATTTCCCAGGATCCCAAGCTTATGGCGGAATTTGGGGTGCCTGGGGAGTACGCGCTTTTTTCCGATGTAACCGTACGCATTCCCGCCGCGCAGAGAGCGGCCCTTAAGGGAACCTACCGCCTGCGTATACAGGCAGATTTGCCCAAGGAAGCCCAGCTCGGCGGGCAGTTAGTGGTCTATGGCCGCGTCCACGGGTGGGCGGGCACCGACCACCAACGCCGGGATCTCACCGTCGCCCTCATGTGGGGTGCCCCGGTGGCGCTGGCGTTTGGCCTCCTGGCTGCGCTGGGCTCCGTGCTGTCCACGTTTGTGCTCGCTGGGGTGGGGACATGGTTCGGTGGCTGGGTGGATGGGCTCTTCCAGCGGCTCACTGAAATCAACATGATCATCCCCATGTTGCCCATCCTCATCATGATCGGCCAGTTCTACAGCCGCAGCCTGTGGCTCATGCTGGGTGTGGTCATCGCCCTAAGCATCTTCACCGGAGGTATGAAGACCTACCGGGCCATGTTTCTCCAGGCTAAAGAAGCTTCGTACATCGAGGCCGCCCGAGCCTATGGTGCTGGAAACGCCCGCCTGATCTTCCGCTATCTCCTGCCGAAGATGATCCCTGTGATCCTGCCCACCCTGATCATGGTCATCCCCGGATATGTGTTCCTGGAAGCAGCTTTGTCCGTGATCGGGCTCGGCGACCCGCTTCTCCCCACGTGGGGGAAGATCATCAGCGATGCGCGCACGGCGGACGCTTTGTACAAGGGCTACTACTACTGGGTTATTGAGCCAGCTATTTTCCTCATGCTCACCGGGTTCGGTTTTGCCATGGTGGGCTATGCTCTGGACCGGGTGTTCAACCCGAAATTGAGGACCCTATGAACGAAAGACCCGTGGAAGCGCAGAGAGCCGTAACGAAGGTACGGGAGGGAGGAGCGCGCTCCGGCGGAGAGCTCCTTTCTGTGCGCAACCTCTACCTCCACTTCCGCACCACCCGCGGGGTGGTGCAGGCCGTGGACAACGTGTCGTTTTCCCTGCGGGAGGGCCGTTCCACCTCGGTACTGGGGGAATCCGGTTGCGGAAAGACCTCGTTAGCACGCGCGATTCTTCGGCTTCTGCCCCGCAACGTGGCCCGCTACGAGGGGGAGATCCTCCTGGACGGGGTCGACACGATGAAGCTCTCCGAGGAGGCTTTTCGAGAGCAGATCCGCTGGCGCAAGCTTTCCATGGTTTCCCAGGCGGCGATGAACGCCTTAAACCCCGTCCTGCGCGTAGGCTTCCAAATCGCCGAACCTCTCTTGATCCACGATCGCCTCCCCAAGGAGAAGGCCTACGCCCGGGTCGAGGAGGCGGCCCGGCTGGTGGGGTTGCCCGTGGACTTCCTCCAGCGCTACGCGTTCGAGCTCTCCGGGGGCATGCGCCAGCGGGCCATCTTGGCCATGGCCCTGGTCACCAATCCCCGCTTGATCATCCTCGATGAGCCCACTTCCGCCCTGGATGTGTTGACCCAGGCCAACATCATGAACGCCCTCAAAAGGATCAAGAATGAGCTGGGCGTGAGTTTCATTCTGATCACCCACGATGTGGCCACCTCCAGCGATCTAGCCGACGAGGTGCTCATCATGTACGCCGGTCAGCTGGTGGAATACAGCCAGGCGGAGACAGGCTACCGCCGACCGCTCCACCCCTATGCCCAGGGCCTCATGGCTAGCGTCCCCACCCTCCGGGAGGACCGCAGCCTGGCGTTCATTCCCGGGCAGCCTCCCAGTCTCCTCCGACCGCCCACGGGCTGCCGTTTCAAAGACCGCTGCCCCAAGCGGTTCGCCAAGTGCGAGGAGGAGCCGCCCGTGTTCCGCGTGGGCGAGCGAGGAGAGCTGGTCAAATGCTGGCTGTACCAAGAGACGGGGGAACGGCTATGAACAACGGAGCCCTGCTTTCAGTGAAGGAACTCTGCACCTGGTACGAGCTCAAGAAATGGGGTTTTTTCCACGCCGGCTATGTGCGGGCCCTGGAAAATGTGTCCTTCGGGCTTCAACAGGGCGAGGCCCTCACGGTGGTGGGCGAAAGCGGGTCTGGCAAAACCACGCTGTTGAAGACCATTTTGGGGTTGGTCCCTCCCACCAAAGGCGAAATAGTATTTGCCGGGAGAAAGATCGCCAAGCCCGCGGACATCGTGGCCCTCCGCCGACAAGTAGGCTACGTTCAGCAGGACCCTTATGGTGCCTTGCCCTCGTTCATGAACGTGCGGCGGATTCTCCTCGAGCCCATGGTGGTCAACCGGGTGGGGAGCCAGGCCGAGCGCGAAGCCCGTATCCGCGAGGTCCTTGAGGAGGTGCGCCTCACCCCTGTGGACGACTTCCTCTACAAGTTTCCCCACATGCTCTCCGGCGGACAACAGCAACGGGTCGTCATTGCCCGGTCCCTGGTGCTTCAGCCCAAAATGATCGTGGCCGATGAGCCGGTCTCCATGTTGGATGCTTCCGTGCGCGTGGAAATCCTCCAGCTCATGCGCCGTATCCAGAAGGACTACGACCTCGCCGTGATCTACATCACCCACGACCTTTCCACCGTCCGTTATTTTTCGGAACGGGTGTTCATCATGTACGCCGGAAAACTCGTGGAGGAGGCGGATGTGCGGACCATTGTCCATAACCCCTTGCATCCCTACACGCAGGCTCTCCTGGAGGCCATCCCCGATCCCGATCCGGAAAACGCCAGGCGCATGCGCAACGTGCCTCCGGGCGAGCCGCCCAGCCTGGTTCGGCCCCCTTCCGGATGCCGCTTCCACCCCCGCTGCGTGCACCGCATGGATGAGCTGTGCCCCGTGCAAGAGCCGCCCGCGTTCTATCCGGAACCCAACCACCGCGTGGAGTGCTGGCTGTACCGCACATGAGCCTGGGAAGCCTCGGCCAGATCATCTTTGCGTTCTTCCTCATGGTTGTGGCCGTGGTGTTGGCTTTCCTCATGGTACTGCGCATCCTCGAGCCCACCTTCTTTCTCTGCTTTGCCTCCTTCTTCCTCACCTTAGGCGGCCTGATCCTGGGGTTCGTGGGCTTGGCAACGTACATCCGCCAGCGCCGTTCCGGCCCGTGACCCCCACCGCGTGAAAGTCCTATACCAAGGGAAATTCCTCCGCGTGGAGGCCTGGCCCACACCCCAGGGGGAGCGGGAAATTCTCGTCCACCCTGGGGCAGTGGCCATGCTGGTCACGGACGAAAAGGGCCGCGTTCTTCTGGTCAGGCAGTCCCGTGCCGCTGCCCAGGAAGAACTCTGGGAAATCCCTGCCGGAACCATGGAACCCGGTGAAGCTCCCCTGGACACCGCCCGGCGCGAACTTTTCGAGGAAACCGGCCTTGTCGGAGAGGAATGGCGGTACCTCGGTGCGTTTTGGCCCACGCCCGGTTATGCCTCGGAGAAGATCCATCTATTTTGGGTTCCCCGGGTCTCCGGAACGTTGCGTGCCCAGTCCGAAATTGCCGAGGTCAGGTTTTTCCCGGTGGAGGAGATCCTGACCCTGGCCCGTCAAGGCCGGGGCGATGGAAAAACCCTGGCGGCGTTGGCCTTACTCTTGGCCGGAAAAATTCGCTAGTCCAGGAGCTTGGGAACCCGCACGCCGCGCTCCCGCGCGGTGCGAATGGCTTTCTCGTAGCCGGCATCGGCGTGGCGGGCCACCCCTAGCCCTGGATCCACGGTGAGGACTCGTTCGAGCCTTCGGTCCGCGGCCTTCGTGCCATCGGCCACGATGACCATTCCCGCATGGATGCTCTTTCCGATCCCCACACCGCCGCCATGGTGCACGGAGACCCAGGTCGCCCCGCAAACCGCGTTCAAAAGGGCGTTCAGGATCGGCCAGTCTGCAATGGCATCGGAGCCATCAAGCATTCCTTCCGTCTCCCGATACGGAGAGGCCACGGAGCCTGAATCGAGGTGATCGCGGCCGATGACGATGGGAGCTTTCACCTCGCCTTTACGCACAAGCTCATTGAAAAGGAGCCCGGCCTCGGCCCGCTCGCCATAGCCCAGCCAGCAGATCCGCGCGGGAAGTCCCTGGAACCGCACCTTCTTTTGGGCCTTCTCGATCCAGCGCCGGAGGGACTCGTTTTTGGGAAAGAGCTCCACCACCGCCCGGTCGGTGCGGAAGATGTCCTCGGGATCTCCGGAGAGGGCCACCCACCGGAACGGCCCTTTCCCCTCGCAGAACATGGGCCGGATGTAAGCCTGAACGAAGCCAGGGAAAGAAAATGCCACCTCATGGGAGAGACCGCCCTTCTCCGCTTGGGCTCGGATGGCGTTCCCGTAGTCGAAGACCACGGCCCCGGCCTCCTTCATCTCCGCCATGGCCCGCACATGCTGCATCATGGACTGGAAGGAAAGCTCGATGTATTTCCGCGGGTTTTCCCGCAGAAGTCTCGGGGCCTCTTCGTAGGTCATACCTCCGGGAACGTAGCCGTTGAGCTCATCGTGGGCGGCCGTCTGGTCCGTGGCCACGTCGGGGATGATTCCTCGTTTGAGGAACTCCGGATAGATATCGGCGGCGTTCCCCAAAAGCCCAATGGATATAGGCTCACCCTTCTTCTTGTGCTCCAAAGCCATTTCCAAAGCCGTGTCCAAGGAATCGGTCCAGGTGTCGAGCTGGCCCAAGGCGAGGCGGCGCTGAATCTTCTCCGGGTTTATCTCCACGATGATCCCGACCCCTTCGTTCATGGTGATGGCCAAAGGTTGGGCTCCGCCCATTTCCCCAAGGCCTGCGGTGAGGACGAGTTTCCCCCGCAAAGTCCCGTCGAAATGCTGGCGGGCACATTCGGCAAGGGTCTCGTAGGTTCCTTGAAGGATCCCCTGGGTCCCGATGTAAATCCAGGAACCGGCGGTCATCTGGCCGTACATGGTGAGGCCCAGCCGCTCCAGCTCCCGGAACTTCTCCCAGGTGGCCCACTCCGGGACCAGCATGGCGTTCACGATGAGGACCCGCGGCGCATCCTCATGGGTCTTGAAAATGGCCACGGCCCTTCCCGACTGCACCACCAAAGTCTCGTCGTTCTCCAGCTCCCGCAAGCAGCGGACGATGATGTGGAAATCCTCCCAGGAGCGCGCGGCCTTTCCGGTTCCGCCGTAGACGATGAGGTTCGCAGGATCCCCGGCCACCTCGGGGTCGAGGTTATTCATGAGCATGCGCAAGGCCGCCTCTTGCAGCCACCCTTTGCAGGAAATCTTTGTGCCCCGCGGAGCCCGAATCTCCCGCACACCCACAAGATCCCTCATTTCTCCCCTCCGACCGAATGTTAGGGGCAAAGGTTCTCCGGGCCAAGGGAAGGAGGCGCTTCAAGCTGGTCGGGCCCTTTCGGCTACAATGGCCCATCTTGTGAAGGAAACGGAGGCGAAGGGAATATGCGGAGGATTTTGGCAGTGACCTTGATTGCGGTGCTCTTCGGAGCAGGGGTTGGGCTGGCGCAGAATCGCCTGGGGGTGGGCGGAAGCTTCGCCTTGGGCACCCCGGTGTTCGACGTGTTCTTCGAGCTCCCCGCAGGGGAAACGGCCACGCGGTTCACCTTGGGCATCTGGGCCATTGCCCCGGGCGGGAATATGGCGTTCTCCGTGGACGGAAGCTTTCTGTTCACGCCAGTACTAGGAGGATTCCACGCCTACTTTGGCGGAGGCGCGGGCGGGGTAGCTGTGGTGGCCGGCGGCCTGGGAGGCGTAGCTAACATCTCCCTCACCGTGAATGCCCTGGGCGGGGCATATTTCCCGGTCTCAGAAACGTTCTCTCTCTATGCTCAAGTGAAACTTCTGGGCGTGATTGATCTTGCCACCATGTCCATCACCGCCCTCCTCATGCCCGGGGTCGGCATCTCTGTAACTTTCTGAATTTTCCTGGGCTTCGAAAAGTCGGAGCCTGGGGAAAGTGTATTGGAAAGGGGCCTGGGGGCCCCTTTTTTTCTTGCTTTCGGGGCTCCCCTGTCCTTGAAACGCTGGCAACGGGGGCCCACACTCGTTCCGTGAAATGGGTGCTGCTTGCGTTCCTGGTTGGCCTGGCCCTTGCCGTAACCCTGTGGCCCTCTCCTCACCTCAAGCCTTACGAAATGCTTTCCGATGCCTTGGGTGATTCTGAAAAACATGTGCTTGAGCTATGGTCTCTGGCAAGCAGGGAGGATGGGGCCGGGTGGATCGCGCGCGTGGAGCTGAGTCGGGTTCTCCTGGCGCGGGGAGAAGCTCCGGCGGCGGTGGGCCTCCTCCGCGAGGCCCTGGCCCTGCGGGATTCCGCGGAAGCCAGAAAACTCTTGGCCCAGGCTCTGGAGGGAAGCGGCCGCCTCGGGGAGGCCCTGAATGAGTGGAAAGAACTCCTCCCCGATGCGGAAGCGGCGGCCGCCGTCCTGCGTTTGGAACGGGATGGGCTTGCCGCAGCGCAGGCTTTTGTGGCCGGCCGGGCCTATGCTCAAGCCCTGACCGCCCTCTCCGGGCTGAATTCCCCAGAGGCTGCGCTCTTGCGGGCCCGGGCCCTGGCAGGATTGGGCCGGCCTTCCGAGGCCACCCGGGAGTACGCCACCTACCTCAAGTCGTTCCCCTCGGACACCCAAGCCCAACTGGAATATGGTCAAGTCCTGGAGCGCCTGGGGGAAACGGAGAAAGCCCTGGCGGCCTACCGAGCTGCGGGGCCCGCCGGGGCCTACGCCCTAGGTCTCCTCCTCGAGGCCACAGGGGCTTCGGCGGAAGCTCTTTCTGCTTACTTGCGTTCCGGGGACCCGGAGGCCCGCTGGCGGGCGGCCCGCCTCTTGGAGGCCCAGGGACACCTGAGCGAGGCCATCGCTCTGTATCGGGAATTGGCCCAAAGTTCCATGCGGGTGGCCGATGATGCTGCCCTGCGCCTCTTCCTTCTCCTCTCCCGCGAGGGCCGCACCGCCGAGGCTGCAGCAGCGAAAACCCTCCTGGGTCCGGCCTTCCTCTGGATTCTGGGGGATTCCCCACCGTCGCCTTCCCTTGGGCCCGATCCGTTTGGGCCAAAGCCGGAGGTTGTGGCCCTTGCCGAGGCCTTGGTGGGACGATTCGGGGATCGAGGACGGGACTGGGCCTATATCACCTTGGAGATCGCCCTGGGCCGTGCTTCCCCTTCTGAGGCGCTGGCCATCGGTGAGTGGTACGGGAGGATGGGAGACTGGCCTCGGGCCTACACCGTGGGGGCACGCGTGCTCTCCGCTGCTCCCTGCCCGAGGGCCTACCGCTTGGCTTATCCCAAGGCCTGGGAACAGAGCGTGCTGGCTTGGTCCCGAACGTATGCGGTCGATCCTTTCCTCGTTTGGGCGGTGATGCGGGAGGAGAGCGGGTTCCTTTCCACGGCCGTTTCCACCTCCGGCGCCCGCGGCCTCATGCAGCTCCTCCCCTCCACCGCCCGCTGGATCGCCGAGGAGAAACTAGCTATCCCCTACCGCGAGGAACTTCTCTTTGATCCGGATTACAACATTCGTCTGGGCACCTGGTACCTGCGCCATCTTTTGGACCAATTCGGGGGGGACATGATCCGGGCGGTGGCCGCTTACAACGCCGGGCCGGGAAACCTCCGGCGCTGGGCCGCGGAGATCACCGATTCCCGAGATCTTCCGGGCGCCCTGCGCTCAACGGAAACGCGGGAGTACCTGACGAAGGTCCTCTGTTCCTGGCTTATCTACGGCTGGCTCTACCGGTAAAATAGCGCGTCATGCACCATCGAGAGGAACGTCTTCTGTGGGCCTTAGGCGTTGGTTTTTTTGTTTTTCTCGGCCAGATTCTCATCGGGCTTCTCACCGGGAGCCTAGCCCTGTTGGCTGACTCGGCCCACGTGTTTTTGGACGTGTTTGCGCTGGCCTTGGCCTATGTGGGCGCGCGGTTTGCCCGCTGGCCGCCCACGGCCCATTACACCTATGGCTTCCGTCGGGTGGAGGTCCTCACTGCCGCCGTGAACGGGCTCACCTTGTTTCTCCTCATGGGCCTGGTGGTGCGGGAGGCCGCGGTGCGCCTGGCCACGCCTCAGGAAGTGTGGGCCGGGCCCATGCTGGGCATGGCCGCCGCGGGCCTTTTGGCCAACCTCCTCATGGCTTTCCTCTTGCGGGACCACAAGGCCGAGGACTTGAACCTGCGGGCCGCGTTTCTCCATGTCCTTGGAGATGCCCTGGGCTCCGCGGCCGTGATCCTGGCCGGGTTGGTGATCCTCTTCACCGGCTGGACATGGGCCGACCCCCTGGCCAGCCTCCTCATTGCCGGGATCGTGGGCGTGGGCGCGGTGCGCGTGCTGCGCCGTACCTGGCGGATTCTCGGGGAAGGAACTCCCGAGGGCTTGGATGCCGCACGCATCGCCGAGCGCATGGTCTCCCAGCCCGGGGTGGTGGGCGTGCACGATCTGCATCTTTGGGCCATCGGGCCGGAATTCCCGGCGTTGAGCGCCCACGTGGTGGTGGAAGTGGAGTCCATGGCCGAGGCCGATGCCCTGGCCGCCGGACTCCGCCAACTCCTGGCCAAGGAGTTCGGCCTCACCCATGTGACCCTGCAGCTCGAGGGCCAGTTCTGCGAGGCTCCCTGCTGCAACGGGGCTCCCAAAGGAGTCTGAATGCGGGCCGTGATCCTGGCCGGTGGCTTTGCTACCCGCCTCTGGCCCATCACCCTGGCCTGGCCCAAACCTCTCCTCCCTGTAGCGGGCGTGCCCATCCTCGACCACATCCTGCGCCTCATCCCCGAGGAGCTTCTCCCGGTGGCGGTGAACACCAACCGCCGCTTCGCCCGGGAATTCCAGCACTGGGCGCAGGGAAAACCCGTAGAGCTCGTGGTGGAGGAAGCCCAAAGCGAGGGTGAAAAGCTCGGCGCGGTGGGTTCCCTTGCCCATCTTGTGGACAAGCTCAGCATCAACGAGGACCTCCTCGTGGTGGCGGGCGATAACCTTCTGGATCTCGATTTGTCCCGATTTTTGGCGGCAAGCCAAGGGCACCCCGCCGTGGCCCTTTACGACCTGGGCCACCCGCAGCGGGCGACCCGGCGCTATGGCGTGGCCGTGGTGGAGAACGGGTGGATCGTGGAGTTCCAGGAGAAGCCGGAGAACCCGAAATCGAGTCTAGCCAGCACCGCCTGTTACTTCTTTCCGAAGGAGGTCCTGCCCCTTCTTTCCATGTACCTTGCCCAGGCTCCTGCGGGCCGGGACGCGCCTGGCTATTTCCTGGCCTGGCTTTTGGAGCGCTTTCCCATCCGCGCCTATACCGAGGTGCGGGAATGGCTGGACATCGGCGACCGAGTCTCCTACATCGAAGCCAACCTCCGCCACAACGCCGGCCAAAGCTGGATCCATCCCCAAGCGGAGGTCGTGAATTCTGTGGTGGAGCGGTGCGTGGTTCTCGGCCCTGCTGTTCTGAAAAATGCGCGGCTTTGGGAGTGCGTGGTGGATGGGGAGACGCGGCTCGAGGGGGTGGAATTGCGGGAGGCCCTCGTCGGGCGGGGCACCGATCTCCGGGGCAACCTCGTCGGCTAGATCTCGCTCCAGTTACGACCGATCTTCACATCCACCTTCAGCGGGACGCGCAACTCGTAGACACCCTCCATGAGCTCGCGAATGAGATCGCCGGCCCGCGCGGCCTCGCTTTCCCCCACCTCAAAGACGAGCTCGTCGTGGATCTGGAGGAGCATTTCCGCTGGGAGTTTCCCGGCTTTCCAGGCCTCATGGACGCGAAGCATGGCGAGCTTCATGAGATCGGCGGCCGTGCCCTGGATAGGGGTGTTGATGGCGTTGCGGCGGTCCTGGCCAATCCCCCGCCGCTCGGGATTCCTCAGGCCGGGAAGGGGGCGCTTGCGCCCCAAAAGCGTTTTGGCAAATCCCATGACCCGCGCTTCCTCCACAAGCTTTTCCACGAACTCCGCCACCCGCGGGTAGGCCTGGAAAAACCGGGCGATCAGTGCTTGTGCCTCCTCTTGGGAAATGCCTTGGTCCCGCGCCAGACCATACGGCGTGATCCCATAGATGATCCCGAAGTTCACGCGTTTGGCGATGGTGCGCATGCGGGAATCCACGGCCTCGGGGGAAACGCCAAACAGGGTGGCCGCGGTGCGGCGGTGGAGATCTTCTCCGCGTTGGAAGGCCTCCATGAGGGCCTCGTCCCCCGACAGATGGGCCAAAACCCGCAGCTCGATCTGCGAGTAGTCTGCACCCAGCAGGACCTTGCCCGGTGGAGCCACGAACGCCCGCCGGATATCCACGCCCACCTCGGTTTTAGCCGGGATGTTCTGGAGATTCGGCTCGGAGGAGGAAAGCCTTCCCGTGGCCGTCCCGGTCTGGTTGAACGAGGTGTGGACCCGACCGGTCTTGGAATGGACGTGCTGGGGCAGCTTCTCGATGTAGGTGTTGCGCAGTTTTTCCAGCTCCCGATAGGCGACTAACTTGGCGGGAAACTCGTGGTATTGAGCCAAGTCCCGCAGCACCTGGGCATCCGTGGAGGGGCCGGTCTTCGTACGCTCCAATACTGGGAGCTTCATGCGCTCGTACAGGATCTCCCGCACCTGAGGCGTGGAGTTGGGGTTGAACGTGCAGCCAGCCAGGGAAAAAAGCTCTGCTCGCGTCTTCTCCAACAGGATCTCCAGCTCTTTCCCCTGGGCCCGGAGTTCCTCCACATCCAGCAGAATTCCCCGACGCTCCATCCAAAGAAGCACCTCAATGAGGGGGATTTCCAGGTCCTCAAAGAGGCGGATGAGCTCGGCCTCCACAAGCTTCTGGGTGAGGGGGGAGCGCAAGCGCATGACCATCTCCGCATCCTCGCCGGAGTAACGGGCGGCCCGCTCCACGGGGACCTCCCGGATCTCCCGTTCCCCACCCTGGGCCAAAAGTTCCTTGTAGGTCTGGACTTGCACGCCCAGTTCCTCCCGGGCAATGGCCTCCAAACTGTGGGAAGGAGCATCGGGGTGAAGGAGCCAGTGGGCCAGCATGGAGTCGAAAGCCACGCCGGCCACAGCGATTCCATAGTTGCGGAAAACTTGCAGATCGTATTTCAAGTTTTGGCCGATCTTCTTCGGCCGCTCCGCAGAAAGAATTGGGCCCAAGCGGGCGAGCACGTAGTCCAGGGGGAGCTGGGAGGGCACACCCACATAGCGATGTCCCACAGGGATGTAATAACCCCGGTAAGGCTCCACGCTCAGGGCGATCCCCACGATCTCCGCGGCGAGGGGGTCTTCGCTTGTGGTCTCCAAATCCAGGGCGAATTCCTCCGCTTGGGAGAGTTTTCCCAGGAGCTCCTCGAATTCCTCCCTGCGAAGAATCAGTTGGTAGTCAGGTGCGCGCGCGGCCTTCTCCGCAAGCTTGAGCTCGCTCAAGATGGATTTGAACTCCAGCTCTTCCAAAACCCGGCAAAGCTCGGCGGGATCCAGGGCTCGAGGGAGACAATCCTGGGGCGCGAGAGAAATGGGAGCTTCCCGAAGTTTCACAAGTTCCCGGGAAAGCCAGGCGGAATCCCGGTGAGCCTCCAAGGCCTGGGCCACGCGCTTGTTGCGGATATGTGAGGCCGCGTTCAGCACGCCCTCAAGGTTTCCAAATTCCCTAAGCAGTTCCACCGCGGTTTTCTCACCCACACCCGGCACGCCCGGCACGTTATCCACGGAATCCCCCTCCAGGGCCAGAAGGTCCACGATCTGCTCAGGCTCCACGCCAAAAAGCTCCACCACCCTGGCCCGATCCACCACCACCAGGCGGTCCGTGGGTCTCCGGCCTGGCCGAAGGAGGGCAATTTTGTCGGACACGAGCTGGGCCATGTCCTTATCCCCGGTGAGGAGCAGGACCGGGATGCCTTCCTGCTCGGCACGTCTGGCCAACGTGGCCATGATGTCGTCCGCCTCGTAGCCTGGGCATTCCGCGTAGGGAATCCCCAATGCGGAAAGGAGGGGCTTCACCTTGGGAAGCTGCTGGGCCAAGGCCTCGGGCATGGGCTTTCGGGTGGCTTTGTACTCGGCGAAAGTCTCGTGGCGCACGGTCTTCCCCTCCGTGTCGAAGGCCACAGCCACGTAACGGGAAGGAAATTCCCGCAGGGCCATGAGGAGGGTGCGCAGGAAGCCGTACAGGGCGTTCACGGGCTCGCCCTTGGAGGTGGAAAGCGCGGGAAGGGCATAGAAGGAACGAAATAAGGTGGAATGCCCATCGATGAGGAGCAGGCGCTTCGGGATCTCCACAATTCCCAGGGCCTCGTAGAGGGTCATCCTCCGTCCTCCAACAGGGCGCACAGGGCTAGGGCCGCGGCGTCCGCCGCGTGGTCCGTGCCGGGATTCTCGCCCAGAAGGTGGGCGATCATTCCCATCATTTGGTCTTTGGGGGCGGCCCCGCTTCCGCAAATTTTCCGTTTCACCGCCCGCGGGGAATAGGTGAAGATCCGGCGGCCCTGCCCCAATAGCAAAACTACCCCACATACCTGCACGGTGAACAGCGCCGCTGGCGCATTGCGGGCCAGATACACCTCTTCCAGGGCCAGCGCGTGGGGATCCCAGGCCTCCACCACCCCTGCAAGTTCTCGGTGGATCCTGCCCAGTCTCTCCGGAAGCGGGTCAGCGGCGCGGGTGCGCACGGTTCCCTGGGCCAGGAGTTGGAACTGCCCGGCCTCTTCCGCCACCACCGCATAGCCGGTGGCGGTGAGGCCGGGGTCCACGCCCAGCACCCTACGCATTCCCTTGCTCCTCCTGAGCAAGCAGCGCGGCGAGGGCGTTCAAGCGGGGGTCGCGAGCGGTGCGGGGCCGGGAGCAGTCCGGCCGATGGGGCTCGCGGTTGAGATCAGCGCCGCAATAGGGGCAGATCCCCTGGCAATTCGGGCGGCACAGGGGCTTTGGGGAAAGCCCAAGCCGCATCCCCGCCTCGATGAACGGCCGCAGCTCCAAATACTTTCCCTCGATCTCGTCGGGGAAAACCTCGAGCTCCTCCTCCTTGTCCACTTCTTCCACCACGTCGGCCAAGCACCGGGAACACGGGCGGTGGACGCGTCCCCGCACGTGGACGGTGAGGATCACTTGGTTCTGGGAGCTTTCGAAGAAAGCGACGGCCTCGGCGTCCACGCCACCTTCCACTTGCACCGCTTCGCCGCGCCAATCCAACGTGGCCATGGGCTCGTGTCCTTGCAGGCGAAAGATTTTTCCGGGCGCGGCCCGCATGGCATCCAGATCAAAGCGCATGCCAACCTCCTCCAGGCGAAAGTATAGCTCGGCGTTGAGTCCCGCACCCGCCCCCTCTACCATTGAGCCACGCAAAGGAGGAACGCATGAAGGTGTTGTTGGTGAAGGAGGTGCCGGGGCTGGGCACGCCGGGCGAGGTGGTGGAGGTTCGCGATGGCTACGCCCGAAACTACCTGTTCCCCAGGAAGCTCGCGGTCTTGCCGGCGCCCCATGAGTTGGCCCGCTACGCCAAGCTCAAGGCCCGCTACGAGGCAGAGATCACCGATCGGCGGGCCAAGGCCGAGGCCCTCGCCCATAAGCTCCAAGAGGCGGAGCTTGTGTTCACCCGCCGCGTCCACGACAAGAACAAGCTCTATGCGGCGGTGCGTGCCCACGATGTGGCCCAGGCCTTGGCCGAAAAGTTCGGCGAACAAATCCCCGTGGACCGCATCAAAATGGACTCCATCCACGAGCTAGGCACGTACACGGTCGAGGTCAACCTGTACGAGGAGATCAGGGCCACGGTGCGGGTGAGGGTGGAGCCGGCGGCCTGATGCTGGGAGGCCGGGTTCTCCGGGCGGCCCTGGGCACGGGTTTTTCTCGGTTGACCGGGCTGGCCCGGGATGTGGCCATCGCCTATGCCTTCGGCGCTTCTGCAAGCTACGATGCTTTCCTGATCGGGCTGTTCATCCCTCAGGCCCTGCGCCAGGTCATCGGCGAAGCCGGCTTGGCCTCCGCGTTCATCCCGGTCTACGCGAAGGCCAAGAAGCGCGGGGAGGGAGCGGCTTTGGCCCGCTCCTTCCTTAGCCTTCTTCTCCTGGTGCTCCCGGGTGTGGCCCTCGCCGGGAGCCTCCTCACCCGGGTCTACGTGCCCTTCCTTGCCCGCGGCTTTCCCCCCGAAAAAATGGGGGAAGCCGTGCGCCTCGCGGGTTTCCTTTTCCCCCTCATCGTGTTTATTTCCCTTTCCGCGTTGGAAGGCGCCCTCCTCAATGCCCATGGGCGCTTTTTCTGGCCAGCCTTGGCCCCAGCTTTCCTCAACGTGGGCATGGCCGGGGGAGCCCTGTTCCTATCCCGGGCCTTTCGGCCGCCCATCCTGGGGCTGGTGGTGGGCACGTTGGGCGGCGGCGCAGCCTCCGTCCTCGTCCTCTTGCCCGCGTTTCGCCGCACCCTGGGGCCTAAAACCCCCGGGCCCCTCCTCCATCCCGACTTGCGGGAGGTGGGCCGACGCTTGCTCCCCTGCCTGGCCGGGTTGCTGGTGGTGGAGGCCAATACCCTTGTGGATAACCGCCTGGCCTCCTACTTGCCCCACGGCTCCATCGCCACCCTCCAGTACGCTATGCGGCTGTTTCAATTTCCCTTGGGAATTCTCGCCGTTTCTGTGGCCACGGTGGCCCTGCCTGCCCTCGCCGAGCACTTCGCCCGGGGCGAGGAAATGGCGTTTCGCCGCACCCTTTCCCATGGCTTTCTCCTCACCGCGGCCCTGATGGTTCCGGCGGCCCTGGGCCTAGCGGTTCTGGCCCAACCCGCGGTGGGGCTCCTGTTTGAACGGGGGGCGTTTGGACCGGCCGATACCTTCCGCACGGCCCAAAACCTCGTGGGCTACCTCGTGGGCCTTTGGGCCTATGCCCTGATTTACCTATTTTCGCGGGCCTTTTACGCCTTGGGCCGGCCGGGACTACCCCTCTTGGCCTCGTGTGTGGCCCTGCTCGTGAACGTGGGCCTCAACCTTTGGTGGGTGCGCCTCTGGGGCACGCTCGGTCTTGCATTGGCCACGGGCGTGGCGGGTTGGGCTGGCGCCCTGCTCCTTGGGGTCCTGCTACACCGAAGAGTGACGGGGTGGAGTCGCGGGTCCCGCGTGCTCGGGGTAATCTTAGCCAGCCTGGCCATGGCCGGGGCTGTGGGCATCGTGTCCCGCGCCCTCGCCGCCCAGGGATACTGGGCTCAAGTGGTGGGAGGCGTTGGGGTCGGCCTCGCCCTGTATGCGAGTTTCCTGTGGGCGAGCGGGCTCCTCCGGGAGCTCAGGGTCGGAGGATGAGGTGAGGCTCCTGGGAACGGGGTGGGAAAGTTCCCAGAAGCGCGCGCACAAACCGGCGGTCATCCTCGGGCAAGCGCCAGGCCGCGAGCCATTTCCCGAGGGCCCGCGCCGCTTCCCGCACAGGATCCCGCTCGATCTTCCCGTCTCCCACGAGCCTCAGGAAAATCAGGCTTAAGGTCTTGCCCAAGGCTGAAGGCGCTGGGGAAACAAGGAGAATCGGGCTCAGGGCCTGATCCAAGTCATCCAAGGCCCGCTCCACCTCGGCATCGGTGGCAAAGGTCTCGTGAAGCAGCGTGGCCAGGACCTCGGCCAGGATCTCCACATAGGGCCAGGGCAGTTCGGGGTGGGCTCTTTGCCAGGCAGCCCACGCCTCCCCAAGTTCCCGGCTGCGGCGCGCTCGCCAGCGCGCCTCCGCCTCCACCAGATACGAACAAGTGGGAAGGCAACGCACAGTATGGCCCCGCTCCTTCCCGCAACAAGCGCTGCAGATCCTGCGATCCAGAGTGGGGCAAAACCGCTCCGCGGCGCGCTGGCCGCAGAGGTTGCAGCGCTCCCGCTTCACCGCGCGCCGAACATTTCCCGCGCTTCCGGCGACATGCGCTCCGGCGTCCACCGCGGCTCCCAGACCAGGTTCACCTCCACATCGTAGTCCGCGAACCGCTCCCGCAGCGCCTCCTCCACCTGAGCGGGAAGCAGCGCGCTTAAGGGGCAGGCTGGCGTGGTCAGGGTCATATCCACGATGATGCGGTTCCCCTCAATCTGGATATCGTAGATCAGGCCGAGATCGACCACGTTGAGGCCGAGCTCCGGGTCCATCACCCGGTCCCGAAGCACAGCCCGGATCTCCTCCACCGTGGGCGGCACTACTTGCTCCTCTCGCCCGGGGCGAGGAGATCCGCAAGCGTGGCGTTGGTCAGGTGCTCCAGGAACCGCGCTTCCAAACTGTTCCAGAAGGTCCAGGTGGGGCAGCTTTTGTCCACAGGATGAACCCCGGCGCCGCGGCCCCGCAGCTGACCGTAGGCAAGTTCCAGGGCCTCGGGTTCCAAAGCCCGGACCACAGCGCCCACCTTGATCTTCTCAGGGCTTAGGGCCAGCTTGTACCCGCCGATGCGGCCCTTTTGGGCCTCGACGAACCCGGCCCGGCGCAGGTCCATGAGAACCCGCCGCAGGAACGTCTCCGGAGCCTTGTAGGTCTCGGCTAGCGTGTGGGCCGATTGAAACCCCTCGGCGTTGGTGGCCAAATCCCAGAGGATCCGCAGCCCGTAAATAATTCGCCGACTGGTCATCATAGCGGGCGTGATTTTATCCACGCAAGGTTCGGTGCGCCACAAACTGTTGCGCCGCTTCCCGCGCCCAGCGATCCGCCCGTACCACGTCCTCAATCCCCTGCATGGCCTTATTCTCGTGCTCTTCCAGAACAGCTTCTATACCCTCTG
>JBBIVL010000004.1:0-31068 GCA_037439765.1 Candidatus Bipolaricaulota bacterium
AGCTCCTGGGCCAGGAAGTAGTCGGGATGCATAAAACGGAGCCATTCCACCACTGCAGCCCGTACTTCCTCGGCGGCGAACCCTTTTTCTCGGATGAGCCAAGCCGCAAGTCCCCGGGCGCTGCGCACAAGGTTGCAGATCAAACCTCCTTCTTCACAACAACAGCGCACAAGCTGGGTGTCGTCGCAGCACGGGGTGGGAACGACCCCCAGGGCTTCGCGCAGCACCTCCGTTTCCGCAGGGCTGAGCCGGATCTCGTCGTATCGATCAGCGAAAACTTGGGCGTTGTTCCACGAGAGAGCCAACCCATACGCCGTGGGCATTCCCTCTGCGGGGATGATTTTTTCCCGCAGATCCGCAAGGGAAAGGGAAGGGGGTTGTTCCCTTCTCGACTGCCAAAGGAGAACAGCCCCCAGCACTAGCACCAACCCAAAAAGCAAGACGAGCCAGTTTCGTTCCATAAGTCTTCCTTTGGGCATTCTAACCCTGAGGCAGACAACACGGAGGAACAGCCGGAGGCGCGGAAAGCTTCACCTCAAGGCCCATCCCGCCACAACCGCCTTGATCGAGGGCTACTTCACACCGCCCTTGATAGCAGGATTCGTAAGCCTCATGCGGTTCAAGCCCGAACTCTTGGGGATCAAGCCCTCGCTCTTCCAGGGCTTTTGCGAGGTAGTAGTTAGGAACCAAAAACCGAAGCCACTCCAAAACCGCGGCCCGCACTTCCTCCACCCCATAACCGTGATGAACAATCAGCCATTTGGCTAACCCCTGGGCGGAGCGGGTGAGGTTGCAAATCCGGCCGTGGGTTTGACAACAACATTTCAAAACAGGGTTGTCGTCGCAGCATGGAGCAGGGATGGCTAAAAGGACCTCCGTCCAGTTGGCCTCCTCCTCAGGCGTTAGTCGAATGGTGTAATACCAATCGGCAAAATGTTGGGCATTCCCCAAGGAAAGAGGGATTCCATAAGCCGTACGTGCTCCTGCTTCGGGAATGAGTTCCGCTCGCAGCTGGGCCAGAAGATCTTCCTGGGCTAGCACGGTGATACCCAAGCCCAAAACTCCCACGATTACCAAAATTGTTGCCAACTTACGCAGCACGGGTCCTCCTTTCCTCAAGATATACACCGGGACCACGAACCGGGTTTCAACGTCTCACGGACCTGCGCCCTTTAGACGGAACCACTTTGCCCCCCTGTTTCGACTAACGGTTCGGAGATAAATTCTGCGCTATGGAGATGCTCCCAGTGCGGGTGGCAGGCAAGACAGGGATACTTGTGCCCGTGGTTGTGGTAATCCATCGATCTTGCCATCACCTTTCCCGCTGGTCCCAACACTTCAGCCCCCTCGGGAGAGGAAGTACCGCTTCCGTAGGCTAGCGTAACGGGATGCACCACGTAGGCTGGAGCCATCTGGGCTTCGGTCCCTTTTCCCTCGGCGTTGAAGGGCCCAGCATCACTTGGAACTTGAAGGCCGGACTGTACTTTTTTCCATTCGTCTTCACTGTGCCCCCCTTCTGCCCTGGGCCACCGGAGCCATTTTTACCACTATCGATGGTTCCCCTTCAGGAGCGCAGCTCGCAGATCAGACAGGCATTGGTCGAGATTTCCCCCACCTCAAACCACGAAAAATCCCGGCTCTCGTATATCAGGGCCAAGGGCAAAAATCCTACGATGGGCGATAACGCCAGAGGACAAGGAATGGATGGAGCGATATCAATGGCGGTCAAGAGCGCAGCGGATTGCACGTCCTAGACTTCCACGCGCTTCCCCGTATTCCAGGCCAGATTGCGCGTCGTCACTCAAAGCAAGGCCCCCAGACAGGTTGCTCTCGCACCAAGCCTGAAGGATCATAGGATGTATCTTGGGTACGTGCGCATCAAATTCCTTCTACAAAAGCCCAGACCTTCTCTGCTAGGGCCAAGAAGGCCGCGCGGCTTTCGTGGAACAGTTGCGAGCGCTCACCGGTATCGCTTGCGGTCACCACCTCTGGAAAGAACGGAAGCCGACCGAGGAAGGCCACCCCCAACTCTTTGGCCATGCCTTCCGCACCACCTCGCCCAAAAAGCGTGATTTCTTCCCTACAGTGAGGGCAGCGAAGGCCAGCCATGTTCTCCACCACCCCGATCTTTTGCACCCCCACCGTCCGCGCGAAGTTTACGGCCTTGCGGGCGTCAAGAAGAGCCACCTCCTGGGGAGTGGTGACAACAAGCGAGGCCTCCACGGGGGAAAGGAGCTGAGCGATGGAGAGGGGCTCGTCGCCCGTTCCCGGCGGAAGATCCACCACCAAAAGATCCAGCTCTCCCCAATCCACTTCCTCCACGAACTGCTGGATAACCTTCATCTTTAAAGGGCCACGCCAGATCACCGGGGCATCTGCCGAAGGGAGGGCGAACTCCAGCGACACCACCAAAAGACTGTCCGGTGTCACCGCCGGGATTATCTTGCCGTTCTGAACTTTCAGGGTTGCGCCCTCCAGGCCCAACATCTTGGGTACATTCGGCCCATGGAGATCGGCATCGAGAAGGCCCACGCGGTGGCCATGGGACAAGGCCGAGGCAAGGTTCACCGCCACCGTGGTCTTTCCCACCCCACCCTTTCCCGAAAGCACCATAAGGACGTATTTAGGCCTTTTCATATGTCTTCCTCCCAAGAAAAAGTTTTGCCCACCGCAAGCGGAACCACTTTTGGGAAAGAAGCGCATAGGAATTCTATAGCCTCCCTTCCCGTACAGTGCCCCGGGGCCAAAGCCTCCGTAACCGGGCTTAGTCGAGAGACCAGAACCTGAAGTCGGTTCTTGGAAGCTCCCTTGAGGTGGAAGCCTCCCAAGAGGGGGGAAAGGCGTGAGCCTATAAGGCTTTTGGCACGCTCGGCCATAAGGTCCACTCCAGGATGGGCGCAGCCTGTGATGAGAATCCCTCCCTCCTTAGTTTTCATGGTCAACCCGTGTTCTTGTACCGTTCGGCCCATTGTCCCCGTGGAAAAGAGGCCGTCTCCAAGATCGGCAGGCCCGGAAACAATGTTCAGCTCCGCTTTGGCCTTTTTCGTTCTTTGGCGAAGATAGCGGGCCATTCCTTCAGGAGCCCAGATTCGCACCCATTTTATGCACTCCAAAACGTAGGAAAGGCCGCCGACGTGGTCACAGTGGGGGTGAGAAAGAAAGAGATCCGTGAGATCGGAGAGATCTAGGCCCAAGGTCCGGAGATTATGAGCAAGAACAAGTCGATCAGCTCCGGTATCAAACAGGATTTTTCTACTCCTATAAGTGATGAGCGCCGAAAAGCCCCATCCTTCCCGAAGAGGAGGCTGGGCCACGTTGTCGTAAACGATGACGAGGCGCATCGGCTTAAGAAATGGCCCCTTTGGGGCAAGCGGAGAGACAAGCTCGGCAACCCTGGCACAGGGCGGGGTTCACTACCGCCTTGCCGTGTTTGATGGTGATGGCTCCAAACGGGCAAACCTTAGCACAATTGCCGCAGCCCACACATTTCTCCACGTCTACGACGGGGATGGCCGTCGCGGGGACAGTGCCGGAAAACTTGGTCCCCCAGCGCATGAACCGACCCCTTCTCATTCCTCGGCCTCGGCCACGGCCGAAAGTTCCCTCTCCCCGTCGTTCACCCCAAACACAAACATGGTTTCTATGGTCAGGATGCCGTTAAAGGCCTGGGAGAATTCCCGGATCCCCGCTTGGATCGCCCCAATTGAAAGGGCCTTGTGGGGACGGTTGATTCTCCGCCAGGTAACTTCGGTTCCCGCGTCCACCTTGAGGGAGATCCAATCAGCGCAGGACAGTTCCTCCTGCACGTCCTTACGGTAGAGGAGTGAGGCGTTGGTAATCACCGCAATCCTTAACCCCAGGTCCTTAAGGCCCTTTATCTCCTGGCCCAAACCGGTATCCAGGGTTGGCTCTCCATCGGGCACGAACGTGAGGTAGTCCACTTCCTCCCCGCGGCGTTGCGCGTCAAGAAGCCTGGATCGGACGGCTTTCACGACCTCCTCCGGTGTGTGAAAGGGACGTCGCTTTATCCTCATCTTCGAGGTTGGGCCGAGCTGACCATAGACACAGAAACAAGTGCAAGTCTTCGGAGAAACGTTGTTGATCCCAAGGGACCGCTCGAGCCGGCGCGACGGGACCAGTCCGAACACAAGCGTCACTGGGTTCACTGCCCCATCGCTCGCGTCCGCTTTATCTGGTCTGACCATTGGGCTAGCTTCTTTTGCGGCCCTTAGTGGCCCACGTGATAAATTGTGATCCGATCTCCTTTCCTTGAACCTCGATGAAACCGGTTTCTTTGAGCATCTCCGTGATCTCGGCCAACCTCCCTGACCTCACCATTTGTTCCTTCCTCTAGTCAAACCGCGCCGCAAAGCGTCTCGCTCCGACTAGGAGAAACAATGCCGTGAATCCTACCAAGGCCAGGAGATCCAACCAGACGATGTTCGCCTGCGGGGAGGAGAAGGCTAACCGGATCCCTTCGACGCTATAGGTGAGAGGGAAAAACCGGGAAAGAACGCGAAGCGGTGTGGGCAGGGCTGAGACAGGATAAACAACCCCGCTTAGGAAGATCATTACGAACCTGGGGAGGTTGAGGAGGGTCTGGGCCTCGAACACCTCCTTCACCAGGACGCAGAGGAGCGCCCCAAGCGAGGCGAAGGCGGCAAGGGAGAAGATGAGGATGAGGAAGAGTTTGGCTACGTCCAGCGGGTTGGCAACGGCCAGGCAGGTTCCCACTGTGACCACGGCCGACATCAGCAACCCAAACAGAGCCCCGCCCAAGACCTTGGCCAAGAACACCGTGGAAACTCGGATTGAAGCTAGGAGAAGTCGTTCTAACGATCCCAACCGGAGTTCGAAGTTGATAACTACAGCCTCGGCCGCGGTGGTGCTGAAAAGCGCGGTCATCGCAATAAGCCCAGGCAGAAGCTCCCGAAAATCGCGAGGGTTGCGGAGGTAGAAGGCGAGGATCCAGGTGATGGGGAACACAATGCCCCAGCTCACCGCCGGGGGTTTGAGGTAATAGGTGCGCATGTCCTTGCCGACGATGCTGCAAATCCCGCGTAGATCATCGCGGCCTATCATTTTCCCCTTTCCTGGGCCATCACCATCGGGCTAAGACCGGTGATTTTAAGAAAGGCCTCCTCCAAGGTGGGCTGCATCGTGTTCACAGCCACGATCCGCACCCCGGTTTGACGAGCAAAAGAAAACAAGGTCTCCAGGACTTGGACTGGATCCCCGCCCATGATGCGCACCTCCTGGGAATTTAGGGCCCCTATGTGGGACCAAGGGAGATGGAGGTGCAAGCTAACTTCCACGTTGGGAACAGGCTTTTCAAAACGAACCACGATCACTGGCTTCTCTTGCACCATGCTTTTGAGCTCGGCTGGCGACCCGATGGCCACAATTCTCCCTCTGACCAAGATCGCCGCCCGGTCACAGAGAAGATCGGCTTCCTCAAGGTAGTGGGTAGTGAAGAACATGGTGATTCCCCGGTAATGGAGCTCTTGGATCAAGGCCCGCAGGGATCTGGTTGCGGCCACATCCAACCCCACCGTGGGTTCATCGAGAAAGAGGAGGCGGGGTTTATGCATGAGGGCGCAGGCGATGGTCAGGGCCCGCTTCATCCCCCGAGAAAGGGCCTGGGCCGAGCTTTCCTTGCGTTCGCTCAGGCGGAAGGTTTCCACCAGTTCCTCGGCCCTTCTTCGCCGTTCCCGCCGGGGAACCCCGTAAAGCCGTCCCATGAAAAGAAGGTTTTCAAGTACTGTGAGCTCATCGTACACATTGGACTGCTCTGGCACGACGCCGACGTGCTTTCTAGCTCGAACAATTTCCGTGCGCACGTTGTGGCCTAGCACCAAGGCCTTGCCGGAGGTAGGGCGAGATAAACCTGTCAAGATGCGAATCGTGGTGGTCTTCCCTGCCCCATTGGGCCCA
The DNA here is from genome assembly GCA_037439765.1 of Candidatus Bipolaricaulota bacterium. GTDB lineage: Bacteria > Bipolaricaulota > Bipolaricaulia > Bipolaricaulales > Bipolaricaulaceae > DTER01. Next base: position 5,935 of record JBBIVL010000004.1, read on the forward strand.
AGAAGGCCAAACAGCTCGCCGTCCCAAACGTCAAAGCTGATCCCGTCCAGGGCTACCAATTCCCCGTAGGCCTTGGTCAATTCCTCCACATGGATCACGGCCGCATTGCCCATGGGTTTTTCTCCATCATAGCCCAGCCCATGTGAGGAGCTTCTCCCAAATGGCATGGATGGCTTTGGCAGCCGGCCCTTGGGAATATTCCACCACCGGCCGTCCCGCAGCCTGGGCCCTTATCACCGCTTCGTCATAGGGAATGCGGCCGAGAATGGGCAACCCTTCTTCATCGGCTTCCCTCTCAATCTTTTCCCCGATGTTTGGGGCAAGGTCGGCTTTATTGATCACCACGGCCACTTTGGCCCGGAAATGACGTGCCAGCTTCACGGCGCGCTTGAGATCATGCAAAGCGGAGAGGCTGGGCTCGGTCACGATCAGGACAACCTTGGCCCCGGAAAGGGAAGCGATGACCGGGCAGCCGATCCCCGGTGCACCATCCACGAGAAGCCATTTTGCACCCATATCCTTGGCTATGACTCTCGCTCGCACCTTCACTGCAGTTACAAGTTTTCCAGTGTTCTCCTCGCCAGGAAGAAGTTCTCCGTGCACAAGTGGACCGTAGGCCGTGTGCGAGACGTAGATCCATCCGGATAGACGAGGCCTAAGGCTCACTGCACCCACCGAGCATACCTGAAGACAAACTCCGCAGCCCTCACACAAAAGTGGGTCTACACGATAAATCCCGTCCGCGCTGACGATGGCCCCAAACCGGCAGGCTTCCGCGCATTCCCCGCATCCCGAACACGTGCCTTTTTCGATTTGAGCCAGCTCTGAGCCCTTATAAGGGATCTTTTCCTCAAGTGTTGGCCCTAAAAGCAGGTGAAGATTTGCCGCGTCCACGTCGCAGTCAGCAAGGACCTTATCTCTAGCTAACGAGGCTAAGGCTCCAACCACGGTGGTTTTGCCCGTGCCACCTTTCCCGGAGATGACGGCGAGTTCAATCATCCCCTCTCCCTTGGAGGGCTGAAAGAACGTCCTCGAAAAGTTTGCGCAGGGATTCCCGCCACTGCGGGAAGGCCTCCACCAGAGGAATCCCATTGGCGTAGGTCTGAGCGATGGCTTGGTCCCCAGGGATGTGGAGCAGTATGGGAACACGTTTTTCTTCACAGAAACGCTCCACATCGTCTGTGCCCACACCCCATTTGTTCACCACCACGCCCGTCGGAACGCCGAGAACCTCGGTCACGGCCAATGCCGCTTGCAGATCATGGAGTCCAAAAGGGGTGGGCTCGGTCACAAGCACCGCGTAATCCGCACCCCGCATCGTCTCGACCATTGGGCATCCGGTTCCCGGAGGAGAGTCGAGGATTACGATTCTTCCAGAATCGGCCACCTCCTTCAGAGCACGGATCACCGGGGTTGCCCGGGGCTCTCCCACATTGAGGACGCCCTGAAGGAAAGGAAGTCCCTTTCCTTCGCCACGTTCGACCAAACCAATGGCCCTTGGAACCTCCCGAATAGCCCCAGTTGGGCAGACCAAGCGGCAAAGCCCGCAACCATGACAAAGTTCATGATGGAAGAAAACCTTCCGTCCGATGACCACCAAAGCCCCGTAACGACAGGCCTCGGCGCAGGCCCTACAGCCATGGCACGCGTGCGGATTCACCTCCGGCACAAGGATTGCCACGGGCTTCCGCTCGTGGATGACCGGGGAAAGGAAAATGTGAGCGTTCTGTTCCTCCACGTCGCAATCCACAAGTTCTACCGGATGCGTTTCAGCAAGGGCGAGGGCTAAGGATACGGCCAAGGTGGTTTTGCCAGTCCCACCTTTTCCCGAGGCGATGGCAATGCGCAAGAGAATCAGTGATGGTGAAAGAGGTGGCGGTCGCAGGGCTCAGCTCCGGCTAGGCGGCCAGCCTGCCAGGCCTGGATGGCCTCGCGGACCTTCCCTGAGGCGCCGGTATAGACCTGGATGCCGTATCGGGATAAAAGCGCCATGGCCCGGGGGCCAAGCCCAGCACAAAGGACCACGTCCACTCCGGCCTGCGCCAAAAGCTCTGCAGGAAGGCCCATTCCACCCATGTGCTCCGAGGTATTGGGCAAGACTTCCACTTCCCCGGTTTCCGTGTTGTAGATCGTGTAGGTTGGCGAGCGCCCAAAATGCTCACCCACCCGATCATCCAAGCCGTCTTTTCCCTCTGTGGGCACACAGACCCTCATTTTCTCTCCTTCACCGCCAAGCGGGAGGGCAGGCCCAAATGGGCGGACGCCAGAGGGTATAGGGGGAGGTAACCGCAGCGCCGCCAGCCGCGAGGAAGCCAAGGGTAAAAGCGGCAGAACGGATAAGGATTGCCGCGTCCCCAACCCCAAAAGCCCCATCCTCTTCCGTACGGCCACCAGAACATCTCACTCACCTCCTCCACGCTCCGCAAGCTTGCGTTTTACCTCAGCAAGCTCCGCCTCCAAGCGGGAAAGGCGTTCCCGCAGGACGGCTATACCCTCGGTTTCTGCTCCGGGAAAGGCCGGGCTCGCTTCCCAGAATTCTCCCCCTCTTCGCCCCATCCCCGGTGTAAAGCCCATGGGGGGTGAGGTCATTGCTTCGAACCCGCCGGCTAAGTAATCCTCCACGACCTGGCGGACCGTTCTTCCGGAAACCGGGACCATATCGATCCCTATCTGGGCGAAAATTTCAGCCACGTTCGGACCGAAGGTTCCGGCGAAGACCGCGCGGGGGCGTTTCTCCGCGATGAACTGGGCGGCGCGGACTCCCGCCCCACCCGGCGCATTCTGAACAGGGTTGGCCACCACCGAAGCCCCAAGGATTTTTCCGCCTTCCAGCTCAACCACGGTGAAGGTGGAAGCCCGGCCAAACACCGGGGGAATTTTATCCCCCAGTCCGACCAACGCCGTTGCCGCCACGTAGATTTCTTTCATCCCTTATCCTTGGTTAGCTCATCCAGGCGTTCCTTGATGAACCGAAGTTCCTCCTCCAAGGCTTCGGCCCGGGCGGAAAGCCATTGGATTTCCGCCTCCTTGGTCCAAGCGGGCCAAGGAGCCCAGGCTGTCCACCGACCGGGATATCCAAGGAAGTACGCCGCTCCGGGAGGGAGCACGCCCCAGCCCGGGGAGTAACCGAACCGTAACCAACCTGGGAGCCCTGTGAGGTAAAACATGTGCCGCCATCGCATATGGATCACCTCCGGTCTAATTATAAGCATATGCTCACAATGGGCAAGCCCCTTGGCCACCCATAAATCCCGGGTACACTCTTCAACGTGCCGAGGCCATTGAAACCGCGCCGCTGTTGGGGATTCCCACCTCACGGGAGTTTTATTCCCATGGGAGTACCCCCAGGCCGCCTCCAAACCGTGTTCCTCCAGCTTGACGAATTGGAAGCCCTGCGACTCTGCGACCTTCTCAATCTGGATCAGGAGGAAGCCGGCCGGGAGATGGGTGTCTCCCGAGCTACGATCCAGCGGCTTCTTTCCTCGGCCCGGGCCAAAGTGGCCGAGGCCCTCGTATACGGAAAAGCCTTGGTTATTGTGCATGGACCCCACGTCCAATTCGGCCCTGACCCGCAACGCTACGGTGGCCCTCCTTGGGCCGTACGATGAGCTATGCGGGAAAAGATTGTGCGCTGGACTTTGGACCTTTTGCGCTTCCCCACCGTCACCGGCCGGGAGGAGCTCTGCGCCGAATATCTTGCGACAGAGCTCAAGAAGGCAAGGATGGCGGTCCGCGAGCAGCTCGTGTTAGGAGCAGGTGCCAATATCCTCGCCTCCCGTGGGGAAGGTGGCCCCTGGATCATCACTCACCTTGATGTCTACCCGCCGTTCGATCATCCTGATCCTTTCCAGCCCCGGTTGGATGGGGATCAAATCCTGGGGCGCGGAACCGTGGACACAAAAGGCCAGATCGCCGCCCTTCTTGCCGCCTTACACCAAACGGAGGAGCCCGTACAGGTCGGGCTGGTGGTGGACGAAGAAGAGCTTGGCCGCGGCTCGGAAGCTTTGGAGGCCCCCGAAGGGGTGACGGGCGCGGTGGTCCTTGAGCCCACAAATCTCCAGATCGCCATCGCCGAGGCCGGCTCCGTGGGACTGGAAGTTCTCGTGCGGGGAAAACCCGCCCATGGCACGACCCCGTGGGCCGGGGAATCCGCGATCGAGCGCGCGTTTTCCCTTTATCAGCGGCTTCTTTCCGCCCCGTTCATGGGCCACCGTCATCCCCTTTTCCCAAGAGGGGCATGGGTGAACCTCGGCCGCATCGAAGGGGGCTATGACACCATGATCGTTCCCCCACATTGCCGCATGGAATTGGATTTGGGTTTTGCGCCCGGACTTTCCCCGGCGGAGGTCATTCGTCAGACCGAGGAGGCCATGGCCGAAGCGGAACGCATTTTTGTAACCGATGCCTGGGAACCCTGGGAGACTACAGAAGACGCAAAGGTGGTGCAGGCTTTGCTGCAAGCCCATGAGAAGGCCCTGGGCCGCAGGGCTCAATTCACCGGAATGCCCTCTTGGACGGACGCGGCGAACATCGTGCGGAAAGGCGTTCCGGCGGTGGTGTTCGGGGCCGGGGACCTGGCCGTGGCTCATACCTGGCACGAGGTCGTGAGCCTAACGGAATTGGAAGCATTGGCCCGGGTTCTCGCAATTCTCATCCGCCTTTGGCCTCGGGTATAGGGCGGAACATGCGGATCCATTCGCCCCACCGGCCTAGTTCTCGAAAGTCCAATTGTGTGTACCAGTTCCTAGCTCGTGTGTTTCCTACACCTACCCATAACGCGGAAAGCTTACGCCCGTGGTTTCGCCCCAGTTCCTCGGCGCAGGCCAAAAGTTCGCGCCCGAGGCCCCTTCCTTGCCAGTTCGGGTGAATTACAATCTCGTGGATTTCCAAGACCACGCCCAGCTCCCAGTCCTTCCAGTCCGGGCAGGCGGCGATGAATCCCACGGGTACCCCCTCCACCTCCGCTACCAGGAATCCCTCCTTGCACGTCCGCCGCAGCCACTTCACGTAGCGCTTGGCTTCGCTCAGACTTTCTTCCCCATACTTTTCCAGACCCCGATAAGCTTCCATGAGAAGTTGAGCCAAAAGCTCGATATCCTCTAGCTTTCCCGGCCTAATTTGGGGTCGCTTGCCTGTTGGTTCAGCCATGTTCGGCTCCCCACCGCGCCAAGCTTAGAGAGCTGACGGCAGCCATGCCAATCCCCAGGGCGGCAATTCCTGCAAATCCCCGATGGCCGGAGTTTTGGAGTCTCTTCAACATGGAGCCGTGGCGTTGGTCATCTATTGCGGGGCGCATCTTGGGTATGACCCGCGGAAGGTCCCCATCGGCGGAGGTGCTGCCGTGGGCCACGCCCTTATTCGGCGGTGGACGGAGACTCGACCCTTTGACCTCTGGGTCTTGGGAACCGGTCCAGAATCGCCCGCTGGGGGCGTAGCCTACGAGAAAATCGAGGCAGCCAAGGAGGATCTTCTCACGGACTTCTCTATTTCCCGCTATGCCCGTCTGTGCCGAGATTTCGAACGCGCGGTAGTCCAGCACCTCCGCGCTTTACGGAAAACCCGGGACCCGCGGGACGTCGTGGTGCTCCACAACGACCTCGCCGAGGCCGGGGATTTCGAGGCCATCGCGCGCATGGGCTTTCCCCAAGCCACGATCTTTCACGTAGACGTAGTGGATTATGTGGCCCAAATCTATCTGCATGGATGGGTCTCAGCTCCCCAGCTCGCCCGCCTTTGGCGCAGGCTGAATGGGGTTGGTGTCGGGCGTCTTATGCCTGATGTGGTCAAGCTCATGCTGGAAAAACAGGAAACGTGCAGCCGATTCTGCGAGCTCCTCGTGGTTCCCTCCACGGGAATGGCCGCTGTCCTGCGTGCTTCTTACCCCTGGAGAACCGAGGAGGACGTGGCCGTGATCCCCTGGGGTGCGATTACGGAGCCCACCGTGCCTGGGGTAGCGGAGGAGCAGACCGCCCTGCGGAAGCTCCTGGGAGACGAACCTGCCCCGGTGCTTGTGACGCTTTCCCGCATTTCTCCAGAAAAGGGTCAGGATCTTCTCTTACGGGCCCTACGGATTTGGGATAAAAGAGAAAAAGAGCGCCTCGTGCTCCTCATCTGTGGCGCGTCCGCGTACATGCATGGACGCACCTACTTCCGGAAGCTCCAAACCCTGGCCCATTCCCTTCGCCACGTGGAGGTGCACTTCCTGGGCCACGTGAGTGGGGCTCGCAAGCAGGCCGTGTTCCGTGTCGCCGACCTCTACGTTTTCCCCTCCCGCCACGAAAGTTACGGCCTCACCATGATGGAGGCCATGGCCGCCGGTCTTCCGGTCCTTACCACCCATCACCGCTCCGCGCGGGACTTGGTGCGCCCAGAGTTCGGGCTTGTGGTGGAACCTGATCCGCGAGACATCTACCAAGGACTAGTTCAACTTCTCGCCAAGGGCACACAGCTCAAGACCATGGGAAAAGAGGCGCAAAAATTCGCCCTCAGCCAGCCCTTCGCCCACGCCGCGGATGAGCTCGCGCTTCATATCTTGGCGGTGCTGAACGAGGCTAAGGCTACACAAGCCCGTTATTCGCGATGACCTTTGCGTACCAGTGGGCGCTTTCTTTGGGAATTCTGCGCAGGGTTTTGTAGTCCACATATACAATACCAAAGCGTTTAGTGTAGCCATGAGCCCATTCAAAATTATCCAGAAGAGACCAAACAAAATAACCTTTAAGCGGCACGCCGTCCCAAATAGCTCGATGCGCTTGTTGAATATGCGCCTTAAGATATTGGATGCGTTTTTCATCTCGTATTTGGCCATCTGGAGACAATTCATCATTGAATGCTGCTCCATTTTCGGTGACAAAAAGGGCGGGTACTGGGTATTCGCGGTGTAGGCGCATGAGGATTTCGTAGAGCCCGGAAGGATAAATCTCCCATCCCATGGCGGTGCACTCGCCCGTTTCTGCAGGAACATACCGCACGTGGAATTCCTTCTGGGGATCATAGGCCACGATGGAGCGAGTGTAGTAGTTGACGCCGAGAAAATCCAAACGTCGGCTAATTTGAGCCATATCGCCGGGTCTCACCTGGGGAACTATATTTCCGAATAGATTCCACATATCGGCTGGATAACTCCCGCGAAACAACGGATCTAAAAACCACCGATTGCGAAAACCATCCGCCTGCTGGCTAGCCACCTGGTCCCTTGGATCCTTGGAACCTGGATACATGGGGCTCAAGTCTAGAACAATGCCCACCTGGGCTTTGGGCCTCACTTGGTCGCGAAGTACATCCACCGCTAGACCATGAGAAAGAAGGAGATGGTGGGCTACTTGCAGTGCCACCTTAGGATTGCGCATTCCGGGAGCATGCTCGCCCCAGCCATGAGCCACCCAGCTCATAACCCACGGCTCATTGTGGGTAGCCCAATAAATTACCCGGTCTCCTAGACGCTGGGCCAGCACGGCGGCGTAGTCAGCAAAATAATAAGCCACATCACGGTTGACCCAGCCGCCAAGATCTTGGAGCGCTTGAGGCAAATCCCAGTGGTATAAAGTGAGGAACGGAACAACTCCCGCTTCCAAAAGCCTATCGACAAGCCGATCGTAGAAATCTAACCCTTTGGGATTCGACGGACCCTTGCCTTGGGGAATCACCCGGGGCCAGGAAACGGAAAAGCGGTAGGCCTTGAGTCCCAATTCCTTCATCAAGGCGATGTCCTCAGCCCACCGATGGTAATGGTCGCAAGCCACATCCCCCGTGGAACCATCGCGGATTTTTCCCGGCGTATGCGCAAACGTGTCCCATATGGACGGCCCTTTCCCATCCTCGTTCCAGGCACCCTCGATCTGGTAGGCCGAAGTAGCCACCCCCCAGTAAAAGCCCTCTGGAAACTTCAAGATCTCCGACATTTTTTCTCCTTTTTACTCGTTGATCCCTTGCAAGTCCGTCCGACTCGAGCTTCGTCTATGCTCCATGAGCTCCCTGGGAAGGTTGCGGTCAAGGTTTTCAAAAATTTTCTCATCTAAAGAGCCGTTCAAAGCCTCCAATGCAAGTAAGACAGCCCCCACCACGGGAGCATATTTTGGAAGCACAACCCGTGCCCGGGGCGCTACCCTATGCACCGTTTGAACGACGGTATCCAAAAGAAGGGAACCCTTTCCTTTGAAAACCCCGCCAGCCAATATCACCTCCACGTCAGTTTTTTCTAGTCCGAGCTTCTTGATCACTGTGCCTGCGGCAACCCCCACCTCCTTTCCCAAACGAATCAAGATGTTTTGTGCCACAGCATCTCCTTGCCAAGCAGCCGCGAAAATGAGAGGGACAAGTTCCAAAAGCTTTTCTTCGGGAATAGAACGATGATAGAGGACAGAAACGAGGGCTTCGACGTTATTAAGGCCGAAAAAATCAAGGACTAAGGAGGTAAGGAGAGTTGGGGAGCCTCGTCCATCCCAAGCTCGGACCACAGCGCGAACAACTTCCTGAGCGATGTCCCAGCCCCCTCCCCAATCGCCAGAAATCCAGCCTAACCCGGGAAAACGAAAAGTACGACCATCTGGAGCAACTCCTGCGGCATTAAAACCCGTGCCGCAAATGACCACGACACCCCATGACCGAGAAGTCCCTGCACGCAAGGCAACCATCGAATCGTTTTCCACCCGAACCGTTTTGGCCAAGGCGAGACGCTCCATAGCCCCTGTGAGCAACGAAAAATCCTCGGGAAGGTCAGCCCCGGCAAGGCCAAAGACCCCCACTTCCACAGGCCCTTGAACGTCAGCCTGAAGCAAAGCTTTTATACAAGCATTATGGATTGCCCTAACCGCATTTTCCAGGCCAACGGTCTGATGATTCCCTGGGCCAGCGCGACCAAAACCGAGAATACCCCCGGTTTCCTCCGCCACCAAAGCGAAGGTCTTTGAAGCCCCAGCATCCACTCCCAATACGTGCCTCATCTCACATCCCACCGGGAAAAACGCACAAGATACGGATGATTGGCGTTCTTTATGGCCTGCCAAAGGGCCTTTGCTTGGGAGAAGGAGGTCACAAAAGGATGAGCAAGCAGTGCGTGAAGGGCACTTCTTTCATCGCCCTCTACCGCGGCCTTGATCGTCAATTCCTCATAAGCCTTAACCGCTTGTATTAGGCCGCGAATCTCCGGAGGAAGCGGCTTTTGCGGCAAAGGCGTCACAAAAGACCTCTTGACGATGCATGGGACTTCAACGATAACGTCCTCTGGCAATTCTGGAACAGCTTTCGAGTTTTTGACATTCAAAATTTGCACTTCTCCCTTGTCGTTATGCATGGCGCTTATTAAGGCAACAGCTGCCGTTGAATAATGAGCGCCTCCGCGGCGGCCAAGAAGTGCGGGCGGCTCAACCAGCTCTGACTTGGAATAAAGTCGCATTAGTTCAGCATCGATTTCGGCCACCACCTCTGCCCGGGTTTTGCCCGTTTTTTGGATCTCGGCCAAAACCTCATCATGGTGATAGTAGTACCGCAAATAATAGCTCGGAATCATCCCGAGAAGCTTTATCAATTCCGGCAAAAATGGCAATTCATTACGCTTAGCGCGTTCGGTCACCACCAGCAATGCTTTCTCGGAAAAATCCTCATTATCCACATACACGCCGCGCACCCAGCTCAAATGGTTTAGGCCCACATAATCCAAGGAGACTTTTTCTGGACTCACGTTTAGCCAACCGGCAATCATATGCTTCATAGTGATGGGCACGTTGCAAAGCCCGATCACCTGAACTTTGGTGTACCGTAGCAAGGCTTCCGTAACCATTCCCGATGGATTTGTGAAGTTGATAAGGATTGCGCGAGGAGCAAAACGTTCCACATCCTCTGCGATCTCCAGCATTACAGGGATCGTCCGCAAAGCACTTGCAAAACCTCCGGGACCGACAGTTTCCTGCCCGACGATCCCGAAACGCAAGGGGATTTTCTCATCCAAAGCTCGCGCCTCGATTCCCCCGACGCGGATTTGGGTGATAACGTAATCTGCATCTGCGATCGCCTCACGCCGGTCTGTGGTCAGCTCCACCCTAACCTCCATCCCGGCCGCCTTAACCATCCGTTGAGCGAAACCGCCCACAATCTGCAAGCGCTCCCTATCAATGTCCATAAGGGTGATGATTCGTACAGGGAGCTCTTCTCTGTGCTTGATAAAACCAGAAATAAGCTCTGGCGTATAGACGCTTCCTCCGCCGATCACACAAATTTTCAGTCCACCCATAGACCGCTCATAAACTATTTTCCCGCAGGAATTCAAAAAGTTCATCAAAAAGAGTGAAAGCTAGACAAGTAACGGTATCCGCTCCTCCATAGTAGATCGCGATTCGCCCGGTAGGGGGATCGTAAAGAGCGGCGGTGGGAAAAACCACGTTAGGTACGTCCCCTACACACTCGTAGTATTCTCGAGGATTGAGAAGATAGGGGCGCGTGCGGTAGATGACTCTCCAAGGCTCCTCAAGACCCAAAAGGGCGGCGCCGAAGCTATACACAAACCCGTTGCAAGAAGTCAATACCCCATGGTAAAAGAGAAGCCAGCCCTCTGTGGTTTCAATGGGGATGGGCCCAGCCCCAATTTTTGTAGATTGCCAGGAATCTGGGACCGGTGACATCACATGGCGGTGTTTTCCCCAATGGATCAAATCAGGGCTTTCTGAGTAAAAAATGTCGCCAAAAGGTGTATGTGCAGGATCGCTTGGCCGACTAAGCATGGCGTATTTGCCCCGGATATTACGCGGGAAGAGAACCCCGTTGCGGTTGAACGGCAGGAACGCGTTTTCCATCTGATAAAATGTGCGAAAATCAAAAGTATATGCAAGACCGATGGTAGGGCCATGATACCAATTACACCAGGTGATGTAATATCGATCCTCAAGCCAGGTGACTCGGGGATCATATCCGTATACGAACCTTCCCACCTCTGGGTCGTCGCATACGAATTTAATACGTTCGGGTTCGATCTCCCAGGTTATACCATCGGCGCTCCGCCCTGCATGAAGCTCCATATTTCTGGCAGTGGTGTCGACGCGGAATATACCGGCGAAACCCGGGCCAAAGGGAACGACGGCGCTGTTGAAGATACTGTTAGCTTTGGGAACAACATTTCTAGTGATGATTGGATTACGTTGGGAGCGCCAGACCACCTCTTTACAACCTACGGGTTGCTCTTCCCACGGAATATTAGGCAATGGAGGTCCCACGAGCTTGGCCCGCGGCATGCTTCACCTCCCTCGAAGATTCCTGAAAGAGATGACACGCGACAAAATGCTGTTCCTCTGCCTTCATAAGTTGAGGTCTTGAATCGGCGCAGATCTTGGTTTTTTCCTGGAGGTAGCAGCGGTCATAGTATGGGCATCCGCCCGTACGCGTCCCCTCCTGCCCCTTGAGTCGTATTTCCGCCTCCTCCCATTTCCTATCCAGTCTGGGCACGGAAGACATGAGGATTTGGGTGTACGGATGCAGTGGTCTTTGGAAAACTCTTTCTATGCTACCGGATTCCATTACGTGGCCGCGATATAAGATGATGGCCTCGTCGCTGATGTAATGGGCAAGAGAAAGATCGTGGGTGATGAAGAGGATCGACAGTCCACGACTGTTCCGTAGCTCCGCGAGAAGGTTCAGCACGTCAATGCGCGTGGAAGCATCGAGCATGCTGATTATCTCATCGGCAACAAGGAACTGGATGTCAAGGAGCAAGGCCCGGGCAATGAGGAAGCGCTGGAGCTGGCCCCCGCTCAATTGATGGGGATATTTGCCTAAAACCTCAACTGGCACCAGTCCCACGGCACTGAGCGCTGCCCTTACACGTTCATCCCATTTTTGCGCTTCCATGTTCGGGAAGAATTCGGTCTTCAAAACGTGAAAGATCCTATCGGCCTTGAAAATGGGGTTATAGGAGGAAAACGGATCTTGAAATACGCCCTGAACCTTACGATAGTAGTTCTTAAGCGTTCTTCCAGAAAAAGTCGCGATATCGTGGCCTTCAAAAAGGATGCGCCCCGTGGTGACAGGAAGAAGGCGGAGAATTATTTTCCCTATTGTGGTCTTTCCCGAACCGCTTTCGCCAATTAAGGAAACCACCGATCCACAGGCAACACGAAAGCTCACATCATCCACAGCCCGGAGGGCCTTCCGTCCGAAAGTCCCTAACCGATAAATTTTCGTCACATGTTTGAGTTCAAGCATGATTACCTTTAATCCTCCAGCAAGCCACTTGTCTTCCTGAGGAATCAAGCACGACAAACGGGGGATCTTCGTGGCATTTTTCGAAAGCTTCTGGGCATCTCTCGCGAAATCGGCAACCTTCTGGCGGTTCCAAAAGAGACGGCGGGTGCCCAGGAACCCCGCGAAGTTTTGTCTCCGCATACCTTACCCCGACGCTTGGAAGAGAAGAAATAAGAAGTCGGGTGTAGGGATGCTTTGGGTAAGAGACGATCTCTTCGGTGCTACCTTTTTCCGCAAGTTTTCCGGCGTACATAACAAGAATGGTATCAGCTATTTGATAGAGGAGGGAAATGTCATGAGTGATCACGATCAAAGCTTTGACGAGTCGGCAGTCCCTGAATTCCACAAGCATTTTGGCCACAGCTTTTTGGGTGGAAACATCCAAAGCGGAGGTGACTTCGTCGGCGATAAGCAAAGACGGGTTGAGAAGCGTGGAAAGGACCATGACCACCCGCTGCTTCATCCCTCCCGAAAGTTCGATGGGGTACATTTTGAGGACTTCAGGAGGCAGTTCCACAAGCTCGAACCGCCGGCATAGTTCAGGAAGCACTTGCTTAAGTTTCATCTCGCGAGCAGCCAAAATGTCAGCAAATATCCTTTTTATTTTCTTTGTGGGATTGAGAGCGTTCATGGCATACTGAGGAATGAGAGAGATTTTGATGAAGCGAAACGCGTTCATCTTCTCTCGATCCCAAATAGGAAGCGCTGTTCCGTCAAGAAAGACGTTTCCGTCCACGTATTTCATCGGAGGTTTAAGAAGGACCAGACTCCGGCCGAGCGTGGATTTGCCACATCCGGACTCGCCGGCAAGACCCATAATTTCACCGGCGGCCACGGAAAAAGAGGCGCCGTCTAGCGCCTTAACCTCTCCCTTTATGGTCTGGTAATAAACCCGAAGATCTCGAACCTCTAAAATGGCCATCACATCTCCCGAAGTTTTGGGTTGAACACCTCATCAAGTCCTACATTGGTAATATAGAGTGCTCCCACCAAAAGGGCGATGGCTAGTCCTGGAGGAACAAACCACCACCACATTCCCAAGGGCAAAGCCCCCCAAAGAAGAGCGGTTTGCATCATGAGCCCCAAAGATATTCCGCGGGTTGGGCCAAGCCCGATGAAATCCAAAGTGGCAGCGTTAAGGATGGCTCCGCCGAACTGCAGGATGAACACCATCACTAGGTAAGAAAGCATGTTGGGAGCGATTTCTGTGATCACGATTTTCGCTGGCCTCATCCCACTAATCTTTGCAAGATCCACAAATTCTCGAGCTTTAAGGGAGAGTGTCTGGGCTCGGACAGCCCGAGCTGTCCAGGGCCAGGCTGTGCAGCCGATGAACACGGCTTGAACGAAGAAACTGCGCACCCCCAAATAGGCAGCAAGGATAAGGAGAAGGGCGAGGGTGGGAATGACTAGAACTACATTCGTGAAGGTGTTGAGGATTTCATCCACCCAACCCCCGCGGTACCCGGCGGCAAAGCCGATCAGGGTGCCAATCACTGTGGCCAATCCTCCTCCTAAAGCTCCTACCAGGAACACGGGATAAAGCCCATGAACAAATTGCGTGAAAACATCCTGGCCGAACATCGTAGTGCCAAACCAAAATCCTTTGCACGGCGACCGGGCCGGCGGTCCCACGTAAGCCCAAGGCTGGTAAGGGGTGAGGTGCGGGCCGACGATGGTCAAAAGGAGAAAGAAGAGAACGACCAAAAGACCCAGGCGTAACTTCCAATTGCGCCAGGCAAAGTAAAGAAATTCGTGTTTAACCTTGCGCGGCTTTTTCTTCATATTTCTCCAATCATTCCCCGCCGAGTGCGGGGATCTACGACGAGATAAACGATGTCCACAATGAAGTTAGCGAGAAGCACGCCGATGATGATGAAAAGGAAGCACCCTTGGATCAGGAAATAGTCCTGATTTTGAATGGCCTCCACAATTAACCTGCCGATCCCTGGATAGGAGAAGACCGTCTCCGTGACTACAGCCCCGGCCGCAATGGTCCCCATTTGCAAGGCTAGACCAGTGATTTGGGGAAGGATCGCGTTGCGGAAGGCGTAACTCCGGATGAGCCTTCGAGGAGCCCCTAAAGATTCCAAATATTGGCTGTAATCGGCCTCGAGTTCATAAATGATCATGTTGCGCATGCCGATGGCCCAGCCCCCGAACATCACGAGAAAGAGAGAGGCGAAAGGCAAAAACCAATGCCAAAGGAGATCCAACACAAATTTCCAAGAGAGATTCGGGGTCATGGCAAAGCTGTAGCCACTGGCGATGGGAAACCAGCCCAAAGCCACGCCAAGTCCCCAAGCAAGGAGGATTCCCAGCCACATGTAGGGGGTTGCGGTGAGGAAATAGCCCATGGGAAGCAAGGTGCTATCCAACCATTTTCTTCGTGCGGCAAACGCCCCAAACTTGTTTCCGGCAATCCAGCTCAAAATGATGGCTGGGACCAAAATAGCTAACGTGTAGGGAATGGCCTCGGCGATAACTTTGATAACCGGTTTTGGAAAGAGATAAACACTCACGCCGAAATCCCCATGGAATACGGCCTTCCAAAAGTTCAGATATTGTTGCCATACAGGAACATCCAAACCGAAGGCCTTGAGGTAATAACCACGCATGACTTCCACCGCTTCCGCCCGGAGGGCCGCGCGGGAAAGCATGGTTTGAACGGGGTTTCCCGGCATGAATCTAGGGATGATCCAATCGATCGTCACGGCCAAAAAGAAGGTGAGAAGGTAAATCGTGAGCTTTCGTACAAGGTACCGGGTCATCCCTGCTCCTCATGATGAGAAAAGGGCCGCCCTTCTGCATCAGGAAGGGCGGCCCGCAGGCTTGCTACTGCGCCGGCTCGATCACGCACAGGGTATGGAGACCTCCCATCTGCCAGTAGCCAGCCCATGTGCACGGGAGCCAATGCGGCCGGCCCTCATAGGCACCAGGGAAGTTCTTCCACACGAACTCCACATACTGGGCCCAGAGCCCGTTGTACCAAAGCGGGATCATGGGGAGATCGGTGAGGAAAATGTCCTGGATCTTGGAACAGATGGCCTTCATGCCTTCCTCATCCCAAGGCGGCGTGGCCGCCAGGTCGTCCACCAGGGCAAAGATCTCAGGATTGTTGTAGCGCCCGAAGTTCCCAGAGCCCATCACGTCCCGAATGGGGTGGTTGAAGAGGAGGTTGTACACGGTCCACGGTGTGTTGCTAAGGCTAGCCCAGTTGTTGAGCGTCATATCGAACGTGCCGGTGACGAGGGCCGTGTTCCAGGCCCCATAATCGGGGTAGCGATGGACCACGTTGATTCCAGCAGCCTGGGCGCTCTCGGAGATGACGCGGATGGCCTCCATCCAGTCCGTCCATCCGAAGGGACAGGTCACCTCAAGGTAGATCTTGGCCCCATCCGGAGCTTCCACGAGTCCATCGCCATCCAGGTCCTTATACCCCGCCTCAGCTAAGATCTGCCGAGCTTTGTCCGGATCGTAGGTGAACCCTAAACGAGCCACAACGCTCTCGTCCACATACTTTGCCAGGTGCGGGAGGAGGGCCGTGGGGCTAGCTTTGGCGACCAGGCCGGCAAAGGCCCGCTCGATGATGGCGTCGACATTAATGGCGTAAGCCAAGGCCTTGCGGAAGGCCGCATCGTCAAGAGGTTTCTTCGTGAGGTTTAGGAAGAGAACCGCGGTGTTAGCGGAAAGCATGTACGGCGGGTTGGGAAGGTAAGTCTTAACATACCCTAAGGCTGCAAGGGTGGCGATCCCTGGCAGGAAGTTATTGGAAAGGTCGATCTCGCCCTTGAGGAGAGCACCAAGGGCCAGGTTGTTGGTGGCGAAGCGGATCTCCACGATGTACTTGGGAGCTGGTTTGAGCCCAAGGAGCTTGGTTCCCCACCAGTCCTCATTGCGCATATACACGTTCCGATCCGGTCCATGAGCATAGTACTTGTAGGACCCTGAGCCGATGGGCTTTTCGTTGGCACCGCTTGTGATCTCCTCTTCCGTACGCGTCTCCCAAATGTGTTTGGGCACAATGGCAATGTTGTAGAGGTTGTTCATGAATTCCTGATAAAGCGGCCTCCCCTTGAAGGAGAACTCCACGTAGTACTCACCCACGCTGACCACGTTCTCAAGGTAATCCCACATGGGGCTGTAGTAAATTGCCGGATACTTCTTCCCAAGCTCATAGGTGAAAACCACATCTTCGGCGGTAAGAGGTGTGCCATCTTGCCAGGCGATACCTTCGCGCAGCTTGACTTCAAAGAGCTGGTCGCTCTTCCACACCCCGTACTCCGCAAGCCAGGGGATGAGTTCGTCTTTGAGGGGATCGTAGAAGAACAGGGGTTCATAAATTAGACCTACCGTGCCGGAGGTATTGGCCTTGCTCCAAGTGATGAATGGGTTCCAGTCCGTAGGTGGCCCCCAGGCCGCGCCGCTTATATACAAGGTTTCGTTGCGCGGAAACTCCTGGCCAAAGACCATCCCAAAGCTCAACACCACTAGACCTAGGAAAACCCACCACTTACCCCGCATACTCACACCTCCTTAGCGTTTTGGAATTTGGCCTTCGCGATGCTTTCCCAAACGGTTTGCTCCCGACACACCACCTCCTTTCTTTCAAAAACGGGGCCAACCTCGCCCCGGTTTCTGCCCGCCGCCAAAGAGTTTCCCGAGTAAATCAAGGTCAAGATAAGAACTTTTTCGGATGCAGTTCCTTCTCCGCGGAAAAAGCGGGTAAGAACTTCTTCAGCAGGTTTATTTTTGGGCGTGTAATCGAGATCCCCAGGCCCCCCGGCATTGGGATCAGGTTTCCAATTCCAGAAAAACAAACCGGCAAACCATGGCTTTCCTAGGACTGCGCGGAAAACCGCGGCGTAACAATTCGCTTGAGCTTGGGGATTGTAGGGAGCCTCGCGACTCCAGTCCCAAGGTTCCCGGGCAGCATGGTCTACGCTGCGGTAACCAACTTCAGTAAAGATCACGGACTTTCCGATCCACCCTTGCCAAGACTCGATTTGAGAAATCCAATGGTCCCAAGCCAAGAGCAACTCCTCCACCGAAGGGGTTCGGGCATAACTTAAGGGGAAATACGCATCGATTCCGACATAATCGAGGAGATCCCAAAAAGAGACGGTTCGGAATTCATCCCAGTTGGCGGCGTAGACGAGAGCTCCTGTAAAAACTTCTCGTACCGCAAAAATCATGTTCTCCCAATATTTTCGGAAGGTTTGCCCGCTCAGACTCCGCAGCTCCGTACCAAAGCAATAAAGCTCAACACCCAGGCTTTGTGCAAGCTTGGCATAATGGAGAACGCGTTTTTGATAGCTCTCAAACCAGGCATTCACATCCAAAGGAGAGATCTGGCCTCGCCAGGTTCCGTCTTTGGGGTCCACATGAAGTTTCAACATGACGGTAAAGCCTTGCGAGCGGGCCAGTTGCGCCACATGGAGAAGGGAGCTTTCAGATGGGGTGAGCAGCTTGTCAGCGTAAATCTCCGTGGAATTCTTGGCATCCATGTATTCTGTGACAAGGATGGCCACGGCGTTGGCCCCGGTTTCACGGAGGCGCAAAAGCGCAGTGTCGGAGGCAGGGGTAGCGTATTCCTCCGCGACCCAAGCTGTGTAATTCACCCCTCTAAAGGTAAAGGGATACTCCACCTCGCCTTGAGCGGCGTAGCTCAACCATGAAAATAAGCTAAGTGCAAACACGATAGCTCCGCCCGAACCTCCCCCAAAAGCGGACCTCCAAGCACTCATGTTTACCTTCCCTCTTTATTCGAATAGCTTTCGCGAAATTCTCTCCGCGTAACCCCGCAGGAGCTGCGCACCACCAATTCCACTGGGAATAACACATTCCTCTGCGCTTGATCAGCTTGACCGTTCAAAAGATCCAAAAGGAGCTCCACGGCCATGAATCCCAAAAGCCGGATGGGTTGACGCACGGTGGTGAGAGGTGGGTCCAGAAGGCTGGCCAGAGGGCTATCATCGAAACCAACGATCGCGATGTCCTCGGGAACCCGCAGGCCCTGACTGCGCAAGGTGCGCAAAACCCCCGCGGCCATGGTATCGCTTTGCACGAAAATCGCCTCCGGCCGCAACGGAAGAAGCTTGGATAAGGCCGCCATGGCCCCAACCTCGGTGAACCCGCCTTCCCCGACCAGGGCCTCATCGTAGGGAATCCCACGAGCCTCCAAAGCGTCTCGATATCCAGCCAACCGATCTTGCACGTGAAGATGGTTCAAGGGGCCGGTGATGGTAGCGATTCGCCGGTAACCCAGCTGCAAAAGATGCTCCGTGGCCAGGCGTGCGCCCCCATAGTTGTCCACATCCACATAGGGAACGCCCAGTTGCCTGCCCACAGCTACTGCGGGGATCCCGTCCGCGCGGAGGGCTTGGATAACGGGGTCATCCGGAGGGGCAGAAGCCACCACCGCGCCCTCCACATAGCCGTTTTGCAAAAGATTTGCATAGAGCTCCTCCTGGCGGCGGGGATCATCGAAAAGCGCAAGCACAAGTTGATATCCGTGCAGATTACAGGCTTGGACAGCACCCTGGAGAAGGATAGCGAAGAACTGGTCAGAAAATAGCTTGTTCAGGGACTCCGGTATAAGCACGGCCAAAAGCTCTGTGCGCTTCGTGGCCAGGCTCCGGGCGATAGGATGGGGGCGATAGCCGAGTTTTTCAATGGCCGCAAGTACCCGAGCTTTGGTGTCAGCGCTCACGTTGGGATGGCCATTGATCACACGGGAGACCGTGGAGCGGGAAACCCCGGCCAGTTTGGCCACTTCCTCCAATGTTGCCACCCCCCGTCTTGGGAGCGCTCCCACAACCGGGATGATAGGACGAACGCCCCCCTTTGTCAAGGGTCTAGGAGGGGCGTAGCAGAAGTTCTTCGAGTTGCAGGGCGTTTTCGGGAGCCCAGGCGTTCCAGTCGTTGTTGAAATAGATGAACACGCGCCCCACAGGAAGGCTTTTTATTCGCTCTGCCCAGGTGCGCAATTCCCGCATGGAGTAGCGATACGCATACCATGCGCCTTCTCCATGGAACCGCACAAAGGAATGAGACGCGGTCGCGACCACATACTCCGGAAGACCGGGAGCGCTCACAATACACATGGCCACGCCCCGCTCCCGCAAAAGCGCCTCCGTTTCCTCCTGAAACCAGCTTTCGTGGCGGAATTCTAGGGTGTTAGCAAAACGCGGGTCCAACTGGTCCAGAATCCGCAAAAGAAGAGCACGGTCGTATTTAAGGCTTGGGGGAAGTTGAAAAAGAAAGCCGCCAAGTTTCTCCCCAAGCTTTTCGCCCATGGCGTAGAACCGGCGTAGGAGCTCCTCCGTTCCCTTGAACTTGCGGAGATGGGTGATCCCCCGAAAGGCCTTGAGGGTGAAAAGGAACCCCTTCGGGCCTTTTCTCTCCCAGGCTTGCACCATCTTCTCCGTGGGGAAGCGATAGAACGTAGCGTTCACCTCCACCGTGTTGAACACTTTGGCGTAGAAATGGAACCATTCCCGCTCAGGAAGGTCTTCCGGGTAAAAAAGGCCGGCCCAATGCGGATAAATCCAGCCGGAGCAGCCCACCCGGTACTCGGCCATCCTACGGGGAGTATAAGTGCCGGGGTAAAATGAAAGGCCATGGCGCGGGTGGCGGTCGGCGAGCGCTTTGGGATCAAGACCAAGCTTCGGCCTCGGGGGGACCAGCCCAAGGCCATCGAGGAGTTGACCGAGGGAGTCCTTGGGGGACTACGCTACCAAACCTTGCTTGGCGCCACGGGAACTGGGAAAACCTTCACCATCGCCCATGTCATCCAAAATGTGCAAAAGCCCACGCTTGTCATCGCCCACAACAAAACCCTCACCGCCCAGCTCTACGGGGAATTCCGCGAGCTTTTCCCCGATAACGCCGTGCACTACTTCGTCTCCTATTATGACTACTACCAGCCCGAGGCCTACCTTCCGGAAACCGACACCTACATCGAAAAGGATGCGGAGATCAACGAGGAAATTGACCGCCTGCGCCATGCCGCCACCGCGAGCCTTCTCGAGCGCCGCGACGTGATCATCGTGGCCTCGGTTTCTTGCATTTATGGCCTGGGCTCCCCTCAGGATTACTACGCGATGTCCCTCACTTTGGAAGCTGGAGGCGACTACGATTTGGACCAAGTTCTCCGTCAGCTTGTGCTCCTTCAGTATCGGCGGAATGAGCTCGCGTTCGAGCGGGCCACGTTCCGACTGCGCGGCGACGTTTTGGAAATCATCCCCGCTTCGGAGGAGGTGGGCTATCGCATCGAGTGGTTCGGCGATGAGGTGGAACGGATCACGGTGATCGACCCCCTCACCGGCGATACCCTTGCGGAGCGGCAAAGGGTCACCATCCCTCCGGCCACCCACTACGTGACTCCGGAGGAAAGGCTCCGACGGGCCATCGGGAGCATCGAGGAAGAACTTGAACAGCGCCTAAAGGAGCTCCGCGCCCAGGGGAAGCTCCTGGAAGCCCAGCGGCTGGAGCAGCGCACCAGGTTTGATCTCGAGATGCTTAGGGAGATGGGGTATTGCCCGGGGATCGAGAATTACTCCCGCCATCTGGATGGTCGGAATCCCGGGGAACCACCCTGGACCCTGATCGATTACTTCCCCCCCGATTTCCTGGTGGTGATCGACGAGTCCCACCAAACCGTGCCCCAACTCCGGGGGATGTACCATGGCGACCGCTCCCGGAAAGAAACCCTGGTGGAATACGGGTTCCGCCTCCCTTCCGCCCTGGATAACCGGCCCCTCACGTTCGAGGAGTTCGAGGCCCGGGTGAAACAGGTGATTTTCATGTCCGCCACGCCGGGTCCCTACGAGCGGGCCATGTCCAAGAAAATCGTGGAGCAAATCGTGCGGCCCACGGGCCTGGTGGATCCCGAGGTGGAGGTGCATCCCGTGCGCGGCCAGATCGACCATCTTGTCTCGGAACTCCGCAAGGTCACGGAGCGGGGCGAGCGGGCCTTGGTCACTACCCTCACCAAACGCATGGCCGAGGACCTCACCGACTACCTGGTGGAGCTGGGATTCCGCGCGCGGTACTTGCACTCCGAGATCGAGACCCTGGATCGTGTGGAGATCCTGCGCGACCTGCGCCTCGGGAAATTCGACGTTTTGGTGGGGGTGAACCTCCTCCGCGAGGGTCTGGATCTTCCCGAGGTTTCCTTGGTGGGCATTCTCGATGCCGACAAGGAGGGTTTCCTGCGCTCCTCCACCTCCCTCATCCAAACCATCGGTCGGGCCGCGCGCAACGTGCGGGGGAAGGTGATCCTCTACGCCGACGAAAACACCGAGGCCATCCGGGAGGCGGTGGAGGAGACCAACCGCCGCCGGAAAATCCAGATCGAGTACAACCTGAAGCACGGGATCACCCCGGAGACCATTCGCAAAGAGGTCAAGGACATCGTGGGCGACCTCACCGGCGGCCGCGCGGAACCCGTCTCCATTCCCAAGAAGCCCGAGAAACTTGGGAAGGAGGAGCTCGCGGAGCTTGTGCGCAGGCTCGAGCGGGAAATGAAAGCCGCGGCGGAGCGCCTGGAATTCGAGCTTGCCGCGGCCTACCGCGACAAAATCCGCGACCTGCGAAAACTCCTTTAGGGAATCAGGTCCGTATCGTCGGCAAGATGCGCTACCGCGTGCGCGATCAGCTCGGCGGCGTTCTGCAGGTCTGCAAAAGACACGACTTCGCAGGGGGAGTGCATGTAGCGGTTGGGGATGGAGATGAGGGCCGTAGCCACGCCGGCGCGCGTGATCTGGATAGCGTTGGCGTCCGTGCCCGTGGCCACAGGGGCCGGCTCAATCTGATAAGGGATCTTCTCTTCTTCCGCCACCTTCACGAGGAGCGCAAAAAGTTTGGGATTGATGTTGGCGCCGCGGGCGACCACCGGCCCTCCGCCCACTTTCACCTCCCCAAGCTTCTTCTTGTCCCCTTCGGTTCCGGGATGGTCGGTGGCGTGGCAAACGTCCACGGCAATCCCCACTTTGGGATCGAGGCCGTAGGCGCTCGTGCGCGCGCCGCGCAGCCCCAGCTCCTCTTGCACCGTGGCCACCGAGAACACCGCCGCCTTGGGATTCAAATCCCGCACAATGCGCAACGCCTCAAGGACCACGTACGCGCCGATGCGGTCATCGATCCCCCGGGCCACAAGTAAATCATCGTTGAGAAAAACGGGATCCCAGGCAAGGACCACGGGATCGCCGATGGCCACCTTCTTTAGAGCTTCCTCCTTATTCTTCGCCCCGATATCGATCCAAATATCCTCCACACGCACAGCTTTTTTGCGCTCCTCGTCCTCGAGGAGATGGATAGGCTTTCGCCCTACGACACCGAGAACCCGACCGGCCTTGGTGCGGATCCACACCCGCTGCCCAGGAAGAATTTGAGGATCCCAGCCGCCGATGGCCCGCACATAGATGTAGCCTTGGTCCGTGACATGGGCCACCATGAGGCCAATCTCGTCCATGTGCCCGGCGAGCATGACCCTGGGCGAACCTTTCTCGTTCACCACGGCAAACGCGTTTCCATGGAGATCCCGCCAAGTGCGCTCCGCGAATTTTTTGGCTTCCTCAGTCCAGACTTGGGCTGCTTCCTCCTCGAAGCCGGAGGGGCTGATCGTGGACAAAAACCGCACGAGGAAATCCCGGTTGCTCATTCCATGCCTCCTTTTCGCCCACCATTTTAGCAGGTGAGGTGCAAAAGGGCCGCCACCCGCTTCTTCAGTGCAAGTTCATGGTAGCGTTGCACTGCGTCCTTTGTCGGCACAGCAATAAGCTCGATCCCTTCTTGCGCCAGAAATTCCTGCGCTTCCCGGGACACTTTGAGCATCCCGTACGCGCCGGTGCCGATGATCACGGTTTCCGGAAGGAATTCGAGGACCTCGGCCAAATCCTCGGGATGAACCCAATGCCCTTCTTTGCGGCGCCAGGAGCCGGTTTTTCCCGCGCAGATCCAAAGATCCTCGCGCCAGGGAATACCATCCACCTCAACCCGTCCGAACCGGTACCCGCTGAGCTGCATCCGGCCTCCATCGTCAAGCATACCCCACGCTTTCCTGCGGTGTTTTCCACCCGTTTCTCCCGCTAGCCTGCCCCATGGCTTAGGAGTAAAGTGGAAAGTTCTTCTTCGCCAGGGTGGGAAGGGGGACAAGGAGGCGGTTTTATGCGGAAAGCATTCGGGGTTTTATCCGTACTGGCCCTGCTTTTGGCTGGGATTTTCTCCGGCTTGGGGCAGGAGCCCGCGTACCAGCCGTTCCTCCCGGAGGTGGAAGCCCTGGCCCGCGCCCAGGCCCAAGCCGCGGCCCAAGCAGCGGCGGAGGCCCAGGCTATTCTCACCAAGGCCGAAAAACTCCTGGCGGAACTGAGTGTCGCCCAGTTCCTTTCCGCGGCAGAGGCGGCCAACGCCCAAGCTCAGGCCTCCGTAGAGGCCTGTGCCTCAGCAGTGGCGCGGGCGGAGGCTGAAGCCAAGGCCAGTGCCGCAGCCTGCGCCCTGGCTTTGGCTCGAGCACGGGCCAGCGTCCAGGCCTGCGCTGCCGCCGTAGCTGAGGTGGAAGCGGCCGCCCAAGCTTTCGCCCAAGCCTGCGCCAGTGCTCAGGCCCAGGCCTCGGCTTCTGCGGCCGCTTGTGCCCAAGCGGAAGCGGAGGTCTCCGCCGCGGCCGAAGCCGTGGTCCAAGCCATTGCCCGAGCCCAAGCCGAGGCGGAGGCCAGCGTCCAAGCGTGTGCAGCAGCTCTTGCCGAGGCTAAGGCTTATGCCAACGCCGTGGCCGAGGCCCTGGCCCAGGCCGAAGCCGAGGCCTATGCCCAGGCCCAGGCCGCGGCCGCCGCTTATGCCGAGGCCCGCGCGGAAGCCCAGGCCTGCGCGGAAGCCGTGGCCCAGGCCAAAGCCTATGCCCAGGCCGTGGCCCAAGCCCGCGCCTACGCGCAAGCCCAGGCCGCTACCACCGCCACCGCGTACTCCCAGGCCCGCGACACCGCGCGCCTGGTGAGCGAGCGGATCAAGACGGCCATCCCCTGCGGGATGGTCCTCACCGAGGTGGACGGCACGGTGGAGGCGGTGGTCACGGCCATCGCCCGGGCCAGCGCTGCCGCCCAGGCCGCCGCTCAAGCGGCTGCTCAAGCCGAAGCCTTTGCTCAAGCTCAAGCCGAGGCTGCGGCCCAAGCTCAAGCCCGGGCTGAAGCGGAAGCGGCAGCCTGCGCGTTGGCTTTGGCCCAGGCCCAAGCTGCGGCCAAGGCTGTGGCCCAAGCCAAAGCACGGGCGGAGGCCGAGGCCAGCGCAGCAGCGGAGGCCATCGCCTTGGCCTATGCCGCGGCGGAAGCCCAGGCCCAAGCATGCGCCGCTGCCTATGCCGAGGCCAAAGCCGCGGCCGCTGCCGCAGCTAAGGCCGTGGCCCGCTCCCGCGCCTCTGCGGAGGCCGAAGGAACGGCGATCGCCCAAGCCTGCGCCCAAGCCCAAGCCAGTGCTAAGGCCATGGCCCAGGCCATCGCTACCGCCAAAGCCAAGGCCGAAGCCCAAGCTTCCGCGTGTGCCCTGGCCTGTGCTCAAGCGGAGGCCGCCGCCAAGGCCATGGCTGAGGCCGTGGCGCAGGCTCATGCCCAAGCGCAAGCGAGCGCAGCCGCTGCAGCCAACGCCTTTGCCCAGGCCCAGAGCGCGGCAAGCGCCATGACGAGTGCAGTTGCCGGAGCTGTAGCTCAGGTCCGGGCCCATGCCCAAGCTGCGGCGAGCGCCGCGGCCTTGGCCCAAGCCGAAGCGGAGGCTGTGGCCCAAGCCGTGGCCAGTGCTTCGGCCCAGGCCCAAGCCCAGGCACAAGCCGCGGGCACCGGGACGGCCTATGCCCAGGCCTTTGCCCAGGCCGAGGCTTTTTCCGCCGCAGAGGTCCTGGCCCATGCCCAGGCCTGC
>JBBIVL010000004.1:31168-34063 GCA_037439765.1 Candidatus Bipolaricaulota bacterium
TGCCCAGGCCGAGGCTTTTTCCGCCGCAGAGGTCCTGGCCCATGCCCAGGCCTGCGCCCAAGCTGCGGCCCAAGCCCAGGCCGAAGCGGAGGCCGCTGCTTCCGCGTTCGCCCAGGCCGAGGCCGCCGCGGCGGCCGGTATCCAAGCCTGCGCCCAAGCTGCCGCTCAAGCTCAGGCCCATGCCCTCGCCTGTGCCCAGGCGGAAGCCCAGGCCGAGGCCCAAGTGCGCGTGGGCGTCCAGGCCATGGCCCAAGCCCTAAGCGAAGCCAACGCTTCGGCGTATGCCGCCGCGGAGGCCGCAGTCTCCGCGTACACCCAGGCTTTCGCTTGTGCCCAGGCCTACGCCAGCGCTCAGGCCGAGGCCCTGACCCATGCCCATGCCGCAGCCCTGGCCCAAGCGGAAGCGGAGGCCCAGGTCGCAGTGATGGTGGAGGCCTGTGCCGCAGCCCAAGCGCAAGCCGCTGCTGCCGCCTACGCTGCTGCCGCAGCGTTCGCTGGTGCCCAGGCTTCTGCCTACGCCTGTGCCCAAGCCCTCGCGGAGGTCCGGGCGGAAGCTTATGCCGCAGCTCAAGCTTGTGCCCTTGCCTTGGCCCAAGCCCAAGCGCGCGCTTCTGCCTGTGCTGAAGCCCGTGTGGCCGCGTTCGCCTCGGCCAGCGCCTGTGCCGCAGCTCGAGCTCAGGCGGAAGCCATGGCCCAGGCCTGCGCCCAGGCTGCAGCCACCGCGTCCACGTCCGTGGACGTGATCCCCTCCATCGAGACATCGGTTCAAACCTTCATCGATCCTGATTGTCTGCGGCCCACCTGCGAGCAGTACGTCCCAACTGCGCCCGGTTGCCCGCCTACCCAGGAGCTGACCTGGGACTTCGGCCAGGTTTCGGCTGGCGCCAACGTAAACACCACAAAATCCTTCCCTACGGAGATTGCCAACGCCGTGACTGCTTTGGGCGTGGTTTCTTCGGCCCAGGTGAGCTCCACGCTTCCTGCCGGACTCACCTTTACCCTGAACCTTGAGCGCCGGCAGGGAACGCTCTCCGGCACGGTGCCCAAGGAGGGCGGCAAGTGGACAGTGGTGTACAACCTTCTCGACAAGAACAAGTGCGTCGTCATTCGCCTCACCGTGGTGATCTCCACCACGGCCGCCACAGCCCAGTGTCCGTCGGTCACCCCGCTCACGTGGGACTTCGGCGAGGTCAATACCGGTGTGCATGTGTTCACCGCAAGATCCATGCCTTCCGACCTTCTTTCCCGGATCCGGTCGGCGGGGATCACTCGCGTGACCCAGCTTTCCTCGAACCTGCCCCAAGGCGCGGCGCTGAACCTCGACCTGGGGCAGGGCATCGGTGTGCTCACGGGGAACCTGCCGACGGCAGGGGCCAGCTACAACGTGCTCTTCGGGCTGTTTGACGCCCGCGGGTGCGAAATCTTTAGGCTCGCGGTGTCCCTGAGGACGGCCACGGCCCGCGTTCCCGAGCTCAACGTGCAGATCGTGCGCACAGGCGTGGAGAAGGTTTGCGAGAAGGACTACACCCACGCCATCACCGTCTACTGGCAGGCTAGTGGGGGAACTGCCCCCATCTACGTGGGGCCCTTGAGCCTCGTTGATCCCGACGGCCGCACACAGATGGTGGTAGGCACTTTTCCGGCCTCGGGGTCGGCGGTGCTGCGCGCTAACCTCTCCGGCGGGGGCAAGGTGAAAGTGCGGGTTCAGGCCAACGATTCCGCGGGGAGGACCAAGACCGCGGAAGCTGAGGTGGAACTCGCCTCCTGCGCACCCACAGTGATCGGGCCGATCGTTATCCCCATCGTGCGCTACACGCTCGAGGTCTACGCCCGCCGCACGATTTACGTCACCCCTGGCTACGAAGAGCTGCGGCTTCCCTTCCAGATCGTGGGCGAAGAGAGGCCGCGCACCACGCCGTTCAGCATGTCCGTTGTAGCGGGAACCAAGGTGACCCTTGAGGCCCCGGCGCGGGCGAGCGGCGGTGCCTATGGCTTGGGTTTGGTGGGCTTCGACGTGTATGTGGGCGACGCCACCACACCCACCCGCTATCCCGGCACCTACAACCGGGAGCGTGGGATCTACTCCCTCACCCTCACCATCTCCGCAAAGACCAAGGTTATCGCCGTGTACCAGGACATCATCGGCTGAAAAAGTCTGGGGGCGGGCCCTCCCCGCCCCCTTTTCTTCCGGTTTGGCTTGCGGTGGCTTCCTCGCGAGCGCTACCAGGCTTCCCCCACAGCCTATCTCAAAAACCCACCTCCACGGAATCGAGCGCGCTTAAGTCCAACCCTGCCTTTTGGTTTGGCGCGGGAAACGGGGGCAAAAACCGAAAGAGGGGCTCCTGTGTAGATTATTCGACTAGGAGGTGAGGCAATGTCCAGGATGTTGCGGCGCACCGGAGTGTGGTTGGTGGTCTTGGCTTGTTTCTTCCCGGCCCTTGGGGACGGGATCATTATTCCCATCCCGCGGCCGGACATCCCTGGGCCTCCCCTGCGCTGGCTCACGATCGTCTACCACCGCGTGACCGTCGCCGTCAAGGACGGGGTGGCCACGACCCGGGTGGACCAGGCGTTCCGGAACGACGGGAAGTTCCCGGTGGAGGGGACCTACGTGTTCCCTCTCCCGACAGGGGCGGTGATCCAGGACTTCTCCCTTTGGGTGAACGGCGAGCCGGTGCACGGCGAGGTCCTCTCCGCGGAGGAGGCGCGGCAGATCTACCTTGAATACCTCCGCCAGGCTCGCGATCCGGCCCTTCTCGAGTACATCGGCGAAGGCGCGTTCCGGGCTCGGGTGTTCCCCATCGAACCTGGGGAGACGCGGCGGATTGCCCTGGAGTACGTGGAGCTCCTCGCCCCCGAGGGCGGCCTCTTCCGCTACCGCTACCCCCTTGCTCC
>JBBIVL010000005.1:0-33424 GCA_037439765.1 Candidatus Bipolaricaulota bacterium
TCCGAAAGCCTCGCCGCCGGTGACGAGCCTCTGGTCCCTCCCCACGGCCTGAACGAGGGATAAGGCCCTGAGGCCCGATTCCGTCACGCGCAGGTCCTCCACGGCGGCCACGATCCTCCCCTCCTACACGAGGAAGGTCCCATCCCGGGTCATCATGGTCATGATTCCCCGCACGGGATCCACGGTTCGCGCGTAGTGGAAGCGGGTGACGAGGAGCCCCCGGGAAAGCCCGGAAAGAAGTTCCTCATCGGTGGCCGTGCCGGGCTCCATCACAAGGTGGGTGGGCATGGGCGACCATCCGGCCGCGGCCGGAGGAAGGGCATGGCCCGTGGATTTCGCGCCCATGAGTTTCGCTGTGCGGGAATCGTGTACCACGGCCTCGGCCACGCCATTCTGGAAGAAATACACCCGGGTTTTGGCAACGCCCTCGAAATCGAAGGGCATGGGAATGGTCTTGGAATGCAGGGCATCGTCGTAAATGGTCACAAGGTCGGCGACCATTTTCTCGCCGAACCGGTTGCAGAAGAAACTGCGGTTCTCCAGGACGGCGCGGGCGGAGAAGCCCATGGAGGCGAGCATGCCGATCAGGGTGGCCACGGCCGGTTCCTCCAGGACCACCGGATACTCGCCCGGCTCGAGCTTCATGCGTTTTTCCGAGCGGGCAGCCTTGGAAAGAGCCCTTCCCGCCACCTCTTCGGGGTGGAAATCGGAGATGCGGGTGCCCGAGAACTCCGCGTAGCCGGAGCCCCCTTCTTTCCCGAGGATCACGGTCACAAAGCGGGCGGTGGACACGCGGAAATGGGCATTCACGCCGCGGGTGGTGCGGATCCAAATTTCATCCCCGCCGGTGGATAAGGAGCCGGAGGCGTTGAATCCGAGTTTATTGGCCTCGGCCACAGCCCGGGCCACGAGGTGCGCGCGCAGGGCGGGGCTGGCCTGCCAGGTGGCCTCGTCGAAGGCGGGCATGTCCCGGTAGGAAGCGGGGCCGGGCGGCTCGTAGCCGGCGGGCTTGCTTTGGGCCCGGGCGATGCCCGCCGCTTCCGCCATCACCCGCCGAATCCCTCCCTCGGAAAGGTCGTTCGTCTGGGCCACCCCGGTCTTCCCGTCCACCCAGGCCCGCACGTAAAGCACGGCATCCTCCTCGGCCACGTTCTGGTGGATGTGACCGTGGGTGAAGCGGGTGAGTTCCTCCCTTCCGCGGATGAGGATGAGCTCCAGCTCGTCCGCGACCTTCTCCCGCACCGCTTGCTCCAAACGCTCTGTAACGGAAAACACGGAACCTCCTTTCACGACCAACCCAGTTTTTCCCGCAGGCGGGCAAATACCCCTGGGGTTTGGGGGAGGCGCACCAAAAGCGTGGCTTTCGGGGCGCGGCGAATCAGGATTCTTCCCCCTGGAGGCAGAACGCCCACTGGTTCCCCATCGGCCAAAACCAACGCCGATTCCTGGGCCTCGATCTCCACTCCGAGCTGGTCTGGGACCACCACGGGCCGGAGGCCCAAGCGGTGCGGGCAAAGGGGCACCACGAGGCAGGCGGCGAGCTCGGAAAGGACGAGGGGGCCGCCGGCGGCCAGCGCATAGGCCGTGCTCCCCGTGGGCGTGGCCACGACTACTCCGTCGCCGCCAAATTGACCCAGTTCCTCTCGGCCCACGCGTACCTCCAGCTCCGTGAACCTCTTTTGGCCCGAGCCGACGATCGCAAACTCGTTGAGGGCGGTGGTGGAAAGGTTGGGCCCTTGAGCTCCCAGGCGGGCACAGCGTTCCACCCGGGCTTTCCCCTCCAGGATTTCGGCTAGCCCCGCTTCAAGTTCCTCGGCCCGGCAAGCACTGAGGAACCCCACGGCGCCCAACAGCACCGGAAAAACCGGAATTTCCTGGGGGTAGAGGGCCGCGGCCGTCCGCAAAAGCGTCCCATCCCCGCCCACCGTCACCACAAGATCGGGAAGCCCCTGGGTGGCGGAAATCTCCGTGTGCACCTCGGCATGGACTCCGGCCCGTTCCAAAAAGCGCAGGCCCCGCTCGGCCACGGCCCGCGCGGCCTCCCGGCCCGCCCCATGCACCAGCCACACCCGCTTAACTTCCGGCACCCTTCACCCCCACGTACTTCCACCGGCAAAGTTGGCGCTCCAACACCTCCAGGATGACGTAGAACAGAAGGCCAAGAATGGCCAAGGCCACCACCCCCGCCAGGGCAATATCCGCGCGGAACGTGTAGTACTCGATGAACCTGCCCAGGCCCTGGCCTGGGGGAAGGAGGATGCCCAGTTTCGTCTCGGCGATGTAGAGCATGGTGATACCCAAGCCCACGGAGACGCGGGCGGCGGTGAGGACGTTGGGAAGGGTGGCAGGGATCACCACGTGCCAATAGACCTGCCAGCGGGAGGCGCCGGTGGAGCGCACGGCCACAATATGGGTGGGGGCGATGAATTTGGCCGCGCCCTGGGCGGCTACCACCACCTGGAAAAACAGGGCCATCACCACCACCACCAGGCGCACCACCTCGCCGAGACCAAACGCGAGGTACAGGAAGAGGAGGAGGGCCACGGGGGGCATGGGGTAGAGGAGGTACACAAGGGGGGAGATGAACGCGTCGAGTTTTTCCTCGAAGCCCACGGCCAGGCCCACAGGCAGGCCCAGGAAGAAGGAGAGGGCCAAGGCCACCAGGAAGCGGAGGGCGGAGAAACCAAACGCGGAGAGAAGGGTTTCCGCATTTTCGCCGGCGGCCACCGCTGCTTCCCAGGGATAAGGGAGGATGGGCCGGCCCTTGGCCCGGGCTAGGGAATACGAAAGCAACGCCCAGGCGCCGAACACCACCAAAACCGCCAAGGCATAGGCCAGAACCTGTTTCATCCGTTCCCCTCCAAGATGCGGCGCAGCCGCTTGGCCCGTTCCAGGAACTCCGGGCTCCCGCGGTACTCGTGCTCGCCCATGCCTGGGTTTTCCAGGACCTCACGGATGCGGGCGGGTCGGGAGGAAAGCACAACGATCCGCTGCCCCAAGAACACGGCCTCCTCGATGTCGTGGGTGACGAGCACTGCGGTAAACCGCATCTCCCACCACAGGTCGAGGATGAGGCTTTGGATGCGCTCGCGGGTGAGGGAGTCCAGGTTGGCCATGGGCTCGTCCATGAGGAGGACGCGGGGCCTCAGGGCCAGGGCCCGGGCGATCCCTACGCGTCGGCGCATCCCCTCGGAAAGTTCCGCAGGGAAGCGACGCTCAAATCCATTCAGGCCCAGCGCGGAGAGAATCCCATCCACACCTTCCCGCCTTTTTTGGATGCGCAGGGCGAGTTCGGCGTTCTGGCGCACGGTTTTCCAGGGAAGGAGTCCGGCATCTTGGAGGATGAGGGCCACATCGCGGCGCACGCCCCGCACCTCCTCCCCCCCGATGAGGACCTGGCCGGAGGTGGGCCGCAGGAGGCCGTCGATCGCGAGAAGGAGGCTGGTTTTGCCGCAGCCGGAGGGGCCCACAAGGGCCACCATCTCGCCCTCGCCCACGGTGAACGCAATGTTTTCCAACGCGGGGACGGCTTCCGAGCCCTTCCCGTAGACGATGGAGATATTTTGGACTTCAATCATCGGGAGGAGAGCACGGCCTCGGAGTAGGGGAGGTTGCGGGCGAGGTACCCTTTTTGCCGGGCCCAGGAGGCCACGCGCTCGAAGATCTCGGGATCCAGGGGCTCAGGCTCGGTGAACGTGGGGATGCGCAGGGCCTCCACCGCGGCCTCCACCCGCGCCCGATCCTCGGGATTGGTGGTCTCCAGGTTCACCCCAGGAAAGAAAAGCTCGATGGCGATGGGCATGGCCAGGTCCACCAATTCTTCTCGGTCCATTCCCTGGATGCGGCGCACCGCTTGCTGCACCGCTTCCAGGAATTTTTCCACCGCCTCCGCGGGGAGGGCGCGACGCACGACCAACACATCGGGCGGTATGGGGAGGTCCGTGAAATCGGCGAGCACAAGAAGGGTTGGTTTCCCCTCGAACTCGTAGTGGAGGAGGTAATCCACGTAGGGCTGGGGCAGGGCGGCGGCGGCGGTCATGCCGAACAGGGTCCAAGTGGCATTGAGTAAGAGGTTATCTTGTCCCACGTAGGCCTCGGAAGGGAAGGAAAACCCATTTTGGGAAAAAAGCTGATCCACCATGAACTCCAGGTCCGATTGGCGGGGCACGGCGATCTGGACGCGGCGGGTCCGCGCGGCCTCCAGCAATTCCGGAAGGGATCTGATGCGGGAGAAATTGACGGGCGTGATGAGGGCAAGATGCGTGCCATCCTGGGGGGGCAGAAACAGAGCCGCCACGATGGCCGCCTGCTGGGGCATGGAGGAAACGAGGAGGAGGGCGGAGGTGAGGTCGGTGACCATGGCCTCGATCTGGCCAGCTTGGAAGGCGAGGATCCGGTCCCGCTGGGAGGGCAGGGGCACAAGCTGCACCTCCAACCCCTGTTCCGCAAAGAGGCCGAGCTTTTGGGCCACGGCCACGGGCAGAGCTCCAAGGAGGGGTGGGAGGGAGACGCGCACTGAGCTAGCGAAAACGCTGTCGCTGATTGCCAAAAGCAGTAGACCTGTTTTCCTCATGGTTTTGGATTATAACCAAGGCTCGGTTTCCCCGGGCTTCACGGATGGGGAGCGGCTTGGCCCTCGGCTAGGCCGCTGAGGAAGGCCTGGGCCGCCGGGCCCAGGATCTCCGGCACATACCCGCCTTCCAGAACACAGAACGTGGGAAGGCGCAGGGAACCCAGGACGTAGCCGATGTCGTAATAATCGGAGACGTCCAAGTTGAGGCTGGCTAGAGGATCTTCTTTGTACGTGTCAAACCCCACGGAGATGGCGAGCTGTTCGTAACCTTTCCCGGCCCGTGCCAAGGCACCCTCCAAGGCCTCGATGTACCGCTCCCCGCCGCAGCGGGGCGGGAGAGGCACATTGATCGCGTTCTCGTAGGAACGATGGCCAGTCCCCGGGTAGTTGTACATGCGGTGGAGAGAGACGTAGGTCACCTTGGGGTCGCCAAGGAAGATGGCCTCCGTGCCGTTCCCGTGATGACCATCGATGTCCACGATGAGGGTTTTCTTTCCGGAAAGGCGCACGGCCACGGCGAGGTTGTTGAAGTAGCAAAAGCCGCCGAGGAAATCGGGGCCGGCGTGGTGCCCGGGCGGCCGGAGGATGGAAAAGCCCTGGACTTTTTGGGCCAGGATGGCCCCGCCCACCGCCAGTTTGGCGTGGAACTCCAGGTTCGGATAAACCGGGCAGTCCGGATCGTAAAAATCTCCGGTCTTCACGCGGCGAAGAAGCTCCGGGGTGTGCACGGAGAGGATCTCTTCATCCCGAGCGGGTTCAGGCTCGCGGAAGGGAAAACCTAGGCGCTCGAGATAATCCTTGAGCATGCGCACCCGGGCTGGGCTTTCCGGATGGCCCACGGCGTTATAATCCAGGCAACGCGGGCTGAAAATGATCTCCATGGCCAAGGATTATACGCCCATCATCTTGGCTTCCTCCTCGCCCCGGCGCCAGGAACTCCTCCGCCGCATCATCCCGGAGTTTCAGGTCGTTCCTCCTGTGGTGGAGGAGGACGCGGTAGAGCACCCCCGGGACCTTCTTCTTCTCGCGCGGAGGAAAGCGGAGGCCGTGGCCGCCCAATATCCGGAGGCTTTGGTTATTGCCGCCGATACCGGGGTGTTTCGGGATGGTCGGGCCTATGGGAAGCCCGGGAACTTTGAGGAGGCCAAAGAATTTCTGTCTGCCCTCTCCGGGGGCTGGCACAGCGTGTTCACCGGCCTTGTGGTAAGAAGGGGAGAAGTTCTTCGGGAAAGCCTCGTGGAGACGCGGGTCCTCTTCCGGCCCCTCTCCGAGGAGGAGATCCTCTGGTACTTGCGCTCCGAAGAAGTTTTGGACAAGGCCGGGGCCTATGCCATTCAAGGCCGGGCCGCCGCTTTTGTGGAAAGGATCGAGGGCGATTTCTATAACGTCATGGGCCTTCCCGTTTGCGCCCTCTGGCGGATTCTTTGGGAACTGGGATGGCGACCCAGAGGCTGAAGTATCCCGCGTATCTTGGGCTTTCCGGGGCGGAACTTGAGAAACGTGTGCGGGCTTTGTATGAGCTTGCCTCGCCCTGCCGGCTCTGCCCAAGGAAGTGTCAAGCCCGCCGAGCTGAGGGAGAAAAAGGTTTTTGCCGCACCGGGCTAAAGCCTTGGGTATCTAGCTTCGGCCCCCATTTCGGGGAGGAACGGGAATTGGTCGGCCGCTATGGTTCCGGCACCATCTTCTTCTCCGGCTGCAATTTAGGGTGCGTTTTCTGCCAGAACTTCACGATCTCCCAGCTTGGGGAGGGCGAGGAAATCACCGTGGAAGGCTTGGCCAAGATCATGCTGCGCCTCCAGAACCTGGGTTGCCATAACCTCAACTTCGTGACCCCTACCCATCAGGCGCCCATAATTGTGGAGGCGGTGGGGATCGCTCGGGAAGAGGGTTTGGAGCTCCCGTTGGTTTGGAACTGCGGGGGGTACGAGTCCGTGGAGGCCCTCCGGCTTTTGGAGGGAGTTGTGGACATCTATATGCCCGATTTCAAATATGGGGACAACGGGGCCGCGGCTAAATTTTCTCGGGCCACCGATTATTTTGAGCGGGCCAGCGAGGCCCTGCGGGAAATGCACCGCCAGGTCGGGGATCTTGTGGTGAAAAACGGGATTGCCGTGCGCGGGCTCATCGTGCGGCACCTGGTCCTTCCCCAAGGCCTTGCGGGAACGGCAAGGGTTTTGCGATTCATCCGCGAGGAGATCTCGCCGGACACGTACGTGAATCTCATGGCCCAGTACTACCCGACCCATCGGGCCTGGGAATTCCCCGAGCTTTCCCGCAGGATCACCTCCGCGGAGTACCGGGAGGCCTTGGCGGTGGCGCAAGCATTGGGTTTGCGCCGGGCTGGCCCCCATTGAGCTTCCTTGACAGTCAGACAGCTTCGGCGAAGATTCCACCGGGAAAGAAAAACGTGGAAGGAGGAAGCATGCGCACTTCCCATGTGAAGCTTTTCGTTCCCGGGCCCATCGAGGTCCGGCCGGAGGTCCTCCAAGCCATGGCCACCCCCCAGATCTACCACCGCACCCCGGAGTTCCGCGACCTTTATGCCCAGCTTCAAACCAAACTCAAGAAATTCCTGTTCACCGAACAGACGGTGCTTCTGTTCACCTCGTCCTCCACGGGCGCCATGGAAGCCGCGGTGCGGAATTGCGTGAAGAAGAAGGTTTTGAACCTGGTGAACGGAGCGTTCGCCAAGCGTTGGCACGAGATCACCCAAGCCTGTGGGATCCCCTGCGAGGCCCTGGAGGTGCCCTGGGACAAGGCCATCCGGCCCGAACAGGTGGAAGCGAAATTGAAAACCGGGGAATTCGATGCGGTGACCCTGGTGTTCAACGAGACCTCCACCGGCCTCATGAACCCGCTCGCGGAGATCGCGGAGGTGGTGCGGAAGTTCCCGGACGTCCTCCTTTTGGTGGACGCAGTGACGGCCATGGGCGGGGTGAAGATCGAGTTCGACAAACTCGGGCTGGATGTGTGTCTTGCGGGCGTGCAGAAGTGCTTTGGCCTTCCGCCGGGCCTCACCGTGTGCGCGGTGTCCGAGCGGGCCTTGAAACGCGCGGCGGAGGTCCAGCCCAAGACCTACTACTTCAACTTCCTCGTCATGCTCAACTCCCACAAGAAGAACGAGACCCCGGCCACGCCCACCATCCCCCACATGTTCGCCCTCAACCTCCAGCTCGATTACTTTTTCGAGGAGGGTTTGGACCGTCGGTTTGCCCGCCACGAGGAAATGGCCAAAATCGTGCAGGCCTGGGCCAAGAAATACTTCGATATCTACCCGGAGGAGGGCTACTGGTCCAAAACTGTCACCTGCATCAAGAACACGCGGGGGATCTCCGTGGATGAGCTCAACAAAACCCTCATCCGCGAGTATGGGATGCGCATTTCCAACGGTTATGGGGACTTGCGGGAAAAAACTTTCCGGATCGCGCACATGGGCGACCTAACTGTGGCCGACATCCACGGGGTCCTACGGGCCATCGAAGCGATTCTCAAGCTGGGTTGAGGAGGCGGCGATGCGGGTGCTCATTTGCGATCCGGTGGAAGAACGGGCCCTGGCTCGGTTGAGGGAGGCCGGCCTTTCCGTCACCGTGAAGACGGGGATGGGCGAGGCGGAGCTCGCCCAGGAATTGGCCAAGGGTTATGACACCATCGTGGTGCGCTCGGCCACGAAAGTGCGGAAGCCCGCCATCGACGCCGCGCGCGGCTTAAAACTCATCATCCGCGCCGGGGTCGGCCTCGACAACATCGATGCCGATTACGCCAAAGAGAAGGGGATCGAGGTCCTGAACACACCCAAGGCGAGCTCGGATTCCGTGGCTGAGCTCGCCCTCGCCCACATGTTCGCCCTGGCCCGCTCGTTGGTGCGGGCCACGGAGACCATGCGGGAAGGGAAGTGGGAGAAGAAGGCGTTCCACGGGATCGAGCTTCAGGGGAAGACCCTGGGGGTCATCGGAATCGGCCGCATTGGGCAAGCGCTCGCCCGCCGGGCTCTGGCTCTAGGCATGCATGTGCTCGCCTACGACAAGTACGTGAAGGCCTCGCCCCTTCCCGAGGTGCGGCTGGTGCCCTTGGAAACCCTTCTCCGGGAGAGCCACTTTGTGAGCCTGCATGTTCCGCCGGATCCGGCGGGGCCGGTGATCGGGGCCCGGGAGATCGCCCTCATGAAGGACGGGGCATTTCTCATCAACTGTGCCCGGGGCGGGGTGGTGGATGAGAAGGCCCTGTTGGAGGCGTTGAACTCCGGAAAGCTTGGCGGAGCGGGACTCGACGTGTTCGAGGAGGAGCCGCCCAAGAACATGGAGCTCCTCCGCCATCCCAAGGTCACCCTCACCCCCCACATTGGCGCGCAAACCCACGAAGCCCAGGCCCGCATCGGCGACGAACTCGTGGAAATCCTCCTTTCCTGGGCCAAATGAAAGGAGGTTTCCCCTCATCCTCACCTTCTCCGCCACGGGGAGAAGGCGGCAAAGAGGGTGGACGAACAGAGGCGTGCCGTGTGTTTTCCCGTTTGCCTGCGCATGTTTCCCCTCTCCCCTTTGGAGAGAGGGTCAGGGTGAGGGGGCTAAGATAGCAATGGGAAGGTGAAAAGATGGCCAAGATTCATGCGTTTCGCGGAATTCGATACAACTCAAAAAGGGTGGGTGACCTCTCCCAGGTGGTGACCCAGCCCTACGACCGCATTGGGCCGAAAGAGGAGGCGGAATATCTTCGGCGCTCGCCCTATAACTTTGTCCGACTCATCGGGACGAAGATCCCGCCCAAGGACGAAAGTGAATACGAAAAGCGGGCGGAACTTTTCCGGGCCTGGCTCTCTCAAGGGGTCCTCATCCGCGACGAAAAACCTGGCTTTTATCTGTATCGGGTGCGCTTTGCCCACGAAGGAAAAACCTTCGAGCGGCTGGGATTCGTGGCCCTTCTGGATCTTCGGGAAAGCCAGGTGAAGAAGCACGAGCGCACTTTACGCGGCCCCAAAGAGGATCGGCTGAAGCTTTTTCGCGCCACCGAAGCCCATCTGGAGCACATTTTTCTCCTTTACAGTGATCCGAAGCAGAAGGCAACCGCGGCCCTTCTTTCCGCAGTCGCAGGCCGCGCCCCGGACATGGCCGCCAGGGACGACTTTGGAAACGTCCACGAGATGTGGCATGTAGCCGATCCTGGTGCCCTCCAAGTCGTGCAAGAGGCTCTCGGTCCTCTTCCCGTGTACATCGCCGACGGGCACCATCGATTCGAGACCGCCGGGATCTTCATGGAGGAGTGTTTCCAAAAGGGGTGGAAGCCCCTGGGCCCGGAGAGTTTCACTTCCATTCCTATAACGCTGGTGAACGTGGCCGAGCCGGGCTGCGTGATCCGGCCCACCCCGCGGGTGGTCCATGGTCTTCCCCGCTTTGATCTCCGTGAGTTCCTCAACAAGGCCAAAGAGGACTTCGATGTAGAGGAACTCTTCGACTTCGCCGCAGCCCAGGAGTTCCTGGCCCAGGGGCGGGAGCGCGGGGAGAAGGTTTTCGTGGCCTACGCCGAGGGCCGGTTCTTCGGGCTCAAACTCAAAAAGGATCCCCTTACGTTGGTGCCGGGCGAGCATTCCCCGGCCTGGAAGCGCCTGGACGTGGCCATCCTCCACAAGGCCATCCTGGAGAAGATCCTCGGGATCGACGAGGAGACCCTGAGCCGGGGAACGAACGTGGAGTACACCCACACCGCCCAGGAGGCCGTGGCCCTCATGGACGAGGGGAAGGGCCAGATCGCGTTCCTCCTCAATCCCACGGGGGTGAAGGAGGTGCTGGCTGTGGCCGATGCCGGCGAGCCCATGCCCCAGAAATCCACGGATTTCTATCCGAAGCTCCTCTCGGGACTGGTGGCCATGAAAATGGAGATCCAAAAGTAGTCCCTCTTTTCCCGTTCCTTCTTGCTCTGGCTTTCTCTGGCTCTCTCCCTCCGTTGGGAGGGAGGCTCGTTTTTTGTTCCCCTTGTATCTCTCGCTTTCCCCTCTCCTGCTGGGACAGGGCCGAGGGTAAGATGACGTTCGTCTTTCCCTCGTGGGGTTGGGGTGAGAGTTAGGGGAAGAAGTCAGCGGTTGGGCACGCGGCGGCCGAGAAGGCGCTCAAGAAACCGGTTCAGTTTGGTGCGGCGGGCCTCCCGAGGGGAAAGGGGCAGCACAAGTACCGTATAGAGCCCCGCCAGTTTTCCCCCGAGCACGTCGGTGAGGAGCTGGTCCCCGATCACCGCGGCTTCTTTGGGCTCCGCGGAAAGCTCGCGCAGAAGGCTTCGAAACGCGCCGGGCCAGGGTTTCTTGGCTCGCTCGCGAAGCGGGATCCCAAGCGAAGCCAAGGCCTCCCGCACCGGAGAATCCTTGGGCAGTCGAGCGTTGGTGAGCACCGCGATCTTGAATCCCTGGCCTTGCAGGCGGCGCAGCAGAGCGGCCGCGGGGCGGGGAAATTCCCCGGTCCGCCAAAGGCAGAGGGTGTTGTCGAGGTCCACCAAAAGCACGCGCATTCCCCGGGTCCAGAGGCGGCGGAAGTCCACTTGCTTGAGGGACGGCGCCTGCTCGTCAGGCCTAATCAGCCTCATGTTCCACCCTCACCTCTCCGAGGGGCACGCTTCGTTTCAGCCGTTCCAACACGGCGAGGGCCTCGGCCAGGTAGCCCGGTGCCACGTAGATCTTGAAAAATTTTCGACCGCTCATCTCCCGATATTCCCGCCGCACATTGGCCACCCCGTCGCTCAGGCCAAACGCTCCGTCCACGGTGTGCAGGATCTCTTCGTCCATTTCCACCCAGAGGACGTGCATTTTTCTGGGTGGGGTGAGCCTGCGCAACAAGGGGAAGCGATCAGCCATGTTGTTCCAGGAAGCGGTGAAGGAGGAGCTCTGGATCCACGCCGCGCTGGCGGGCCTCGGCCACCACTTCCAGCAGGGCCTGGGCGATCTCTAGTTCGGAAGCCCCCGGAGGGAGGGAGACGAAGCGCCGAGGGGGCGGGGGCAGGCCCTCGGCTTCCTGCACCTCCAGGAACTTGCTGGCCCGGATGAGGGCGGGTTTGGCGCGGTCCTCGGGTTTTTTCGGGGTGCGCCCCTCGTCCCGTTTGAGTTCCTCCCATTGGGCCCGGACCTCTTCCGGGCTTTCCACCTTTTCCCCGCCGAACACGTGGGGGTGCCGGCGGATGAGCTTTTCCTTAAGCACGGCGGCCACATCCGCCATGTCAAACCGTCCCCGTTCGGCCTCGATCTGGGCGTGGAGAAGGATCTGGAGGAGAAGGTCGCCGAGTTCCTCCTGGATCAGGCCGGGGTTTCCATCGTGCACGGCCCAAGCGAGTTCATAGGCCTCCTCCAGGAGGTAGGGCACAAGGCTCCGGTGGGTTTGGGCCCGATCCCAGGGGCAACCATCCGGCGCGCGCAGCCGGGCCACCACTTCCAGAACTTCCGTCAAAGCCTGGGCGATGCGCGCGCTCATCGGGGCTGAGGCTGCTTGAGGAGCTCCAAAAGCGCGGCCAGTTCCTCGGCCCGGTAGGTGGGATCAGCCTTCTGGATCCGCTCCAGATCGGCGATGGCTTTCTGGGTGTAATCCGCGATGGTGGCGGCCTCGGTGGTGGCACCTGCGAGTTCCCGATACAAAAGGGCTCGGTTCCAAAGGGCGTCCAGACCGGCAGGGCCTAGCGGCTTGGTGGCCCCGGCCCGCTGCTCCTCGCTGGCGATGATCTTTCCGTAGATTTCCACCTTCTTCTGGGGTGTGGTGGCCAGCCCCAAAGCTTGCTGGTAGTACTCGAGAGCCCGGTCGTATTGGGTTTTGGGAACGTAGCAGTCCCCCAGGCCGATCACGGCTTCAATGTTCTGCGGTTCGAGCTGAAGGATGGCCTCGTACTGGGCAATGGCCCCGTCGTATTTGTACTGCTCGCGGAGGTAGCCAGCCAAACGAAAACGGGTGGCGATGTCGTCGGGCTTGAGGTCCACGATCTTGCGGGCGGCTCGTTCAGCGGTCTCGATGTCGGTGCCGGCGAACTTCCGCGCGCTTTCGTACTCCTCCAAGGCCTTGTCCCGCTGACCCTGGGCTAAGAGTAGGTCGCCGTAGGTAAGGTGAGCTTGGGCATGGTAGGGCGAGCGTTGGAGGAGGTCCTGGAGCTTGCGGATGGCCTCGTCCGTGCGGCCGGCCGCGGCCAGGGCCTGGGCCAGCTTCAGCTGCACATCCGCAGTGGGAGATTTCTGCCAGGCCTTGGTGTAGGCGTCCACCGCCTCCACCGCCTTCCCTTGACCCAAGAGGAGATCCCCCAGAAGGGTAAGGGCGGTGGCGTTCTCCGCCTCGGCCTTGAGCACTTCCTCCACGAGCGGTCGGGCTTGGTCGTAGCGTTTGTCGCGCACGTAGGCGTCGGCCAGTTTCAGCTTAATGGTGGCACTTCCGGGCTGGAGTTCCAGGGCTTTTTGGAAGAACTCGGCGGCACGGGCATAAAGCCCGAGGGCCAGGGCGTTGTCGCCCCGGCTCACCCAGGCCGCAACGAAATTGGGGTCGAGTTCCACCACCCGGCTGTACTGGGCCTCGGCTTGGACGTTGTTCCCGGCCAGGCGATAGCTCTCCGCCAGTTGGTACAGGACCTGCACGTTCTGGGGATCCAAGACGAGAACGCGGTTATAGAAAGCCTCGTCGGCCTCGCCGGTTTCCATGAACCGGAGATACTGGGCCAGGGCCTGGGCTTTGAGCTCGCTTTCCCGAGCCCTCAAGCTTTCCAGTTCCGCCTCTTCCGCAGGGGTGCGCTCGGTTTTACCTTCCAGTTCAGCGCGGCGGCTCCCCACCTCGGTGTAGAGCTCCTCACAGATACGACCGATGTAGTAAGGGAGGGAGTTGTCCAAGGCATAGCCCTCTTCCTGGGCCTGGCGGAGCTTGGCCAGGGCGGCCTCCTTGTCGCCCGAATAGGCGACCGATGCGGCGATCACCGGGTCTTTGAGTTCCAGCTGGACCTTGGCTCGCTTATCCTTGTACCACCCATCCCACCGGCGCGACGTCTCCTCCTGCACGTAGTCACTGCGCACCTGCTCCCGGATCTCCGTGAACGCGGGTACCACAGGCGGCTTCCGCTCCAGGAGCTTCACGATGTGGTAGCCCTGGTCGTCCTGGACCAGGCGGACTTCGCCCGGGTTGAGGGCCCAGATGGCGTCGGTAACGGTGGTCGAGAAGGGGGATTCGTAACGACCGAAGAAATCCGTTTCCCCACCCTTTTCCTTGGTGGCCTCGTCCAGGGAATGCTGGCGGGCGAGGGCGGCGAAATCCGCCCCGGGCTCTTGGGCCTGGGCCACGAGCTGGTCCGCGAGCGCGGGGTCAGTCACGAGGATCTGGGCCACCCGGATTTTTTCCGGCTCGCTCTGGTAGCGATCCTGGTTGGCGGAGAAGTAGGCCTCAAGCTCGGCATCGGTGGGCTCGATGGCCCCCACCACCGCCGCTTTGAGCTTCTCCTCCCGCAGCCGCTCTTCCTCCGACTGGCGCAGAAGTTTCTTGTAGTCCTCGAGGGTGAGGTTTTGGGCCTGGAGGTAGAGCTTGAGGATATTTTCGTCGCCGCCCACCTGCTGGAGGACTTGGTTGTAGCGGGTTTGCGTGGCC
This sequence comes from Candidatus Bipolaricaulota bacterium, assembly GCA_037439765.1. Classification (GTDB taxonomy): domain Bacteria; phylum Bipolaricaulota; class Bipolaricaulia; order Bipolaricaulales; family Bipolaricaulaceae; genus DTER01. The sequence goes on from JBBIVL010000005.1 coordinate 14,149, forward strand.
TGGTCCAGCTCCGCGGTGGGGACCTGAATGCGCAGCCGGTTGGCCTCGTTGCGGATGATCACTTGGCGGATGAGGGTTTCCGCGGCCTGGGCCTGGTATTGGAAGGTGCGAAACGCGCCGTCCGTGCCCCGGAGATACGTGTCAAAATCCATGCCGAACATGGCGTAAAGTTGGCGGTAATAGGCGAGGACGTTTTGGAGGGTTTGGGCGAATTGGGCCCGCGTGAATTTCTGGCCCTCCACGATCAGTACCACTTCCTCGGCGCTCCCTTTTTCCGGGGGGGAGAGCTTTTGGAACGTAAATAGGCTGATGCCGCCTACGGCGAACCCCACCACGATCATCCACACCACAGTTTTCTGCCAACGGCTCATGATTCCGGACCTCCCCGTTTTCCTTCCTTGAGGAGAAGCCGCAGGGCCGACCACGCTCCTCCGCCCAACCCGATCACCAGCCCCAGGGCCCGGCCCAGGCGTCCCTCGTGGGCTTGGTCCCAAAGCCAACCCAGGCCATATCCAGCGAAGGCTCCACCGGCGACAAGGAAACCTACCTGGCCGAGGAGAGCCAGGGCCCGCAGGGGGCCTAAGCCCCGATCAGATGTCCTTCCATTCCTCCTTGGCAGGGTGCTCCGCTCCTCGGCGGGCCCGCGGCTTGAGCACAGGAACGGGCGTGCGCGAGCGCACGGTGAAGCGGATGCCCGTGCGGATCTCGCCGTTCACCTCCACCTCCACAAACGAGGGAACAAAAAAGAGGTCGATCCCGCTAGGGGCCACATACCCGCGGGCGATGGCGATGCACTTGATGGCCTGGTTGACGGCCTTGGGGCCGATGGCCTGAATCTCCGCCACACCCTCCTCCCGGAAGGTGTTGGCCACCGCGCCCGCTGCCGCCGTGGCATCCGAAGCCGCTGCGATCTTCAGTACGTTCACAGCTCCCTCCTTACCGCGCCGTCTCCGTGTACTGGGTTTGGCGGATGACGGTCACTTTGATCTCTCCAGGGTACTGAAGCTCCTCCTCGATCCGCCGGGCAATATCATACGCGAGCTTTGCGGCCGTTTCATCGGTGGCCTTTTCCGGCCGCACGATGACCCGCACCTCCCGGCCCGCCTGCAACGCATAGGCTTCCTTCACGGGGGCGTAGGAGCGGGCCAATTTCTCCAGCTCTGCCAGGCGCTGGATATAGCGCTCGTAGGCTTCCACGCGCGCACCGGGCCGGGCGGCGGAGAGGGCATCGGCGGCCTGAATGAGCACGGCGGTGACCGTGGCCGGCTCCACTTGCCCATGGTGGGCGGCGATGGCGTTCACGATGGGCCAGGGCTCGCCGTAGCGTTTGGCCAAGTCTGCGCCGATGAGGGCGTGGGGCCCCTCCACCTCGTGATCCAGGGCCTTGCCGATGTCGTGCAGGAGTCCGGCCCGCTTGGCTGGGCGGGGGTCCAAGCCCAGCTCCTCCGCCAAGATCCGGGAAATGAAGCTCACCTCGATCGCGTGCCGAAGCTGGTTTTGGCCATAACTCTGCCGGAAATGCAGCCGCCCAAGGAGCTGAAGAAGCTCCGCGGGCAGGTCCACGTCCACCTCCAGCGCCGCCTTCTCCCCTTGCTCCCGGATGACGGCCTCCACCTGGTCCTGGGCTTTCCTCACCATCTCCTCGATGCGGGTGGGATGGATGCGGCCGTCCTCGATGAGGCGTTCCAGGGCCAGGCGGGCCACCTCCCGGCGGATGGGATGGAACGAAGAGAGCACCACCACTTCAGGCGTATCGTCCACCAGCACCTCCACCCCGGTGAGGGCCTCGAAGGTGCGGATGTTGCGGCCATCGCGGCCGATGATGCGGCCTTTGTACTCGTCGCTGGGAAGGGGCACGGCGGTGACCGTGGCCTCCTCCACGTAGTCCAGGGCCAGGCGCTGAATGGCATCGGCGAGGATCCGGCGGGCCCGGCGCTCGGCCTCCTGTTTCGTGCGACGCTCCACCTCCGCGATCTTTTTCGCGAAATAGCGCTCGCTTTCCGCTTCCACCAGCTTGAGGAGGTAATTCTTGGCCTCCTCCTGGGTGAAGCCGCTCAGCTTCTCCAAGAGTTCCCGTTCTTCCGCTAGAAGCTTTTGGCCGGTTTCGATCACGCGTTCCAGTTCGGCCTCGTCCCGCCGAAGCGTTTCCTCCAGCATCTCCAGGTATTGGCGTTTTTTGCTGAGGCGGTCCTCCCGCTGATGCAGGCGCTCCTCCAGCTCCTGAAGCTCGGCCTCCCGGCGGCGGAGTTTCTCCTCCTCCCGCTCCCGTAGGGCCTGGATCTCCTTCTCTCCGGCGAGGAGGGTCTCCTCCCGCAGGCGTTCGGCCTCGCGGCGGGCCTCCTCCAGAATTCCCTGGGCCCGCCGATGGCGGGCGCTCCAGACCAGGAAGGGCAGGCTCAGGCCGAGGATCAGGCCGGCAATGCCCACGGCCACAAGCTCATACAGGGCGAACATCGCGATCTAGGGCACTTTAGTCTTCCGGGGTGCCCTTCGCAACTCCCCCACGGCCGTGGGGAGAAAGACAAGGGTCCAAAGGGTGGTGAAGCCAAGGCCAAGGAGGGCCGAGGCCCCCAGGTAGCGAAGGCCCGGGGTTTGGGCGGCGAGGAGGGCCCCGAAGGAGGCCATGGTGGTGAGGTAGCTGGCCAGGGTGGGTCCGGCTGTGGCCGCTGCCGCCCAAGCCAAGCCCTCCCGATCCCGCGCCCTCTCCTCCTGCCAGCGGTGGAGAAAATGCACGGCTCCATCCACCCCCAGCCCGATGAGCAAGGGGGAGATCACGATGTTGGTGAAATTGAAGCGCAACCTTGCCAAGGCCATTCCGCCCAACATGCCGGTGTAGCCCATGGCCAGGGGGGTCAGGGCCAAGGCCGCCCGGCTTGGGCGCCGAAAATCGCCCACCACCACGAGAAAAATGAACAAAAGAGCAATCCCGCTGGTGAGGAAGAAGTCCTGCCGCATGTGCTCCTCCAGCGCCAGCTGGATCTCCGGCGTGCCCACATATTCCCAGCCAAATCCCCTAAGCCACGTGGAAAATTCCTCCAGCTGCCGCCCTTGGTACAGCTCCCGGGATACCCGGAGCTCCAGGATGTATCCCCGGGAAATGCGGTATTGGGCACGGATTTCGCCGGGGAGGAGGGCAAGGATCTGATCGATGAGCTTTTCCTCGGGCGGTAGGGCCCGGAGCTTTTGGGCAAAGGCCTCGAGGGGCTCGAGGTCCTCGGCGAGGGTCGCCAGGGTTTCCGCCAGGGCCCCGGTTTCCACGGTGGCGAACTCCTCCGCTAGCTGGAAGAAATCCCCGGCGCGACGGGCGAGCACTTCCGCCCTGCGGGTTTCGCCCACAACCAGGGCCTGAAGCTCCGCCAGAGAGAAGAGGGCCGCGGTTTCCTCGAGGTTGCGGGTGAGCTCGGGCCAGCGCTCCAGAGTAAGGGCCAAGTTTTGGATCCCGGTTTTCGCTTCGGCGATGGGGAGTCCGGTGAGCTGGGAGGCCTGGCCCAAAAGCTCTTGGGGCAAGAGGTTTCGCGCGGATACCACGGAGAGCACAAGGGGGTGAGCTTTGAGCTTTTCCGCGGCGTCCGCAAGCAACCGGGCTTCCGGAACGAAAACCCTGAACGTGTCCCCAAGCCAAATCTCACCCCCGAAGTTCTGCAAGATCTCCTGGAGCACTGCATGCGCCTTCGTTGGGGGGGCCAATTCGGCGGAGGCGAATTTGAACTCCACCCTGACCGCCTTAGCCGCGGCCAACGCCAAGAACACGAGGGAAAGCAGGATGACCCCCTTGCGCAAGAGCAAAAGGTTTCGGTAAGGGGAATGCAGGCGGTCCCGCGTGAGGGGAGGGTTTCCCCGCAGGTTGGGGAAGAGCTTGCCCAAGAGCATGAGCAGGGCCGGGCTCAAGAGGAATACGGAAAAGAAGGAAAAGAGGATGCCCAGGCCCATGATGAGCCCCAGTTCCCACAGGGCCCGGGAGCGCGAAAAAAGAAGGCAGCAGAAAACCAAGGCCGTGGTCAACGCTGCCACAAACGAGGCCGGGCCCTTCGTGCGCAGGGCCAAAATCACGGCCTCCCGTAGGCCCACCCCTTCCCGCCGAGCCTCGCTGAACCGGAAGAGAAAATGCAGGGAATAGTCAATCCCCAGTCCCAGGGCGAGCGCGGGGAGGAAAGTTGTAAGGAGGTTGAACCCGTCCACGGAGAATTTGGCCCAGGCCAGGATGAGCAGGGCCGAGACCATCACGGGAAGCAAGGCCACCACGGTGAGGATCAAGCTTCCCAAGCTGAGCAGGGTCACCAGGAGCACAGCTGCGATGGACACCGCGGTCACCACCACCATGTCCTGCCGGATGGCGTCCTCAATTTCCGTGGAGACCACGTACCCGCCGGCGAGGCCCGCCTCCACCCCCAGTTCCTCAAGCCGCGCGGCCGCGACCGCCCGCCCTAACTCGTCCCGCACCCTGCGGTTGAAGGCCTGGGAGGTGTAAACGGGCTGGGTGGGCCAGACCTGGATCACGAGTTGGGTGTGGTCCAAGGAAAGCAGGGGTTGGCCGCGGTCCTCGGGCAGGGCCCGGCTTTGTGCCCGCTGGATCAGGGCGCGGGCTTCCGCCATCAGGGCCTGTACCGCGGGAAGTTCTTGGAACAAGGAAAGCGCGGCATGACCGGTTTCCACCACCCGTCTCAAGTGGGCATCGAGCTCCCCGGGGTCCGCGGGGAGTTCTTGGGGTAGGGCAAGGGGCGCTTGACTGATGAATTGGGGCATGCGAGAAACGAGCTCCGCCACGATGGCCGCCAGGCGTGCGCGCTCCTCCGGGTAAAGGGTACGGAACACCAGGAGCTCCGGGGGCAGGGGGGCTTCGGTGGCAAGGAAGTAGGAGGCACGGGCCACGACTTCCGGGTTCAGTGCGGCGAGGATGCGATCGGCGGCGGCGAAGAGCCGCTCCTCCCGCTCGGCAAAACTTTCGGGCGGCTCGCGGAGAGACAGAAGAATTGCGGCAAGATCCAGGCCGCTCAGTTCGGCCTGGACTGACTCGTAGCGTTCCACCAAGGGATCCTCGGCCGGGAGAAGATCCAAGTAGGAAGTGCGGAGGGGAAAATCCCGAATGTAGTAGAGGGCAGCGCCCGCGAGGACAAGAAACAGGAACAGTATGAGGAAGGGATGGGAACTTACCCAGGACCCGAGCGCCCCGAAAGCCGAGCGGTTGGCCATGGGCCGGCTAGCGTTTGGACTCGTCGCGAATGGGGGTGCGCACGGTGAGGTCGTACCCGGTGAGTCGCGCGGCCAGGCCTACGTTATGGCCCTCCCGGCCTATGGCCAAGGACACCTCGTGTTCGGGGACCACCACCGTGGCTTTTTTCTCCTTCTCCTGGAGCTCCACTTCCAGAACGCTGGCCGGGGCCAAGGCAGCCTTGATCACCTCCCGCACATCCTCGCTGAACTTGATGACATCAATCTTTTCGCCAGCGAGCTCCCGGCTCACCGCGCGCACACGACTTCCTCCCGGGCCGATACAGCTCCCCACAGGATCGATGCGGGGGTCCAGGCCCCGCACGAGGACCTTGGCCCGCACCCCCGGAACCCGCACCACCTTCACGATCTCCATCATCCCCTGCTCCAGTTCTGGAACCTCGATGGCCAGGAGTTTGGCCAGAAATCCGGGATGGGCCCGGGACAGGAAAACCTTGGGCTCTCCCTGGGTTTTTTCCACCTCGTAAAGGTAGGCCTTGATGCGGTGGCCGGGGAGGTAGCGCTCGTTGGGGATGCGCTCTTCGGCGGGCATGAGGGCCTCAAGATCGCCGAGGTTGATCCACACATCCCGGCCTTCGAAGCGGTGGACGGTGCCGTTGAGGATTTCGCCCACGCGGGCCGCGTACATCTCGTACAGGGCCTCCCGGCGGCGGCGCAGGATCTCCCGCCGGAAGAATTCCTCCGCGCGGCGGGTAGCAATCCGCCCGAGCTTGGCAAGATCGAATTTCTGGCCGTTCACGTAGATGTCCCCGGAGCGACGGTCGATTTTCACCACCGGCGGTTCGGTCCCACCAAACTCCGCGAGGTACGCCGCGGCAATGCCCTTCTCCATCGCCTCGTAGGCCGCCTCCCGGTTGATCCCGCGCTCCCGGGCCATCTCCTCCAGCGCCTCGAGGAATTCAATGTTCATACCCTACTCCCCTTCGTACACCACCCGGGCGTGCGTCACCTGAGCCAGGGGAATTTCCACCCGGCCCTCCCTCCCCTCCACCCAGATCTTCCCCTCGCCCACCTGCACCAAATAGCCTTCGTAGCTCGTCCTCTCCAATCCCCGAACCTTCACCTGGATTTTTTGGCCGACCGCACGCTGGTAGTGCCAGGGCTCCCAGAGCCTGCGATCTAGGCCGGGGGAGGAGACCTCCAGCACGTAAGGGAAGGAGATGGGATCGGCTGCGTCGAGGAGATCGCTGAGGATCTGGCTGGTGCGGGCGCAATCGTTCAGGGAAACCCCGCCCGGGCGGTCAATATACACCGTGAGCCGGAGCTCCCGCCCGTGGCGGGCTAGCTCCCAATGGTAGAGCTCCACCTGGGCGCGGGTGGCGCCTTGGCGAAGGATCTCCTCGACTTTCTCCCGCGGTACGTTCATAGTTTGCCATTATACTAAGTTCGCGGGAAGGGACGCAATGCACGGATCGCGATTAGATCGATTATTTGTGAGCGAAGGCGAGGCCGGGGATCGGGTGGATCGGTTTTTGGCCCGCAGGCTCGGGATCTCCCGGGCCCGCGCCCAACGCCTGTTGCGGGAAGGTGCGGCCACGGTCAACGGAGCCCGGGTGGAGCCCCATGCCCGGCTCAAGCCCGGGGAGGAGGTGGTGGTGCAGTGGGGCGGCCCGGGCCTCCGCCCCATCCCCTTCCCCCTTCCCATCCTCTACGAGGACGAGGCCATCGTGGTGGTGAACAAGCCACGGGGGCTTCCTGTGCATCCCGTGGGCCCGGCCGAAAGTCCCACGGTGGTGAGCGCTCTGCTCGCGCGGGGTCCGCTGGCCGGGGGCGCGCCGGAGCGGCCGGGCGTGGTGCACCGCTTGGACGCCGCGGTCACGGGGGTCCTGGTGTTGGCCCGCACGGAGGAGGCCCACCGCAAGCTCGTCCAACAATTTCGGGAACGCACTGTGCTCAAGGAGTATCTGGCGGTGGTGGAGGGGGAGGTGGAAGCCGACGAGGGAGAAATTCGGGGCCGGATTGGGCGCGATCCGCACGCGCCCTGGCGCATGGACGTGCGGACTTTGGGAAAAGAAGCGCGCACGGAGTTTTCCGTTTTAGTTCGCCGTGCCGGGCGGAGCCTCCTTTTGGTGCGCCCGCACACCGGGAGGACCCATCAGATCCGGCTTCATTTGCGGGCCATTGGACACCCGGTGTTAGGGGATCCCCTGTACGGCCGGGGAGGGGGCCCGCTGCTGCTCCATGCTTTTCGGCTGGGGTTTTGCCACCCTAGCGCAGGCGATTGGCGGGAATTCCGGGCCCCGCCCCCTCGGGAGTTCGCGGCCTGGCTTGCTGGCCTAGATAGTAAAGACCTGCTCCAAATTGGGCCGCAATCGCCGCCCAATACACCCACACCCCTTGAGGGGTGAGGAAGAGAAGCCCTGTGGCCAAGGCAGTGAGGGCCGCCGCGGCTTTCCCCGCCCAGCGCGCCCGCAGGGTCTCCCGCCGCCGCCAGAGCACCAAGGTTCCCACCCCGATCCCCAGCTGGGGGATGGCCCCCAGGACTACCGCCGCCAGGGGCAACCGCCCCACCCTGTGAAAGGCCACGCTGAGGGCGAAGGCCAACACTTTGTCGGCCAGGGGGTCCAGGAGCTGCCCGGCCAGGGTGGGCCGTTCCCGCCGGGCCACCCAGCCATCCAGGATGTCCGTGGCCACCGCCACCAGGAACAACCCCAACCCGAGGCTCCAGCGCTGTGCCAGCACGGCCCACACAGCCGGCCCCACCAAACCCAGGCGGAGAAGGGTCAACAGGTTGGCCCAAGTCACATCTGGAATGTTACCCATCTGGACCGGGAAAGCTAGTGCGGGTTTGGTTATAATGGAACGCACAATCCGAATCGCCCGAGGTGAATCTGCATGCGTAGGACCAAAGTCATCATTCTGGGTGCAGCTGGGCGTGATTTTCACAATTTCAACGTGGTTTTTCGGGATAAACCCGAGTACGAGGTGGTGGCGTTCACCGCCGCGCAGATCCCGGGGATCGCGGGGCGCCGGTATCCTCCGGAGCTGGCCGGCCCGCATTATCCCAAGGGGATCCCCATCGAGCCGGAGGAGCGCCTAGGGGAACTGGTGCGGGCGCACGGGGTGGAGCGGGTGGTGTTCGCCTATTCCGATGTTTCCCATCAGCATGTGATGGAACGGGCAGCCCTGGCCCAGGCTGCCGGCGCGGATTTCTGGCTCCTGGGACCTTCCTCCACCCAGCTTTCCGCAAAAAAGCCGGTGGTGGCCGTGTGTGCCGTGCGCACCGGCTGCGGCAAATCCCAGACCACCCGCAAAGTGGCGCGGATCCTCAAGTCCTGGGGAAAGAAGGTCGTGGTGGTTCGCCATCCCATGCCCTATGGCGATCTGCGCCACCAAGTGGCCCAAAGGTTGGAAAACCTGGCTGATCTTGATCGCTACCGCTGCACCATCGAGGAACGGGAGGAGTTCGAGCCGCACCTACGGGAGGGCACCGTGGTCTACGCCGGCGTGGACTACGAAAAGATCCTGCGCATGGCCGAGGAGGAGGCCGACGTCATCCTCTGGGATGGAGGGAATAACGATTTCCCGTTCTTCCGGACCAAGGTCCTCATTGTGGTGGCGGATCCCTTACGGGCTGGCCATGAGCGCACCTATTGGCCGGGCTCGGTGAACATCCGCATGGCCGACGTGGTGGTGATCAACAAGATCGACACCGCTCCCTTGGAGGCCATCGAAAGGCTCAGGCAATCCGTGGCGGAATTGAACCCGCAGGCGCGGGTGGTGGAGGCGGCCTCTCCCATCCTCGTGGAGGAGCCGGAGCTCGTGCGGGGAAAGAGGGTTTTGGTCATCGAGGATGGGCCCACGGTCACCCATGGGGAGATGCCGTTTGGCGCGGGTGCGGTGGCGGCCCGCAAACTTGGGGCCACCCTGGTGGATCCTCGTCCTCATGCCGTGAACTCTATCCGCGAGACGTTCAACCTCTACCCTCACCTCGGCCCGGTGCTTCCTGCCATGGGCTATGGGGAGGAACAGATTCGGGATTTGGCGGAGACCATTCGTCGTGTGCCCTGCGACGCCCTCCTTCTCGCCACACCCGTGGACCTTCGCCGCCTCATCGAGCTCCCCAAACCCGCCACCCGCGTGCGCTACGAGCTCCAGGAGATCGGCTACCCCACCCTAGAGGAGGTCCTTCGGGAGTTTCTGTAGGGCAAAGGTTCCGGGAAATGGGGACAAAGGGGCGACCTGGTTCGCCCCTTTTTGCTTTCTTTTTCTGCTCCTTACGCCTAGGCTCCCTGGGTAAGGAGGCGGAACCATGCGCAGAAGACTCTGGATCCTCCCGGTCCTGGCCCTGGCCTTGCCCGCCGTGGCCCAGGAGCTTTCCTTTTCCGGCTCGGTGGGCATGGATTTCTTTTTCACCCCCGACACGCCTCTTTCCGTGGACGCCGCGTTCACCTTGACCATGGACGCGGGACAAGGCGGGATGAAAAGCACCACCATCCTCTCCCTAACGGGACTTGAGGCGGAGCACCTTTGGATGTGGCTCGATTTCCAGGGGATCATCCTGAAGAGCGGCCTCACGTTCGATCCCTGCTTTTCCCGCTGGACCTTGGCCATAAGCGGCGGGTGCTGCCCGTTCTTCCTGGGCGGCTGGTTCTTCCTGGGCAACCTCGCGCCGGCTTGCCAACCCCCGAACTACACGATCGGCCTCATCTTGGACTTCGGTGCGGGCGGTGAGCCCGGGTTCCTCGCCCGCAGCCTCGTCGGCTTCGGGGTCACCAACCTGTACTTTCTCATCGACAACGATCCCTGGACGGATGTGGCTCTAGTTCCCGGCTGGTACTTCGAGGAAGCCCTCCTCCACTTTGCCTGGTCCGGGGACTGCTGGCGGCTCTATACCACCTGGTCCTTCACCTACGCTGGCCTCGGGTTTGGGGAATTCGGGGTAAGCTACCGCTTCCTCCAGCCGGTGGTGGAGGTGGGAGCTTCCCTCCACGTTGACAACAGCCTCTCCCTGGCCTGGGCCAAGCTCCACCTGGGGGTGACGATCGACCCCGTTTCGGTCTACTCCACCACGGCGTTCACGTTCAGCGGCTTCCTTTGGCAGGAGCTCGGGATCAGGATCCGGTTCTCCCAGGTGCTCCTTTACTCCGCCACCCGCTTTGATCTTTCCGGCCTTCTGTGGATTCGGGTAGGGTTTGAGCTCAAGTTTTAGGGTGAGGAGCGCGTCATAAAACTTGTGCCGTAGCGGAGGCGCCACTGCTCGAGGCCTCCCACCAGGGCGTAAGCCCGGCTCAACCCCAGGGCTTGGAGGAACTGGGCCGCCTCCTGAGCGAGACCCTCGCCTCGTCCACACAGAAAATGAAGGGCTGGAGCTCCGGGGCCTGACCCGCCGCCGGGAGAAGATAGGGCAGAAGGGAGTCCAGGCCCGCCGAGCCCACGAAAATGGCTCCCACCAGATGTTCCTGAGCGAAGGCCTCTTCCCCGCGGAAATCCAGAATGATCAGGTATTCCGGAGCCAAACGTGCTGGCGGAACCCCTGCCGGGGCAGGCTGGGGCTCGGCTTGGGGAAGCTCACCCACCACGAGATAGGCCCCCAATTCTTTGGCCCAGCCCGCCAGACCACCGGAAAGGAACCGCGTGGCCCAGAAACCTTTTTGGCGAAGCTTCTCCGCCACCACGGGGCTCTCCTCCCCCGCCGCGTCGCACACGTACAGGGTGGTGAAGGGAAGCCAGGATAAAGCCGCCTCAATTTCCTCCGCCGGGATGTTCACCGCCCCGAGGAGATGCCCGCGGCCGAAAGCCTCGCGGTCCCGCACGTCGACCACCACCCGATATCGGTAGCGCAGCATGTAGGCCGTGTCCTCATAGATCGCTTTTGGGGCCACATACCCTTGGATGGCCAGGCGAAGCTGGGGGTTGGTCGGGTCGTCGGAGTGCACGTAGACATACTTCACTACCTGATGCCCACCGTAGCCGGTGGACTCAAACCGCACTTCCAGGGCCACAGACTCCCCTGGTTCCAGCGTCATCTTGAGGAGCGGGGCGCTGGTGCAGCCGCAGGTGGTGGAGGGCTGTTGGGTGAACGTGAGGGGGGCATCGCCCACGTTCGTGAGGAGGAAGGTGTGAACCACCAGGATTCCCTCCACGACCTCCCCAAAATCGAAGACCGCCTCGGATGCGGTGAGCTGGGGAGCTGCCCCCACCGCCAGGGAGAAGCCCACTATGCCGCAGATCGCGCCCAACAAAATGTGCTTCATCGTTCCCTCCCTAGGAATACCTACCTTTTGGGATAAAATGCTTGCGAAAGGAGTGTAATGCTTTTCACATTCGGCTTCAATTTTACCCTGGCGGATGCGGAAGGAAAACCCGTGCCCCTTCGCTCCTTTCTTGGCCGCTACGTCGTCCTCTACTTCTACCCCAAAGCGGGCACGCCCGGGTGTACCCAGGAGGCCCGAGCGTTTCAGGAAAAGCTCGCGTCGTTTCGCGAGCTGGAGGCGGAAGTGGTGGGGGTCTCGCCCGATGCGCCCGCGGCCCTGGCCCGGTTCGCGGAAAAACATGGTCTTTGCTTTCCCCTTCTTTCCGATGCAGAGGGGAAGATGGCGCAGGCCTACGGGGTGAAAACCGGCCGTCGGGTGGAGCGGTCCACGTTCCTGTTGGACCGGGCGGGCGTGGTGCGCTGGGCCTGGCGGAGAGTTCTGGTTCCCGGTCATGCCGAAGAGGTACTTGAGGTCCTGCAGGCGCTGCGGACCGCGGACCAAGCGATCAATCCCTGGATTTCCGTCCGACGCGCCAAGCGGGCCCTGCGGGAGGACCCCCTTCTCGAGGAGGCCATCGCCCGGCTGATCGAGGCCGCGCATCTCGCCCCCTCTTGTTTCAACAACCAGTCCTGGCGGTTTGTGGTGGCCCACGGGGAGAAGCTTGCGGAAGTGAAGAAGGCCCTCCCGGGCGGGAACTATTGGGCCCTGAAGGCGCCGGCCATCGTGGCTGTGGCCTCCCATCCGGATCTGGACTGCCGCCTCTCCGACCACCGCGACTATTTCTTGTTCGACTGCGGCATGGCCGTGGGATTCCTCATGATCCAGGCCACCCAGATGGGCCTCGTGGCGCACCCCATCGCCGGTTACGATCCCCTGGCGGTGAAGAAGGCGCTGGGCATCCCTGAAGACCATGTGCTCATCACCTTGGTGGTGGTGGGGCGGCCGGGCGATCCCGGAACGCTCAGCGAGAAGCACCGGGAGATTGAACTTGGCCCACGCGAGCGAAAGCCCCTTTCCGCTGTGCTGGGCTGGAACGCTTTTCCCAAGGAGGGAAAGTGACAGACCTTTTGGAAGTGATGCGCGGACGGCGCAGCGTGCTCCGGTTCAAGGGGGATCCCCTGCCGGAGGAGGATCTCCAGAGGATTCTGGAAGCGGGCAGGTGGGCTCCTTCCTACGCCAATGCCCAGCCCTGGAAGTTCGTGGTCGTGCGGGAGGAGGAGTCCCGGAAGGCCCTGGGCCGGCTGGTGGAGCGGGTGCTCGTGTTCCGGCCGGGTCGGGTGGCCTTCGCCGCGGCAGGTCTGGGAGAGGCGCCCGTGGTGATCGCCGTGGTGGTGGATCCCGCGCGGGATCCCCTCCATCACTTGGAGGCAGGCGCCGCCGCGGCCCAAAACATGGCCCTCATGGCGCATGCCTTGGGGTATGCCTCGTTTTGGGCGGGCGTGGCCGGCCGCGGCGAAGTGGAGCGGGAAATCAAACGAATCCTGGGCGTGCCCCGCGGCATGCGGGTGGTGGCCCTCCTGCCCCTGGGGAAACCCGCCTACGACCCGGAGCCGGCACAGCGTCTGCCTCTCTCGGAGATCGTCGTGGAGGAGCGGCTGAGCTAGAGTTCCAAAATTTCCACTTGTAAAGTCTCTAGATCCACCAAGGCACAGGTGGCCCGGCCCGTGAGCCAACCCCCCAGTTCCCCGGGATTGACCACGCAGGGCAGGCCGGTGCGCACCTCGGGCCGGTGGGTGTGGCCGTAGACCACGAGGTCGTAGCGGCCGGAGGTGGCCAGGGCCTCCAAGGCCCGGGGTTCGTGCATGAGCACGATTTTTCGGCCGGAGAGTTCCATCTCGTGGGGGCCAAAATGAAGCTCTCCAACCTGGGAAAAACGTTCCCGCAGGAAGAGCTTGTCCCCATCGTTGTTTCCAAACACGCCGATCACCCGCAGCCCCGCCTCCCGGAACGGCTCAGCCACGAACGGCGATACGAAATCGCCGGCATGAAGCACAAGCTCCGCCCCTTTTTCTGTGAGCAAGGCCAAGGCCCGGCGCAGGTGGCCCAGGTGATCGTGGGTGTCGGAAACGATGCCAATGCGCACCTTTCCTCCTTTCACTCCGTTTTCAGGCCCGAGCCGGTGAGGGGGACGACAACCGTCTCCCCGCGCCGGAGGATTCCGGCCTCCACAAGTTTGGGCAGGGCCGCGGGTGCCACGGCCGCCGTGGGCTCCACGTAGAACCCAGCGTGGGCTAACTCCCGTTGCGCCGAGATGATTTCCGGGTCCGATACGGACACGGCCACGGTTCCGGCGCGCCGGGCCATGGCGAGGATCTCCCGGCCCCGTTCGGGAGCAGGAATCCGGACGCCTTCGGCCACCGTTTCTCCAGGCTGGATGGAGGCGGGCCCCTCCAGCCCTTGGTTTAGGGCGTGCACCATGGGCGCGCAGGCCTCGGCCTGGGCGAGATGGACCCGCGGCATTTTTTCCACCTGTCCAAGACGGAAGAGGAGCTCAAATCCGTAGACCAAGCCCAGGAAAAGGCCGCCGCCACCCACAGGCACCACCATATGGTCCGGTGCCTCTCCGCCCAAATCCTCAGCGATTTCAAAGGCCAAGGTGGTGAGGCCGGCCAGGAAATAGGGGGAGGCGTTGTGGGAGGCGTAGACCAAGTGGGGATCTTCTTGGCAAGCGCGCCGCACGGCCTCGGTGGCCGCAGCCCGCGGCCCCGCCACCCGCACCAGTTCTGCATCGTAGGCTTCGATTTGGCGAAGTTTAGCTCCTGAGGCATAGGCAGGCACGAAGAGCTTGGCCGTAAGGCCGGCACGGGCGGAATAGGCCGCCAGGGCCGCTCCCGCGTTTCCCGAGGAATCGTCCGCCAGGGCCGTGGCCCCCCAAGCCCGCAACGCCGCCACCATCACCGCCGCGCCCCGGTCTTTGAACGAGCCCGTGGGATTCAAAAACTCCAGCTTCCACGCGAGCTTGAGCTCCCAAGGATTCTCGACCCACACCAAGGGCGTGCCGCCCTCGCCCAGGGTGACGGGTTCACCGGGTGGGAGCCACGCCCGGTACCGCCAAATCCCGTGCCCCTCCTGAGGAAGGGTTTGAGGGATTTTCTGGTGTTGCCAGCGCAAGGGATGGCGGCAGGCCGGGCACAGTTTCAATTCTGGGCCTGGTTCCGTTTCCCACCCGCATAGGGGGCAGACCAATTGCCCTGTTCCCAGGAATGACATGCTCTTTCCTCCTGCTTTCCTGGGGGTTACCTCTTACCCGCTTCCCTCCCGGGAAAGAGGGACATGGGAACAAGGCCCCTCCTTCCCGGGGCAGCCTAAAAGTTGCCGAAATCTGTGGGCATCTTGGGCCATGGTATCATTGTTGAAAAGAACATATACCGTGGACGTTTTCAGCCCGCCTACGGTTTGCGCAAGCCAGGACAGATCCCTATCGGTGTACGTGTAGCGGTACATTTTTTGGCCAGGCGGCGCTCCGTGTAGCCGGAGATAGGTCAGAGACCCTCCGCTCACCGGAAGCCATTGAAAAGGATCAGTGCAGTGCACCAGTCCAAACTCCTCGCACAGGGCCTGAACCCGGGCCGGTTCTTCACGCCAGGCTCCCCGCGGCTCCCACGCGAGAAGAAAATCCTCTCGATCCACCTCAACCAGAAATTTTCGGAGGGCCTCCTCATTTGGTTCGGAGGGGCCGAACGAGGCCGGACATTGAAGGAGCAGGATTTTGGCCCTAAGCACCCGGGCGATGTCCGCCGAGCGCCGGAAAGCTTCCCGCGCGTTTTCCCCCCGAAACCGGTGGGTGTGGGTCACGTCCTGGTGAACCTTGACCGTGAATTCGAACGCAGGGTTGACCTCGTCTACGAGCTCTCGCCACTGGGCGGCGGTGGGGGGACGGGGGAGCTTGTAGAACGTGGAGTTGACCTCCACGAGGGGAAAGTGGGCCGCGTAGAGTTGTAGGCGGTGTTTGTATTTTGTTCGCCAGTCCTCTTCGCCAAAGTCCCGGGGCCGCAGGGCAGACCAGCCGCAGCATCCCACGCGAATTTCCACAGCTAATTATAGGCCGGTGGTTTCGAGCACACGAAGCGGAGCCAGGGCCTCGTAGGCGGTGAGGTCCAGATGGAGGGGGGTGATGGAGATGAACCCGGAGAGGACGGCCCAAATATCGGTGTCCTCCTCTCCGGGAGGTGGGGTGGCAAGCATTTCCCCGGAGAACCAGAAGAACTCCCGGCCTCGCGGGTCTTTGCCCCGCACGAGCTCCTCGCTCCAAATCTTCCCGCCCAGCCGGGTGACCTTGATCCCCTTGGGCACACCTCGGGGCACATTCACGTTCAGGCACACCCCGGCCGGGAGGGATTGGTGGGCCATAAGCTTGCGGGTCAGGCCCAGGGCTACCTGCGCGGCCCGCTCGTAATCGGGGTTTTCCTCGGGCTCACCGGTCACGTCCAGGGACACCGCCAGGGAGGGGATGCCGGCTTGAGCACCCTCAATGGCTGCAGAAACCGTCCCCGAATAGGTTACATCGCTTCCCAGGTTGGCCCCGAGATTGATGCCGGCCACCACCAAATCGGGCCGACGCGGGGCCACCCCCAACACCGCCAACAGCACACAGTCCGAGGGCGAGCCGTTGGTCACGTGCACCAGGGTCCCGTCGGCAAGTTGCGCGGAATACACGCGCAGGGGCTTGTGGAAGACGCGGGTGCGGGAGGCCGCGGACCAGTTCTTCTCCGGGGCCAAAACCCACACCTCTCCCAGCTCGCTCAACGCGCGGCGAAGGGCATGGAGCCCAGGGGAGAGGTACCCGTCGTCGTTGGTGAGGAGGATGAGGGGCGCCATGGTTGGGCCGAAGTTTACCGGATTCCTTCCACGGGACCAAACCGAAAATAGGTGAGCCGGGTCTCCCCATAACAGCGGGAATCCACGAGCAGTAAGGAGGGGAAGCTTTCGGGGAGAGGATCTTTGTGAAAGGTCTCGGCTACGATGAGGGCGCCTGGCCGCAGGGGAAGGGCCTTGGCCAGGGCCGCCATGGCTTCCCCGGCTAATCCCGTGCCGTAGGGTGCCCCGATGAACACGAGATCGAATTTCCTCCCCCGCCGGGCCAACTCCGCCACGGCTTTGGCCACATCCGCCTGGAGGATCTCCACGCACTCGGTGTAGCCCAGCCGGGCCGCATTTTCCCGGATGAGACGGATCGCCTGGGGAGAGACGTCGACCAAAGTAGCCCGACGGGCCCCGCGGGAGAGGGCCTCAAGCCCCACCGCGCCCGTTCCCGCAAACAGGTCCAGGAATTCCGCCCCCAACACGGCTTCGCCCAGCGTGTCGAACAAGGCGGTCCGCACCCGATCCCGCAAGGGGCGGATACCTTCCCCCTGCCACCGAGCTAGCCTTTGGCCTCGCTTCTCCCCGCCGATGATGCGCATGCCCGAGCATACCCCGGGCCGTCGGCGCGTTGCAGAGCGCCAAGGAGCCGGTAGGATCTTTCCGGTTTTCCACTGATTTCTTGCCCAAAGGAGCAACGATGCTGTGGGATGCGGCGATCGTAGGGGCTGGGCCGGCCGGGATGTTTGCAGCCCGGGAGCTTGCCTCAGCCGGGCTTAGGGTCGTGCTGTTGGAGAAAGGCCCGGCACCCCGGGAGCGAAAAAGCATTACCTGTGGGGTGGGCGGAGCAGGGGCCTTCTCCGACGGGAAACTGAACCTCACGGTCCGCATCGGTGGCGAGCCGGAGGCCTTGGGGTTAGGACCGGAAGAGGCGGAAAAGCTCATCCGCTACGTGGACGAGACCTTCACCCAATATGGTGCTCCTCAGGAATACTCCGGCGAGGATGAGGAGGCCCTGGTCCAGCTGAAGAAGGTGGCGGCGGAGTCCGGGGTGGAATTCATCGCCGGCCGGCAACGCCACATCGGCACGGGAAAAATTCGGCAAGTCATCGACAACTTCTATCAGGACCTTCTCAAGAAAGGCGTGGTGTTCCGCCTGGAGACCAAGGTGCAAGTGGTGCGGCCTGAGGATGCCGGGTTCTCTTTGGATCTTGACGGGGAGAAGATCCGTGCCCGCTATGTGATCGCCGCGCCCGGCCGGGGCGGAGCCTATTGGCTCAGGGAGGTGACCCGGGCTCTGGGAATCGGCCCGGATTTCGGGCCCTTGGATGTGGGCGTGCGCGTGGAGTTTCCCGCGGAAATCTATGCTCCCATCGAGAAGATCATGTACGACGCGAAGTTCCGGGTTCGCACCTCGACCTACGATGACATGGTCCGCACTTTCTGCACCAATCCCCGTGGGTTCGTGGTGGCTGAGGACCACGGAGATTTCGTCCTGGTAAACGGCCACGCGGAAAACGAGCACAAAACGCAAAACACCAACTTTGCTCTCCTTGTGCGCGTTGAGCTTACGGATCCCGTGGAGGACACCACGGAATACGGGCGGGCCATCGCCAAACTGGCCACCACCATCGGTGGAGGAAGGCCCATCCTCCAGCGGCTAAAAGATCTGAGGCAGGGGCGGAGATCCACGTTGGAGCGGATCCGCCGTGTTCCCCTCGAGCCCACCTTAAAAGAGTTCACGCCCGGCGATATCTCCATGGCCCTTCCCCACCGGGTGGTGGTGGACCTGGTGGAAGCCCTTTCCATGCTGGACAAGGTGATTCCAGGCGTGGATTCTGGAAGCACCCTCCTTTATGCACCGGAGATCAAGTTCTACGACACTCGGTATCGGGTAAGGAAGGGCATGGAGACGGAGCTTCCCGGGTTCTACGTGGCCGGGGATGCCTCCGGGCACTCCCGGGGGATTGTTTTCGCGGCCCTCACCGGGATTCTCGCGGCCCGGCACATCCTTTCGAAAAATGCTTAGGCGGGTTGCGGTGCTCACGAGCGGCGGGGATGCGCCGGGGATGAACGCGGCCATCCGGGCCGTGGTGCGGGCGGGCCTGGCCCAAGGCTGGGAGATTTGGGGCGTCTGCCGCGGCTACGCTGGTCTTTTGGCCGAGGAATTTCGCCCATTGGGCGCTCGGGATGTGGGCGGGATCATCCAGCTTGGCGGAACCATTTTAGGTAGCGCCCGCTGTCCAGAATTCAAAACCAAAGAGGGTCTGCGCCGGGCCGTGGAGGTTTTGGAAAAACATCACATCTACGCCCTGGTGGTGATCGGGGGGAACGGATCCCAATCCGGGGCCTACGCCCTCTTTCAGGAAGGGTTTCCCGTGGTGGGGGTGGCCTCCACCATCGACAACGACCTGGTGGGCTCGGACATCACCCTAGGGGTGGATACGGCTCTGAATGTGGCCTTGGAGGCCATCGATCGCCTGAAAACCACGGCTTCATCCCATAATCGCGCGTTCTTGGTGGAAGTGATGGGCCGGGATTGTGGGTATTTGGCGCTCATGGCGGGGATCGCCGGTGGCGCGGAGGCCGTGGTGATCCCAGAGGTTCCCGCCTCGCCCGAGGCTGTAGCCGAAGCCATTCGGGATGCCTATTCCCGGGGGAAACCCCATGCTATCGTGGTTGTGGCCGAGGGAGCCCACTACAACGCCCAAAGGCTCGCGGAGTATTTTCAGCGAGAGAAGCTGGGATACGAGCTTCGGGTCACGGTTTTGGGGCATGTGCAGCGGGGCGGGGCGCCGGGCGCGTTCGACCGCCTTTTGGGAACGTTTCTCGGCGCGGGGGCCGTGGAGGCCCTGGCCCGCGGAGAAAAAGGGGTCCTGGTGGGGCAGATCAAGGGCGAGGTGGTCACCACCCCCCTCTCCGAGGTGGCCGGGAAGAAAAAACCGCTTCCCCCAAAGTTGTTTGAAGTTGCGAAAGTTCTGGCCCGCTAGGGTTAGTTTACTCTTTCACGGCACCGCCGGTGAGGCCGGAAATGATCTGGGACTGGAGAG
>JBBIVL010000006.1:0-32542 GCA_037439765.1 Candidatus Bipolaricaulota bacterium
AGGGCAACTTCTTCTTATAACAGTTTCGGACGCAGACGCAAACGGCGTGACGTAGACCACAAATCCCAAGCAAAATAGCGACGAGCCCCCAAAACAGCGAGTGGACTAGGATTCCTAGCAAGCTGGGTGAGGTTTGGGCCAGAAGGGTCGCTCCCCAGGTAACAAGAAAGCACCCACCCACGATGAAGGTGTGACAAACCACAAGAAGAGCGGCTCTCATCGGCCAGCCAAATAAGCGATGGCTTCGATTTCGATGCGGGCCCCTTTGGGCAGGGCAGCCACGCCAAGGCAGGCTCGGGCGGGTGGTTCCGCGCCAAAATAGGCGGAATAGGCGCGGTTCACGGCTTCGAAATCCCCCATGTCCGTGAGGTAAATGGTGACCTTGACCAAATCGTCCATGGTTCCGCCCGCGGCAGCCAGGATCTCCCTTATCTGCTCGAGGCAGAGCCGGGTTTGTGCCTCCATCGGGCCCTGCAGAAGCCCTTTGCCCGCGGGATCGAGGGGAATCTGTCCAGAGATGAAAAGAAAATCCCCGGCACGGATGGCCGGGGAGTAGGGACCTACGCTCTTGATTCCGGGAGATAGGATGGCCCGGCGGGTCATACCCAGGTGAGGCGGGCCATCTCCGCCCCATCGCCCAGGCGCGGCCCCAACTTCAGGACACGAGTGTACCCTCCATCCCGATCCTTATATTTGGGGCCAAGCTCCGCGAAAAGCTTTTCCGTAGCCTCCTTATCCCGAAGGATGGCAAAGGCCATGCGGCGGTGGGCTTGGGTGTCCTCTTTGGCCCAGGTAACAAGCCTTTCCACCAGGCGCTGGGCCGCCTTGGCCCGGGCAGGCGTGGTGTCGATTTTGCCGTGTAGGATGAGAGCCCGGGCCTGACCGGCCAGGACCATCCTCCGCCGGTCGGCCTTCATCGAAAGCTTGAGAACTTTCTTGCGGTGACGCATCAGCCCTCCTTTTCCGAGCGCAGCCGGTAACCAAGCTCCTCCAGCCGTTGTTCCAACTTGGCCAGGGTCTTCTCCCCTAGACCGTGGATATCGGTGACCTCCTCCCGCGTCTTCCCCAGGAGATCGCCCAGGGTTACGATGCCCGCTTCCTTGAGGAGGTTGCACAGCCGCACATCGAACCCCAGCTCCCCAAGCGGCCGCAGGTACTCGCTGGGCTCCGCGGAAACCTGGCCCACGCCGGCCTCCACCGCCGCGAGCACGGAAAAGTGCTGCTGCAAGAGGTCCACGGCCTGTTGCACCGCTTCCTTGGGACTCACCGCGCCGTTGGTCCACACTTCCAAGATCAGACGCTCGTAGCCGGAGCGGCCGCCCACGCGGGTCTCTTCCACCAGGAAATTCACCTTTTCCACGGGGGAGAAATCCGCATCCACGGGAATCAACCCCAGAGGGGCATCCTCGCGCTTGTTCTCCTCGGCGGCCCGGAATCCCCGGCCCACCTCCACCTCCATCTCCATCTCCAACTTCGCCCCTTCCTCCAGAGTGGCGATGTGGTGGTCGGGATTGACGATGGTCAGCCCCGCAGGGACTTGGATATCGCCAGCGCGAATTTCCCCAGGACCCGTGGCGTTCAAGTACAGGCGGTGGAGCTCGGAATTTCCGGCGCGAATGGCCAAGCCCTTGAGGTTTAGGATGATGTTGAGAATGTCCTCGTACACGCCCTCGATCACGTCGTACTCATGGTATTTGCCGGGGATGTAGATCCGCACCACCGCCGCCCCCGGAATGGAGGACAGGAGCACTCGGCGGAGGGCGTTTCCCACGGTAGTGGCATACCCCCGCTCCAGGGGAGCGAGCACCAGCCGGCCATATCGGTCGGTGTGCTCCTCCCAACGCGCCTCTTCCGGAAAAATGAAGTCCACCATATCAGCGGGAGTAGTACTCCACGATCAAGCTCGTGTCCACGGCGTGCTCGAGCTCCTCCAAATTGGGCTCGGCCTGCACCTGGACCCGCAGCCCCTCCAGATCCCGGGTGAGCCAGCTGGGAACGGGGCGACGGTCGGCGATGTCCTTAAGGAAGGGGCGAAGTTCCTCCTTGGACTGGGGTTTAACCTCGATGAGGTCGCCCTCCTCCACGAGGTAGGAGGGGATGTTGGTCACCCGGCCGTTGACGAGAAAATGCCCATGGGAGACGAGCTGGCGGGCCTGGGCGCGGGACGCCGCAAACCCTGCGCGGTACACTACGTTATCCAGCCTTCGCTCCAGGAACCTCAAGAGCGCTTCGCCGGTGACGCCTTTGAACTCCTTAGCCCACTCCACGTACCGGCGGAACTGCTCCTCGCGCACGCCGTAGATCTTCTTGAGCTTTTGCTTTTCCCGCAGGCGCAAGGCGTAGAGGGTCATGCGGCGGCGGTAGCGGCCGTGTTGGCCAGGCAGGCTCGGCCGGCGGGAGAGGGCACATTTTGGGGAAAAACAACGGTCACCCCGGAGGAAAAGCTTCACCCCTTCCCGACGACAAAGTCGACACTTGGGTCCGCTGTACTTGCCCATCGTTCCTCCTAGCTATGGGGGGTAGGGGTCACGTTCTTGACCTCTTCCACCTGAATACCCGCGGCGCGGAGCGTTTGGATCACAGGCTGACGGCCTGGCCCCGAGCCATCCACCGTCACCACCACGCTGCGAATGCCCATGTCCTTCATCTGCCGCACCAGGGCCTGGCACGCCAACTGGGCGGCGTAGGGGGTGCCCTTACGGGAGCCGCTGAACCCTGCAGTGCCCCCGGACTGCCAGGTAAGGGCGTTCCCGTCCAAATCGGTGAGGGTAAGGATGGTGTTATTGAATGTGGAATGGATATGCACGCGGGCTCGCTCGAGCCGAATGTTTCTCTTTTTGCGGGTGGGGGTCTGGGGGCTCACGGCCTACTCCTTGGGCTTGCGGCTTCGCCGGCCGGCCTTGTCCGGCCGCGGGCCCTTCCACGTGCGGGCATTGGTGCGGGTGCGCTGGCCCCGCACGGGCAAACCCACCTTGTGACGCAGGCCTCGGTAGCAACCCACGTCGATCAGGCGCTGCACATTGGCCCGTACCTGACGCCGCAAATCGCCCTCCACAGGATGGGCCTCCACCTCCTGCCGAAGGGCCGCCACCTGCTCCTCGGTGAGGTCCATGACGCGTGTGGCTGGGTCCACCCCGGTTTTGGCCAGGATCTTCTTGGCCAGGGAGGGACCGATCCCGTAAATGTAGGTCAAGGCCACGTCGATCCTCTTTTTTGCTGGAAGATTCACGCCTGCGATTCTGGCCATACTTCACCCCTGCCTTTGTTTATGTTTGGGATTACGACAGATCACCCATAGGCGCCCTTTGCGCCGAATAACCTGACATTTTTCGCACATCCTTTTCACCGAGCTCCGCACCTTCATGTCCTCCTCCTAGCCCTCGCGATACACGATGCGCCCGCGCGTTAGATCGTAGGGCGAAAACTCACACACCACCTTATCGCCCACCACCACCCGGATGAAATTCCGGCGCATGCGACCGGAGGTCACACAAATGGCCTCGTGCCCAGTCTCCAAACGAATACGGTACATAGAGTCTGGAAGAACCTCGATCACCTCGCCCTTGGCACGGATCAGTTCCTTTGTCCCCAAATTTCCTCCCCAAGCCACTCGGTGAGGACCCACGGGCCCTCAGCGGTCACCGCCACCATCTCCTCAAAATGGGCCGCGGGCGTGCCCCCACCGGTGACCACGGTCCATCCATCGGGAAGGACGCGCACCGGAAGAGGGTCACCTTTCAGCATGGGCTCCGGGCAGAGCACCATGCCTTCCCGCAACAGCGGACCAAACCCCGGCGGCCCAAAATTCGGGATCTGCGGGTCCTCATGAAGGGCATGACCTATGCCATGCCCCACAAACTCCCGCACCGGGTGAAAACCATAATTTCGGGCTGTGCACTCCACAGCATGAGACAGGTCCGAAACGTGCGCACCAATTTTAATGGCCTCGATCGCGGCCCGCAAGGCCGCCAAACACGCCTCCACCAATCTCGCCGCATCCGGACGGAGCTTGCCCGCCCCCACCGTGACCGCCGCATCCGCGTAGTAGTCGGCCCGCCGGAGCCCCAAGTCCAAGGAGACGAGATCCCCCTCCTGGAGGACGCGCGCATCGGAAGGGATGCCGTGCACGATCTCCTCGTTCACGGAGATGCACAACGTGGCTGGATACCCCTGGTAGCCTTTGAACGCGGGTACGGCTCCGGCCGCCCGGATCAACCTTTCCGCCACCCGATCCAATTCCCCCGTGGTCACACCCGGCTCCACCCAGCCCACCAGCTTCCGCAGGATTTCCCGCAAGAGCCGGGCGTTCTCCGCCACCACCTCCAGCTCCCGCTCGGTTTTCAGGGCGATCATGTGCGCAGGACCTCGGCCACGGCATGGAAAACTTCCTCAGGCCCGCAATCGGCGCGGACCCGCCGCAGAAGCCCCCGACCCTCGTAGTAGGCAATGAGGGGAGCGGAATCCTTCATGTACACCTCGAACCGGCGGGCCACCACCTCGGGTTTATCATCCCCGCGCTGCGTGAGGGGTCCGCCACAGCGGTCGCACGTCCCCGCCACTTGGGGAGGCTGGGTGAGGAGGTTGTAGATGGCCCCGCACTGGGCGCATACTCTTCGGCTGGAAAGCCTGCGCACCACTTCCTCTTCCCCCACCTCCAAGAAGATCACGAGGTCCACGCGGGTGAAACGCTCCAGGCCTTCGGCCTGAGCGAGGGTGCGGGGAAAGCCATCGAAGAGCACGCCCTTTTTGGCGTCTACCCGCTGGCGAACCAGGCTCAGGATGACCTCGTCGGGCACGAGTTCCCCGCGGACCATGTAGCCTTGGGCCAGCTGGCCCAGGTGCGTATTCTGGGCCACCTCCTCCCGCAACAGGTCGCCCGTGGACACATGAAGAAGGCCGAACTCTCGAACCAAGCGCGCCGCCACCGTGCCTTTGCCTGCACCGGGAGGGCCAAGGAGGACGACGTTCTTCATTCCCTCCTCCCCAAGAACCGCGCGCCTTTGATGAGGGATTCGTACTGGCGCATGATGAGGTGGGCCTCGATCTGCATGATCGTGTCAATGCCTACGCCCACAAGGATGAGGAGGGAGGTCCCGCCGAGCCAGAACCCGCGGATGCCGGAAGCGGCGCGGAAGATATAGGGGAGCACGGCAATGCCCGCTAGGAACAGGGCCCCCACCACGTTCAGTCGGTTGAGAATGGCGTGGAGGTACTGGGCCGTGGGCGATCCTGGCCGCACCCCGGGCACAAACCCCCCGGCCTCCCGGAGGTTCTTCGCCACCTCCTCGGGGTCGAACACGAGCGAGCTGTAGAAATAGGTGAAGAAAATGGTGAGCACCACGAATGCCAGGAGGTAGGCCATGCTTCCGGGCTCCACGTAGCTTTGCAGCCAGCGAAGGCTGGGAACCCAGGCGGCCACGGAGCTGGGCAAGCTGAGGATGGCCGAGGCGAAGATGATGGGGATCACGCCGCCCATGTTCACCCGAAGAGGAAGGTACGTGGAATGCCCGCCGTACACCCGCCGGCCCGTGGTGCGTTTCGCGTACTGCACGAGGACCCGGCGCTGACCCTGCTGCATGATCACCGTGAGGGCCACCACAGCCACGAACACCACCAAAAGCCCGATGGCCCACAGGGGATGCACGGTGCCTGTGGAGATCTCGATGTAGGTCTGCTGAATTTCCGCAGGGAAGCGGGCCACAATGCCCGCCATGATTAGCATGGAAATCCCGTTTCCAATTCCGTTTTCTGTGATGCGCTCCCCAATCCACATGAGGAAAATGCTCCCCGTGGCCAGGGCGACAATGGAGGTGATGAAGAACCGGGGCGTGGGGTCGGCCAAGCCATAACTGATGGCCATGTAGCTGAAGGCATAGCCCTGAACCAACGACATGAGTACCGTGCCCCAGCGGGTGTACTGGGTAAGCTTTTTTCTCCCCTCCCGCCCCTCTTCCTGCAGCTTTTTCAGGGCCGGGACCACCGGGATGAGGAGGGAGAGGATGATGGACACGTTGATGTAAGGGATGACTCCGAGCGCAAACAGGGAGAAGTTTTGGAGGGCCCCGCCAGTGAAAAGGTTCAGGAATTGGAGAAGCCCTGTGCCCAGGGCCTGGGAGAGGATCTGCCCCAGGGCCTCGGTCTTGATGCCCGGCACAGGAATGTACACCCCGATCCGGTAGACCAGGAGCATGCCCAGGGTGTAGAGGATGCGCTTGCGCAGCTCCTCCACCGCAAACACTTGTTGGATACGTCCGAGCACCTAAACCTCCTCAGCCCGTCCACCGGCCGCCACTATCTTTTCCTTGGCCTTCTTACTGAACCGATGGGCCCGCACCACCAAAGGTTTTGTGAGCTCGCCCCCGCCCAAAATCTTCAAACCGTCCCGGGGATCCTTCACCAATCCCTTCTCCATCAGGCGCGCAAGGGTGACTTCCTCACCTGGGGCGAAATGCTCGTTCAGAAGGCCCACGTTGACCACGGCGTATTCCTGGGCCAGGGGGTTTTGAAAACCCCGCTTGGGAAAGTGCATCCAGAGAGGGGTTTGCCCACCCTCGTAGCCCGGACGCATGCGCACCCCGGCCCGTGCGCCTTGGCCTTTTGTGCCCCGGCCGGACTCGTGCCCGCCGTGGCCGGACCCATAACCCCGCCCCACCCGCTTCTCCCGATGTTTAGCACCCCGGCGGGGACGGAGATCGTCAAGCTTCGGCATCATGTTCACCCTCCAGAATTTCCTGCACGGGTTTCCCTCGGCGCTTGGCCACCGCCTCCGGACTTTCCAATTGGGAGAGGGCTACGAGCGTGGCCCGGGCCAGGTTGAGGGGGTTGGTGGAACGGAGGGCCTTGCTGAGCACGTCCTTGATCCCGGCCATGCGGCACACCGCCCCCACGGTGCGACCGGCGATAACCCCTGTGCCCGGATAGGCCGGTCGCAGGAGAACCTTAGCCGCGCCGTGCTCCCCGTACACCTCGTGGGGAATGGTTCCGTTCACGATGGGGATCTCGATCATCCTCTTCAGGGCATCGCGGATGGCCTGTTGCACGGCCTGGGGAATCTCGATGGATTTCCCCATGCCCACGCCCACTTTCCCTGCACCATTGCCCACCACCACGACCACCCGGAAACGCATGCGCTTCCCGCCCTTGGTGACCCGGCCGACCCGGCGGATCTCCACGACCTCGTTCTGTAGCTGTTCAGGAATTTGGGTGATCAAAACTCCAGCCCTCCCTCCCGGGCCGCCTCCGCCAGGGCCCGCACCTTCCCATGATAGGGATAGCCCCCGCGATCGAACACCACCCGCTGGATCCCCTGGGCCAGGGCCCGCTGGGCCAACAGCGTCCCCACCAACCGCGCCGCCTCCAGGTTGGGCGAACGAACCCGTTCCCGGATCTCCGGGTCCAGCGTGGACGCCGCCACCAGGGTGCGGCATCCGCCGGCGGGAGTGTCGTCGAGGATTTGGGCGTAGAGGTGATGCAGGCTTTTGTACACGCAAAGCCTGGGCCGCTCCGGCGTACCCCGAACCCTCCGCCGCAAGCGCAGATGCCGTTTGATCCGTTGCGCGTTACGCGTTAGTTCTGCCATAACCATCACGCCTTGGCTCCAAGTTTTCCGGCCTTCCGCACGATCTCCTCACCTCGGTAGCGAATGCCCGTGCCCCGATAGGGCTCCGGCGGTTTGATCTTGCGGATGTTGGCGGCCACCTGCCCCACCAAGGCCTTGTCGATGCCCCGCACGACGATGCGGGCGGGATCGGGCACCTCCACTTCCACCCCCTCGGGGATGGGAAAGCGCACGGGGTGGGAAAAGCCGAGTTCCAGCACCAGCGTTCGGCCCTCCAATTTGGCCCGATACCCCAGCCCCTGGATTTCCAGCTCCTTTTCCCATTTCTTGGTCACGCCTTGGACCATGTTGGCCAACAGGGCCCGATACAGGCCATGCCGGGCCCGGAAGGGCGCGCGCTCCCCCTTGCGTTCCACCACGATTTTCCCGTCCTCCACCTTGATGGAGACGTAGTCGGGATGGTAGGGGCAGCGCAGGGTCCCCAATGGCCCGCGCACCACCACCTCGCGGGGTTGGATCTCGACCTGAACCCCCGCCGGCAAAGCAATGGGCCGTTTCCCGATCTTCGACATTGTTCACCTCACCAAACCTCGCAGATGACCTCGCCGCCGATGCGGCGCCGGCGGGCGTCCCGGTCGGTCATCACCCCTTGGGAGGTGGAGAGGATGGCCAGGCCCAGGCCTTGGTAAGGGCGCGGAAGCTCGCGCACGCCGGCGTACAGCCGCCGCGAGGGGCGGCTCCGCCGCCGCAGGCCGCGAATGGCCGGCTGCCATTCCCGCGTCCCCTCCCGCAAATACTTGAGCTTGATCCGCAACACCGGGTAGCTCCCGCCCTCCTCCACCCCATACCCTGCGATGTACCCTTCCTCCGCGAGTACCCTGGCGATCTCCACTTTCAGACGGGAGGAGGGGAGAACCACCTCCCGAGCCCGCTGGGCCAAGGCATTGCGGATGCGGGTGAGCATGTCGGCAATCGGATCGTTCACGGTCATCTCTTCCCCCTCACCCGGAGGCCTTTTTCACCCCGGGAATCTGCCCATCCAGCGCGAGCTTGCGGAAACACATGCGGCAGAGTCCAAAATCCCGGATGTACCCGCGGGGTCGGCCGCACAAAAGACAGCGGTTGCGCTGCCGCACCCGAAACTTCGGCGGTGTCTTCATCTTCTCGATTTTACATTTGCGCGCCATCTTCCCCCCTAGTTCTTCCGGAACGGGCAGCCCAAGGCGGCGAGGAGATGGTACGCCTCTTCATCGGTTTTGGCAGTGGTGACGATCACCACATCCATCCCCTGGGGCCGGACCACGTCGTCGTAGCTCACCTCGGGAAACGCCATCTGATCGGGAATGCCGACCGAGAGGTTACCCCGGCCGTCAAAAGCGTCGGGATCCACACCCTTGAAATCCCGGATGCCCGGCAGCACCACACGGAAGAACTTGTGCAGGAACTCGTAGGCCCGCACCCCGCGCAGGGTGACCATGCACCCAATGGCATCCCCTTTGCGGATCTTGAAGTCGGAGATGGCCTTTTTGGCCCGGGTCACCACCGGCCTTTGCCCGGCGATCTGGGCCAGGTTCTTCACGGCCCCCTCCAGCACCTTGGGATCGTCGTGCTTGCCCACCCCCATGTTGATCACAACCTTCTCAATCCGGGGGACCTGCATCACGTTCGTGTACCCCAGCTCCTTCCGGAGCTTGGGCACAATTTCTTTGCGGAAGCGTTCGTAGAGGAGCATAGGTTTATGGGAAGGTAGCTCCGCACTGTTTGCACCGCCGGAGCTTGCGGCCCTCCACCCAAGCGTACCCCACGCGGGTGGGCACCCCGCACTCCGGGCAAATGAGCTTAACGTTGGAGATGTGCAAGGGGGCTTCCTTTTTGATGATGCCCGGTTCTCGGACCGTGGCCGTGGGCCGCTGGTGCTTGGTCACAATGTTCACGCCCTCCACCAGCACCCGCTGGGTCTCGGGAAAGACCCGCAGGACCTTCCCGATCTTGCCCCGATCGTCGCCGGAGATGATCTTCACCCGGTCGTCCTTTTTCACCTTAGCCATGTTCTCGCTCCTACACCACCTCCGGGGCCAGGGAAAGAATGCGCATCATCCCTTTTTCCCGGAGTTCCCTCGCCACCGGGCCGAACACCCGGGTTCCGAGGGGCTGCAAGTTCTTGTCCACCAGCACCACCGCGTTGTCGTCGAAGCGAATGGTGCTGCCATCCGCGCGGCGGTAGGCCTTGCGGGTGCGCACCACCACGCCTCGCACAATATCGCCCTTGTCGAACTCCGCGGTGGGCAGCCTCTTTTTCACCGAGGCCACGATGATATCTCCGATCTCCGCCTTCTCCTTCTTCCCCAAGACGTTGATGCACTCCACCTCTTTGACCCCGGTGTTATCGGCCACCACGAGTCGTGTGCGCAGTTGCACGGCCATGGTTATGGGGCGCGACGCACGATCTCCACCAGCCGCCAGCGCTTGAGCTTGGAAAGCGGCCGGGTTTCCTCGATGCGCACCAAGTCCCCAACTCGCGCCTGCTGGGCCTCGTCGTGCACGTAGTACTTGGTGCGCCGCCGCACATACTTGTGGTACAGAGGATGCGCGGAAAGCTTTTCCTCCATCACCACAATGGTCTTCTGCATCTTGTCGCTGACCACAACGCCGATGCGTTGCTTACGCCTACCCATAGCGCACCCCCCGCTCCCGCAGAACTGTGAGGGCGCGAGCGATGTCGCGCTTCGTTTTGGTGAGCTCTGCAGTGTGGGTGAGCTGGCCGGTGGCCAGCTGGAACCGCAGGTTCAGAAGCTTCCGCTTCCACTCTTGAACCCTCTGCACGAGCTCCTCATCCGTGAGTTCCCGCAGGTCCCGGGCCTTCATCCCGCCACCCCCAAATGGATCCGGCGGGCCAGCTTGGTGGCAATGGGGAGCTTCGCCGCGACCTTGCGCTGAATCTCCTTGGCCTCCTCCTCAGTCACCCCGGTGAACTCAAACAAGATCTGCCCGGGTTTCACCACGGCCACTCAGTCCACCACATCGCCCTTCCCTTTGCCCATACGGGATTCCGCGGGTTTTTTGGTGTAGGGTTTGTCCGGGAAGATCCGGACCCAAACCTTTCCCTTGGGGGTGGAGCGGGTGAGGACCGTGCGGGCCGCCTCGATCTGCTGAGCCGTGAGCCACACGCGCTCCAGGGATTGGATCCCGTAGTCCCCGAAGGTCACGGTATTCCCGCGGCTGGCCCGGCCTTTGATATGTCGAGCCCTCTGTTGTTTACGATATTTCGTGCGTTTGGGAGCCAAAAGCGCCATCTATTTCACCTCCGCCCGCTTCTCTTTGATGGTCCAGATCTCACCGCGGAAGACCCACGCCTTGACCCCAATCACCCCGTACTTCGTCCAGGCAATAGTGCAGCCAAAATCCACATCGGCCCGAAGGGTCTGAAGGGGCACCCGACCCTCCTTCATCTCCACGGAATGGGAGAGTTCTGCCCCGCCCAACCGCCCGGAAACCCGAATCTTCACGCCCTGGGCGCCCGCGGCCATCACCCGCCGAATGGCTTCCTTCATGGCCCGATAGGGGTTGACGCGGTTCTCGATTTGGAAGGCCACGTCCTGGGCCACGAGTGGTGCCTCGAGCTCGGGTTTATCCACCTCCATCACGTGGACCACGATTTCCCGACCGGTCAGGCGGCGCAGCCGCTCCTGCAAGGCCGTGATCTCCGCCCCCCCGCGGCCAATGATGATGCCCGGGCGGGCCGCGCGGATGATGACCTTGGCCCGAGCCTCGGTGGCCCGCTCGATCTGCACCTCAGCAATGCCCGCTCCGCGGTAGGTCTTCTCGATCTGCTCGCGAATGCGCCGGTCCTCGGCCACGTACATAGGAACTTTGCTCTTGGGAGCAAACCAGACCGAGCGCCACTTGCGGAGCACGCCCAAGCGGAATCCCACGGGATGCGTTTTCTGGCCCATCAATCCTCCTTCTCCGCCACCACAATGGTGATGTGGGAGAGCCTCCGCTGGATGACGTCCGCCCGGCCGAAGGCCCGGGGGTTGAGCCGCTTGAGGCGGGGCCCCTCGTCCACGAAGGCCTTCACCACCCACAGGTTCTCCTCATCCAGTTCAAAGTTGTTCACGGCGTTGGCCACCGCGGAGTCCAGCACCTTCCGCAGGATTCGGGCCGCCTTTTGAGGAGAAAGCGCAAGGAGCCGACGAGCCTCCCCCACCGGCTTGCCCCGGATTTCCCGGGCCACCAGCCGCGCCTTGAGCGGGGAAACCCGCACAAACCTTGCCCGCGCCATGGCTTCACGCATGGGCCACCCCCCTATTTCGGCGCGGGCGGGGCCTTCTTCTTCACCCCGCCGTGAGCGCGGAATGTGCGCGTGGGCGCAAACTCTCCCAGACGATGCCCCACCATGGCTTCGGTGACCCGCACGGGAACATGGGTCCGCCCGTTATGGACGTAAATGGTCAACCCCACCATTTCCGGGGTGATCATCGACGCCCTGGACCAGGTCTTGATTTCGCTGATCGAACCCCGCTTGAACTTTTCGATCTTCTCCATGAGATTGGGGTCCACAAACGGCCCCTTTTTCCTGGACCTGGCCATCACTTCCTCCTCTTCCGTGGCTGGAGAATCCAGCGGTCGCTGGCCTTCTTCTTGCGGGTGGGCACCCCCCGGGCCGGCTTGCCCCAAGGGGTCTTGGGCACGCGGCCTTCCCCGGTGCGGCCCTCGCCACCTCCGTGGGGATGGTCATCCGCGCCCATGGCCGTGCCCCGCACCGCCGGCCGCCACCCCTTATGGCGCCGCCGCCCGGCCTTCCCGTATTTCACGTTCTTATGATCGGGGTTGGAAACCTGGCCCACCGTGGCCATGCACTGGGGGTGGAAACCCCGGATCTCGCCGGAAGGAAGGCGCAGGATAACCCGATCCTCCTCTTTACTCAACACTTGGGCGGCCGTGCCCGCGGCCCGCGCGACCTTTCCCCCCGAGCCCGGATAGAACTCCACATTGTGCACCAAAGTTCCGGACGGTATCTTCCGCAGAGGAAGGGCATTGCCGGGTTTGGGCTCCACATCCTCCCCGGCGGCCACCGTCTCGCCCACCCGTAGCTCCACCGGAGTGAGGATGTAGCGCTTCTGCCCGTCCGCGTAGTGAAGAAGGCTGATCCAGGCCGAACGGTTCGGGTCGTACTCCACGGACACCACCTTGGCCGGAACCCCCTGCTTCTCCCGGTAGAAATCGATCAGGCGGTAGAGACGCTTGTGTCCCCCGCCCCGGTGGCGCACGGTGATGCGGCCCTGATTGTTCCGCCCGGCATGGGGACGTAGCGGGACCACGAGGCTTTTCTCGGGCTCGTCCCGAGTCAGCTCCGCGAAATCCGGGAGCACGTCGTGCCGTTGCCCAGGTGTGACCGGTTTCCGTTTCTTAAGCCCCATGAAGCATCACCCCGCGATCTCGATCTTGTGTCCCGGCGCGAGTTGCACGACCGCCCGCTTTTCGGCCTTGGTCCGGCCAGGCCGGCGGTCCAAGCGCGTCCGCCGCGGTTTCCCCCGCCGGTGCATCGTCCACACCCGCTCCACCCGCACCTTGAACAGCTCCTCCACCGCTTGGCGGATCTCCGGCTTCGTCGCATCGGGATGCACCTCGAACGTGTACTTCCCGGCCTCCATTTCCCGCCAAGTTTTCTCCGAAAGCACCGGACGAATGACGATGTCCTCAGGCAACAACTGGGGCATGGCTCAACCTCCTGGCAAGGGTCTCCACCGCTCGCTCCGTGAGGAGCAGCCCATCATGCTCCAGCACCGTATAGGTGGTGAGGAGATCGGCCCGGTGGCACTCCACTCCGGGAATGTTGGCAAAGGATTTGTATACGGGGATCACGTATTCCTCAGGCGCCACCACCACCAGCGTCTTGGCCGGCAAGCCCAGACGGGAAAGGAGGGCCACGGCCTCTTTCGTGCGCGGTCGGGGGAAGCCCAGGGTGTCGATGAGCCACACCTGACCAGCCTGGGCACGGCTGGAAAGGGCACAGGTCAGGGCTTTGCGTCGCATCTTCTTGGGAAGGTCCAAGTCCCAATCCCGCGGGTGGGGGCCGAAGGTCACCCCACCGTGTCGCCAAAGAGGGGAGCGAATGGAGCCATGCCGGGCCCGGCCCGTGTGCTTCTGGGGCCAGGGCTTGCGCCCGCCCCCGGAAACCTCACCCCGGTCCTTGGTGGAAGCCGTGCCCTGCCGCACGTTGGAAAGATGGGTGCGCGCCGCCCGCCAAAGAAGGTCCGGGGACACCTCCACCCCGAACACCTCGGGCGGTAGCTCCACCTCCACCGGTTCCGCCGCTACGTCCGCAAATCTATATAGCTTGGCCTTAGGCATCGTGTTTCCTTATCCGGAGGATTCCCGAGCGCGGACCAGGAACAGAGCCTTTCAGCACAATGAGGCCATGCTCTGGATCCACCGCCAGTACCTGGAGGTTGCGCACGGTGACACAATCTGTGCCGAAGTGGCCGGGGTAGCGTTTCCCCTTGGCCACCTTACGCAGGCCCATGGGGCCGGCTGTTCCCGGCCGGCGAATCCACTTGTGCCCATGGGATCCTGCCCGGCTGTGAAACCCCCACCGCTTGATGGTCCCGGCAAAACCTCGCCCCTTGGAAATGCCTGTCACGTCCACATGCTCCCCTGGGGAAAACACCTCGGGCCCGAACTCCTGGCCCACTTGGTACTTCTGGGCGTCCGGGACCTTCACCTCAAACAGAAAACGCCGGGGTGCCACCCCCGCCTTGCGGAAGTGGCCCTGGAGGGGCTTGGAGAGCTTGCGTTCCTCCACGGCGCCCGCGCCGAGCTGGAGGGCGGAATAGCCATCGCGCTCAGGTGTTTTGATCCGCACCACCACCGCCGGCTCCACCTGCACCACCGTGGCCGCCAAAGCCTGCCCGTCCCCGTCGAACCATTGGGTCATCCCCACTTTTCGGCCCACCATCGTCCACGCCATGGCATCCCTCACAGTTTGATCTCCACGTCAATCCCAGCGGGAAGTTCCACGTCCATGAGGGCGTTGATCGTGGCCGCCGTGGGCTCCTTGATGTCCAAAAGCCGCTTGTGGATCTTCTGCTCGAAGTGTTCCATGGATTTCTTGTCCACGTGGGGCGAGCGCAACACCGTGTACAGGTGGCGTTCGGTGGGAAGCGGCACCGGCCCGCTGATCTTCGCCCGGGTGGGCTTCACCGCCTCCACGATCTTGCGCACCGCCTCGTCCACCAGCTCGTGGTCGTAACCTCGTATGCGAATCCTGATTTTTTCCCTAGCCATAACCTCGGCTCCTCAACACTTCCCGGGCCAGGTCCTCGGGCACCACTTCGTACCGAGCCACCCGGAGGGTATGAACAGCACGCCCCTGCGTCAGGGAACGTAACTGCGTAGCGTACCCGAAAGTCTCCACCACGGGGAGGGTGCACCGGATGATATCCACCGTTCCCCGGGTTTGAATGGCTCGGATCTCGCCCCTGCGGCGCCCCAGATCCGAAACGACCTCGCCCAGGTACTCGCTGGGCGTGATTATATCCCCCTCAGCCACCGGTTCCAGGAGAAGCACCCCACCTTCCTCCAACGCCCGCCTTAGGGCTTGCGTTCCTGCCGCTTCAAACGCTACCTCCGTGGAGCTCACGGGGTGAAATTTCCCCTCCACAAGCACAGCCCGCACGTCCGCCACGGGGAACCCCCCTACCGGACTCGCGGCCAGCGCCCCCTCTATGCCCCGCCGCACCGCTTCCCCGAAAACCTTGGGCAAAATCTCCTCGGACACCTCGGAGCGGAACTCAAAGCCGCCCCCGCGGGGCAGGGGCTCGAACCGCACCCGGATCCAGGCGTATTGGGGCTTTCCCCCCAGGTCCCGCTCGAATTCCTCCACCACCTCCACCGGGCGGGCCAGCGTTTCCTTGTACACCACCAGGGGTTTGCCCACCCGATGGGGCACGCGAAACTCCTCCCGCACCCGCCGCAGCAGCACCTCCAAGTGCAACTCGCCCATTCCACCCACCAGGATTTGACCCGTGTTTTCGTCGTCCTGCACGCGAAACGTGGGGTCTTCTTGGACCAGTTTTTCCAGGGCCTCCCGCAAGGCCGGCTCCTCCCGCTCCGAGCGCGGTTCCACGGCGAGGAAAACCACGGGCTCAGGAAAGCCAATGGGCTCGAACAGCACGGGATGG
Source organism: Candidatus Bipolaricaulota bacterium (assembly GCA_037439765.1). GTDB lineage: Bacteria > Bipolaricaulota > Bipolaricaulia > Bipolaricaulales > Bipolaricaulaceae > DTER01. The sequence goes on from JBBIVL010000006.1 coordinate 15,742, forward strand.
TCCGGATCGCAGAGGGTGTTCCCGGTGAACGCCGGCGCAGAGAGGATCAAGCCCACGATGTCGCCCGCCAAGGCGTGCTCCATCGGCTCCCGCTTGTTGGCGTGCAAGCGGAACAAGCGCATCACCCGGGCCCGCGTCCCCTGGGTGGCGTTGAGCACGACCTGCCCCTCCCGGAGGGTCCCGGAGTACAGGCGCGTGTACACCAGCCGGTCGGCATAGGGGTCGGTGAACACCTTGAACACCAGCGCGGAAAACGGTTCGTCGGGGAGAGGTCTGCGGATCGCCTCGTCCTTTCCGTCCAGGGTGGTGCCGCGCGCCGGCGGAATGTCCAAGGGCGAGGGAAGGAAGTTCACCACGGCGTCCATGACCGGTTGCACGCCGACTTTTTCGTACGCCGAGCCCCCTAGAACCGGTACCCAAAGGCGCTTAAGGGCGGCCTCCCGCAGCACCCTCAGAGCCAGATCCAATGGAACCTCTCCGCCCGAGAGGTAAAGTTCGGCCACCTCGTCGGAGAGCTCGCTCAGCTTTTCCCAGAGCTGATCCCGCCAGACTCGTGCTTCCTCCTCCAGCTCCTTGGGCACGGGGAGGAGTTGGACCTCGCGGCCTTGGGTGGAGGCATCCCACTGCATCGCCTGAAACCGCACAAGGTCGATCATCCCCAGGAGGTTTCCCTCCGGATCGCGCCAGGGGCAGACCAGGGGGAGGGCCACCGCTCCCAGCTTTTCCCCGATGTCCGCAAACGCTCGAGCGAAATCGGCCTCCGGCCGGTCGAGCTTGTTGATAAAGGCCAGGCGGGGAACGCGGTAGCGATCGGCTTGGCGCCAAACCGTTTCCGACTGGGATTCCACCCCCTCCACCCCGGAGAAGATCACAATGGCTCCATCCAGGACGCGGAGGCTACGCTCGACCTCCACGGTGAAGTCCACATGTCCAGGGGTGTCCACGATGTTGATCTGGTGTTCACGCCAGAAGACAGAGGTGGCCGCGGCGGTGATGGTGATCCCCCGTTCCCGCTCCTGGTCCATCCAGTCCATCTCTGTGGTGCCCTCATGGACCTCCCCCATCTTGTGGATCTTCCCTGCGTAGAAAAGAATGCGCTCCGTAAGCGTGGTTTTCCCCGCGTCGATGTGGGCGATGATCCCAATGTTCCGGACCTTACGTATGTCGTAGGGGTCGGCCATGAAGGAGAACCAGGGTCACCAGCGGTAGTGGGCGAAGGCGCGGTTGGCTTCGGCCATGCGGTGGGCTTCCTGTTTGCGGGCGATGGCCCCACCCTCCCCCTTGGCCGCCGCGAGGATCTCCGCAGCCAGCCGCTCGGCCATGGTCTTCTCCGGGCGCTCCCGCGCCGCATCCCGGATCCAGCGCAGGGCCAGCGTGATCTGCCGATGGGGCGGAACTTCAAACGGAACCTGATAGGTGGCGCCGCCGACCCGGCGGGAACGAACCTCGAGTTTGGGCATGCAGTTTTGTACGGCCTTGAGGAACACCTCCAGAGCCGGGCCCTCCCCCCGCTTCTCCACGAGGTCGAAGGCCTCGTAGATCACGCGCCGGGCCAGGGACTTCTTGCCGTCCCACATGACGTAGTTGATGAACTTCTCCACAAGTTTAGACCCGTAGCGGACATCCGGGGGCACATCCCGGCCGGGGATCACGATGTCGTAGGTGGCCATGTCACGCCTCCTTGGGCTTGCGGGCGCCGTAGCGGGAACGGCTCTGACGTCGGCCTTCCACACCCGCCGCATCCAAAGCGCCCCGGATGATGTGGTACTTCACGCCCGGCAAATCCTTCACCCGCCCGCCCCGCACGAGCACGATGGAGTGCTCCTGAAGGTTGTGGCCCTCCCCAGGAATGTAGGCCGTGACCTCCCGGCCGTTGGAGAGACGCACCCGCGCCACCTTCCGCAAGGCGGAGTTCGGCTTTTTTGGGGTGCGGGTGAACACGCGCAGGCAAACCCCGCGCTTCTGGGGGCATCCTGCCAGGGCCACGGATTTGCTCTTCCACGGATTGGGTTTCCTTCCGTGCTTCACCAGTTGGTTAAACGTGGGCATACGCGATCACCTCAATCTTAGTGTTTTTCCGGTGGGGACTCAACGGGGCTCTCCCGGGAAAAACCTGTTCCTACCGGGATTTTCTTCCCCACCATGAGGCAGGCCTTGAGGCTCTCCAGGGGATCCTCCTCCCCGCGGAGGGCCGCATCGGCCAGCACTTTGGTAGTGCGCTCGAACGAGGCCGCGGCCAGCCAGGACTTGCGCACCAGGGCCACCCGCGAAATCCGGAGAAGCTCCCGTTCCCCTTGGGGCAGGCGGTACTCGGCGATACGCACGGTGCGGGGCTCGCCGTGCACTTCCGCCCGTACCTGCCGCACCCCCAGCGCCACCAGGCGGGTCAACAGCTCCGGAGTCACGGTCTCTCCGGCCTCCGCCACCGCCGCGCCGCCCCGGATAATGGGGGCCAAGATCTTGGCGCCCACCAGCTCCTCCCGAGCCGCTCGAATCCTCTCGTTTTCTTGGCTCAACCGCTGCGCCTCCCGCTGGAAAATCTCCAGGGGCACGATGTCGTTGAGAAGAAAATCGGACTCCCCGGGATCGATGATGCGCACGTTGTTGAGGATTTGGCGCAGCACCACTTCAAAGTGCTTGTCGTTGATGTCCACGCCCTGGGTCTTGTACACGCGCTGGAGCTCCTCCAGGAAGTACTCAAAGGCCTTGCGCACCCCCGCCACCTCCATGAGGTACTGGGGAGGCACGACCCCTTTGGAGAGGGGGTCTCCGCGCTCCACCTTATCGCCCTCGCGCACGATGGCGGTCTCCGTGCACTCCACCCGCGCCCGGAAGCGAAAACGAACCTGGGCCAGTTCCTCATGACGGCGGACCTCCTCCACCACCACCGTTTCCGAGAGGAGGGGCAACCCCAGCCGCAGGATCTCCTGCCCAGCCCGCACCGGGGCCCCATGCTCCACGCGCGGCTCCAACCCGAGAGGAAGGGGAACGATGACCCCCCGACTGGAACGGTGCACCACGGCCAGAGACCGATCCGAAAGGAGCACCACCCCCGCGGCCTCGGCGGTGAGGGTCAACGGCCGGGATCGGGTGGTGAGTTTCTTCCCCTCCTCCACTTCTTCGCCGGACTGCACGAGGATCTGGGCCCCATAAGGCACCTCGTAGGAATAGGTGCGGCCATCCCGGCCCCGCAACAGGAGATACCGGTGCTTTTTCTCCTCCACGATCTCCACCCGGCCTCCTGCCTCCGCCACCACCGCCTCCTGGTGGAACTCCTCGGTCAAGGGCTGACCCTCCTTAACCTCCGCCCGATGCTTGACCTTGGGCGTCACCCCTGGGGGAAGGACGTGGAACCTATCCAAGTCCTCATCGAGGAGGGCTAGGTATTTGTGTTGGCCTTCGCTGAAGAAAAAGGCGCGCCCATCCAAGGGGCTTCTCAGGGAGAACAGCTTGGAACTATCGATCTCTTCGCCCTCGGCCACCTGGAGGAGGACCGCGGGAACAGTGGCCGTACGCGGATCGGACTCGATTTCCACGATGTCCTGGCCGGTGCGTGCCGTTTCCAGTTTCAACACGCGCCCGGTCAAGGAGGCCACCGCGGCGTGCGGAGCCTTCGTGGTCTTGCGGGCCTCGAACAATTCCTCCGCCCGGGGCAAACCCTGGGTGATATCCACCCCGGCCACGCCTCCCGTGTGGAAGGTCCGCATGGTGAGCTGGGTTCCCGGCTCGCCGATGGACTGGGCCGCGATGATCCCGACCGCGGTACCTTGATCCACCAGCCGATGGGTGGCGAAGTCCATGCCGTAGCAGAGCTGGCACACCCCCTCCGCAGTCTGGCAGGTCACGGGAGAGCGGATAACGAACCGGGGCCGCACGCGGATTTTCTCGATCCCTGCCGCCCGAAGCTCCTGCACGAGCTCAGGGCTCAGGGCTTCATTGGCCCGCACCAGCACGTGCCCAGTTTGGGGATGCACCACCTCGTGGATGGCCTTCGCCAGGTGCGCGCGATCCTCCACCCCGGGCCCAGTGAGGTCCAATTCCGCCTCCACCCGCCCCACCCGTTCCGCGGCGAGCCGATCCAGCAACACCCCAGCCGGCACGAGGACCTCGCCGGTGACGGGGTGGTGGATGGGCTCCGCCGTGACCCGACCATAAATGCGCTCGGGAATGTCCTCCATAACCTCGCCCTTGGGGGCGAAGTAGAGGGGATCCACCTCCACGCCCTGGCGCGTGCCACAATCGTATTCCTTCACGATCACATCCACACAGGCGTCCACCAAGCGGCGGGTGAGGTACCCGGCGGTGGCCGTGCGCAGGGCCGTGTCCGCCGTGCCCTTGCGTGCTCCGTGGGTGGAGATGAAGTACTCAAACACCGAGAGTCCCTCGCGGAAGTTGGAGATCACCGGCCATTCGATGACCCGTCCCTGAGGATCGGCCATGGGACCGCGCATGCCCGCCAGCTGCTTCACCTGGCCCGCCGAGCCCCGGGCGCCGGAGGCCACAATCCCGTATACCGGATTGAACGGGTCGCGCGCCAGGTTCTGCATGGTGGCCTTCTCCACAAGATCCACGGTATCCCGCCACACTTGGGTCACCGCTTGGTACCGCTGGTCGGCGGTGCACAGGCCTCGCTGATACATTTTCTGGATGCGTTCCACCTTGTCCTGGGCTTCCTGCACGAGGTCCCGCTTCTCCGGGGGGATCACGCAGTCCGGAATGGAGATGGTGAGGCCGGAGCGGGTGGCGAAGCGGAATCCCAGCTCCTTGAGTTGGTCCAACATTTCCGCGGTCTTCGCCCAGCCGTGACGGAGGAAACACTCCTCGATCTTCCGCCGGGTGCGGCGAGAGTCCCAAACAAGCTGGTAATCCCGCAGATCGGGAGGCAGCACCTGGTTCAACAGCGCCCGGCCTAGCGTGGTCTCCAAAATTTTCCCGTCCACCCGGAGCTTGACCGGGGCATGCAAGTCGAGGTGGCCCAGTTCCCAGGCTTTGAGGGCTTCCTCGATGGAGCGGAAAGCTTTTCCCTTACCCTTCCCCTCAGGGTTGAGGAGGGTGAGGTAGTAGAACCCGTACACCTGGTCTTGAGTGGGAAGGGCCAGGGGCCGGCCGTGCGCAGGAGAGATGATATTTTTGGAAGCGATCATGATCTCCTTCGCTTCCCACACGGCCTCTTTGGAAAGGGGAACATGCACGGCCATTTGGTCCCCGTCGAAGTCAGCGTTGTAGGGCGGGCAGACGTGGGGGTGAATTTGGATGGCGTCCCCGTCCACGAGGACCGGCTCGAAGGCCTGAATGGAAAGGCGGTGCAGGGTGGGCGCGCGGTTCAGAAGAACGGGGTACTCCTTGACCAATTTCTCCAGGGCGTCCCAGACCTCCGGAAGTTCCCCGGCCAAGGCCCGGTTCTTCACCTCGTCGTAGTCGGCGAACGGCAGCCCCTCCACCTGAGCTAGGATAAACGGTTTGAATAGCTCCAGGGCCATTTTCTTGGGGATGCCGCACTGGTGGATCTTGAGTTTGGGGTTGACCACGATCACGGCGCGGCCAGAGTAATCCACGCGGCGGCCCAGGAGGTGCCGGCGGAGCCGCCCTTGCTTTCCCTGGATCCGCTCGGAAAGGCTCTTCAGGGGCCGACCATCCCGGCCTTTAATGGGGTTGTCCTTCTTCTCGTTGTGGATGAGGGCATCCACGGCTTCTTGGAGCATCCGCCGCTCGTTGCGCAGGATGATCTCCGGCGCCCCCATCTCCATGAGCTTTTTCAGGCGGTTGTTGCGGTTGAGGATCCGCCGGTAGAGGTCGTTGAGGTCGGTGGTGGCAAATTTTCCACCTTCAAGCTGAATCATCGGGCGTAGGGCCGGGGGAAGAACGGGGATGATCTCCAGAATCATGTCCTGGGGACGGTTTCCCGAGCGGCGGAGCTGCTCCACCACCTCCAGGCGGTGCAGGATCCGGCGGCGATCGGTTTGGCTCACCGTGCGATCCAGTTCCTCCCACAACTCCTCGGCCAAGGCTTCCAGATCCAACGCGCCCAGGAGTTTCTTGATGCCCTCGGCGCCGGTAGCGGCCTCAAACCCGCCGGGGAAAGCCCGCTCGTAGGCCCGCACCTCCAAACTGGAGATCATCTGGCCCACCCGCAGCGGCACGTTTTCCCCCACCCGCACCACGAGATGGGCGAGATTATCCACGACCTCCACCACGGGATGGCCCTCCACGCCCTCATAGCGGGCCCTGAGCATGTCAAACATGGTTTGGGAACATACTTCCTTCACCGGGCGCTCACAAAGAAGCTCCCCTTCCGCCACCTCGTCCCCGTCCTCCACAAACAGCTCGGCGTCCACGGTGACGGGGTATTCGGAACGGCCCACCCCCAGAACCCGAAAGGTTTCCCCGTTCTGTAACTTTCTTTCTTCAAACCGGACGCGCCCGGCCTCCTCGGCCACAATGCGGGGGCTTTCCGTGACCAAGACCGCCCGCTCCGCCTGGAACGTGAACACACTTTGGAGGATCCGCAGCTCTGTTCCATACAGGCTTTCCCCCGGCTTCACCTTCGGGGAAGCGGACTGCGTCACCATGTACAGTTCCTCCCGCGCCGTTTCCGTTTCATAGTAGGCAATGCGCCGGAGGTCCCGCCGCTTGATCCCCAAAAGGCGGGAAAGGGGGCTGGCCACCCCCTTCAGATACCAGAAATGCACCACCGGGCTGGCCAGGCGAATATGGCCCATATTCACCCGGCGTACGGCGGAGTCCGCGACCAAGACCCCGCACTTGTCGCAAGTGATGCCCTCGTACCGCTTCCCGCGGTATTTCCCGCAAGCGCACTCGTAGTCATTCTCCGGACCAAAGATCTCCTCCGCATACAGCCCGCCCCGCTCGGGTTTGTGCGTACGGTAATTGATGGTCTCGGAGTTCAGCACCTCCCCTTTGGACCAAGCCAGGATCTCCTCCGGAGAGGCTAAACCGATGCGCACCTTGGCAATATCATCCCCACAGATGGGCACTGCGTATCACCCCTTAGTTTCCGAACCACCCTCTCCGCCGCTCTTTTTCCGGCGGTAGTCGGTGGTGTAAAACCCGCTTCCCTTGTAGATCACCCCAAAACAGGAAAGGAGGCGTGTGACCTGGTCCGCGCCACAACCAGGACAGCGCACACGGGGTTCCCCCGAGGGAACCAGTTCACGAAACTCCGTACCGCAACGATCGCAACGGAAACGGTAAATGGGCATGGCCCACCTCCTTCAGCCATCAATTTGCGGGAAAGAAGCTCACACGGCGAACCAAAAACGTCATTCTACCAAGGATTCCTGGGCTTGCAAGGACCGCGGCCCCACGCGGAGCTGAGCGGTCTCCTCGGCGTCTTCTGCCCGGAAACACACCGTCCACGGCCGATGCGGCGGAAACCCGCCCAAAGCCAAAAGATGGGTCGCGGCCTGCTGCACCAGGGCCATCCGCTCCTCCGGAGCGATTTTCGTCCACGGGGCCCGCAATAACCCCAAAGGAGAACCCGGGGCAGGGATGTACAGCCGCACATCCTCGGGCAGGAACAGCTCCTGTAGCCGCACCTGCTCCGCGGGGGTAAAAGCCACCACCAACACCCGCCCGGAGCCCAACCGCACAAGATGGGGGAATTCCAAAAGGCGCACGAAGTTCGCGGTGAACGGAGCTTCGCCGGCAAAAACGCGGCAGCGCTGGGCAAATTCCGAGCTCCGCAAGAGACAGTGCCGCCCATTGAGCGCGCCAGGCACCCCCAAGGAGCTCGCTAGTTCCTGCAGGCGGGCCTGTGCGCCTTCCGCAGTGAGGCCAAGGAAAAACCCGCGGTCCACGATCCCCTCCTGCTCGAACCGCGTGGGAGGAAGCAGTTGCGCAGAGAGGGGGCGCAACACCCGGCCCCCAAGACCCAACCCCTCATCCAGCGCCAGAAGCTCAGCGCCTCCCAGGCCACCCTGACCCACGATGTCCCCGGTCACGACGGCATCGAACCGGCGGCCGCGTAGAAGCCGCGCCGCCCGGCTCAGCAGTATGCGCCGGCACACCCCGCAGGGAAAGGGGTGCCCATTCTCCTGGGGCAGGCGCAGAAAAGCCCGCTTCAACGTCACGAACCGGAGGGAAAAGCCCAGCCGTTTCGCTTCCTGGTAGAGGCCTTCCTCGCCGCGGAAAAATGGGGAACGAAAGAAAACAAAGGAAAGATCAGTACATCCTGCCTTCTGAGCAAGCCGCGCGGCCAAAACACTGGCCAAACTTCCCGAATACAGAACTACCGCGCGAATGGTACCTCCCTCACCGGCGCGGCCGAATCAAGGCATAGCCTCCGCCCTTTTTCTTGTACAACACCGCGGGCTCCTCGGTATCGCTTTCAAAAAACACGAGGAAATCCCGGCCACTGGCCTCCAATTCCTCCACGGCTTCTTCCACGGAAATCGGCTTCCGTAGGTAATCTTCCGTCTCCTCCACAGGTACCTTCCGTAGAGAAGCCCGCCCCGGAGCCACCGGATCCCCGGCCTTGCGCATCACCCGCAACCTCTCCTTGAACTCCACCAGTTGCCGCTGCATCTTGTCCACCGCTTCATCCAAGGAGTTGAGCATATCCCCGGTCTCCGCCACGGCTTTAATCACTTTTTTGTTCACCAGCCGCGCCGTGATCTGCACGCGCTGAACCGGACCTTCCGTCTCCAACACCACATCCATGCGGGTAATGCGATCGAAGTAACGGGAAAGCACTCCCACTTTTTTCTCCACGTACTCCCGCATGGCGTCGGAACCTGCGGCATACCGCGTGACCACATGCAGATCCATAACCAATCGGCCTCCCAAACTCTATTATAATCCATCAGGTGGGCTCGTCAAGAGGGAATCGCGTTTCTTTGCGGCCCAGAAGTTTGGCCGCCTCCCGCAGGGCCTCCTCCCGGGTGACGATATCCCCCGCCAAAATTCGCTCGTGGATCTCCTCCAGCACCCGGCCCAGCCGCGGCCCCGGCGGCTCCCCAAGAGCCAAAAGATCCTCCCCGGAAAGGAGCTCCCGCGCTCGTTTTCTTCCCTGCACCCGCCGGAGATGCACCAGGAGGCGGAGGGTGGCCACGAGCACCGGGAGCCAGGCCGAGCTGCGATGGGCTGAGGCCTCGGCATCACAAATAAGTACCCGCAGAAGATCCGAAAACATCGGGAACCGCTGGGCAAACTCGCTTAACTCGAACTCCTCCTTTTCCCCGGTTTCCAAAAGCAACACCTGTTTGCCCAATCCCATTTCCGGGAGCTTGGCCACGCGCATGTGCTCAGCCACAAGAAAGCTCACGTGCTCAATTTCCTTGCGCGAAAACCGAAGACGGGTTAGGACCTCTTCGGCCACGCGGGCGCCAATTTGACAATGCCCAGCCATGTTCGCTCCGCCTGAGCGCTGCCAGGCCCTGGGTTTGCCCACATCGTGGAAGAGGAGGGATAACTTGAGAAGCGGGTCATCCCAAAGGCCGTCGGCCACGCGCAGCGCCAGGAGGGTATGGGAAAACACATCGCCCTCGGGGTGGTACTCCTCAGGCTGTGGCACCCCTTGGAGCTCCGCTACCTCTCCAAGGAGGAGGGGGAGAAGTCCTAGTTCCGCCAACATAGCGATCCCTTGCGCGGAACGAGGTGTACGAAGAATGCGGACCAGTTCGTCCCGAATGCGTTCCCAGGAAATGCCCAAAATCTTGGAAGCCTGCGCGCAAATGGCCGCCTTGGTCCCCTCCTCCAGGGCAAAACCCAGTTGGCAGGCAAAACGTACGGCCCGCAGCATGCGCAGGTGGTCCTCGGCGAAGCGGCGGTGGGGATCTCCGATGGTCCGGAGGATCCCGGCCCGAAGATCCTCAAGGCCTCCCACCAGATCGATGACCTCACCCGTGGGGGTGGCGGCCAAACCGTTCACCGTGAAATCCCGTCGCTGAAGGTCCTGGGCGAGGTCGGCCCACTGGACTTTCTCTGGACGTCGGCCATTCTGATAGTCCGCTTCCGTTCGGAATGTGGCCACCTCGTACTGCCGGCCGGACGCATCCACCACCACCACCACCCCAAAGGCCTCGCCCACCGTGAGCACCTTGCGGTGGGAAAAAAGCTGACGAATGGTTTCAGGAGGGGCTGAGGTAGCCAGATCCACGTCCTGAGGAGAAAATTCCTGTCCAGAGAGCTCGGCCAACACGGCATCCCGCACCACTCCCCCCACTAGCACCACGAGGTGGCCGGACTGGGCCAAGCGATCCACGATCTCCTTGGCCAGGGGGTGTTCGCTCCAGATCCGGTCAATAGGAATGCGCACACCGGATTATCCGCAAAGTTTGCCTCGTGCGCCCAGCCCGGCTAGCATTAATAAAGGAGGAGGGAGCGATGGAACATGCAGTGGTGCGGGAGGCCCGGGAGAGGATGGGAAAAACGCTGGACGTGCTGCACCAAGAAATGGGAAAGGTGCACACCGGCCGTGCCAATCCCGCGTTGCTTGAGGATATTCGCGTGGACTACTACGGGGTGCCCACCCCCCTCCGGCAGCTGGCCAACATCGTCGCCCCGGATCCCGACCTTTTGGTGGTGCGGCCGTTCGACAAGTCCCAGATCGGAGCCATCGAGAAGGCCGTTCGGGCTGCAGACCTAGGTCTGAACCCTCAAAACGATGGGCAGCTCGTGCGGATCAAGGTCCCCCGCCTCTCCGAAGAACGGCGCAACGAACTCGTGAAGCTGGTGGCCAAGAAAGCCGAGGAGGCCAAAATCGCCCTGCGCAACATCCGCCGCGAGCTCAAGGAACGTCTGGAGCAGGAGAAGAAAGAGGGAAAACTCTCGGAGGACGACTTCTTCCGCCTGCAAAAGGACCTCGACCAAATCACCTCGGAGTACAACAAAAAGGTGGAAGAACTCGCAGAAAAGAAAACCCAGGAGATGCGCACCCTCTGAGCATGGACATTCCAGCCCTGCGCGAGCACGTCTTCTTGGGAACCCTTGGTTTGGTTGTGCTGTTCTTCCTCCAACCCGCCTGGGTGGGGGGGTTGGTGTTCGCCTGGGGCGTGGTTTTTGCCACGCGGGCCGCGTTCGCGGCGCTCGCACGGCTTCGGCCAGACCTGTTGGGCCCTGGGGCCCTGGGGAAACAGCTGAGCCTGGCGGGACTGGCGGTGGGAGGGATCACTGCCGGGCTGCACCCCGTCGGCGTGGTCTTGGGCCTTGCCCTCTGGCCGGTGAGCCTCTGGATCTGGGCGGCGCGCCATGTTCGCCACAGTCGGTAAGGATTTGGTTCTGCGCTTCCCGCTGGGGCCCATTTCCGTGGCCCTGAACCCGGTCACGTTGGGCGCGTCCTTGGGCCTTGCCCTCCTCCTTTTGGCCTTTGGCCTTTGGCTCCGCCGGGGTATTCCCCAGGATCCCGAGGCCGTGCCCGCCCGCCGCGCCGTGTTTCTTCTCGCGTTGCTGGATTTCGTGGAAAACCAAGTCTTGGGCGGTGTATCCGAAAAACTTCGGCGCTCCCTTCTTCCCCTCATCGCTACCCTTTTTCTCTACGTCTTGGCCTGCAACCTTTCCTCCATCCTCCCCATCCCCGGGATGGTCGCCCCCACCCAGGACCTCAATGTCACGTTGGGCCTGGCCCTCCTCGTTTACCTCCTTACCCACCTTTACGGAATCCGCGCCAAAGGGGCATTCCGCCACGTGAAAGGCTATCTGGAGCCGATCCCCATAATGCTCCCCATGAACATCGTTGGGGATATGGGACGGACCCTTTCCCACGGGTTCCGTCTGTTTGGGAACATTTTGGGTGGGGCCATCATGCTGGCTGTGGCCATTCCTGTTTTACTGCGGTTTGTGCAGTCCCCGTTTTTCACTGGGCTTCTGGCGACGGTTCTGGTGCTCCTGGGCCTTGTGCTTCGGCGCTGGAAAAAATTGTGGGGAAGGGTTGCTCTCTCGTTGGGGATGGTTCTTCTTCTCCTCACCGCTTTAGAGCTTGCCTTTTCCCGTTCAGGTGTAGACATGGCCCGATTTGGACTGAGTGCCCTGGCGGTGGGTTCGGTAGCTAGTTTTATCTTGAACGCGTTTTTCGGGATTTTCGCGGGCACAATTCAGGCGTTGGTGTTCACACTTCTTGCGGCCGCGTACATTCAAGTCGCCGCGGAATGAAAAGGAGGAAAGGATGGGGCCGGAACTTGTTCAAGCTTTGAAATACTTGGCGGCTGGGCTCTGCATGGGCATTGGCGCCATCGGCCCGGCCTTGGGGGAAGGGCGCATCGGCGCCTCCGCCTTGGAGAGTATGGCCCGCCAACCGGAGATGGCCAACACCCTCCTCCGCAACATGATCATCGCCGATGCCATCGCCGAGACCACCGGCATCTACTCGCTGCTCATCGCCATCATGATCCTGTTTGTGGTGTGAGGGGCCCATGGAGCTCGGTTGGGAAACCATCATAAAAAGCCTGAACTGGACCCTTATCCTCAACGTCATCGCCTTTCTTCTCTTGGTCTGGGTCCTCAAGCGCCTTCTTTTTGCCCGGGCCCTGGCTTGGTTGGATGCCCGGCGAAGGCTGGAAGAGGAAAGGATCTCCCGCGCCAAGGCCCTGGAGGAGGAAGCCTTGGCCCTCCGCAGACAGGCCGAGGAGGAGCTCCATGAGGCCAACCGCCAGGCCCGAGCGATCCGAGCCCAGGCCGAAGCGGAGGCCCAGGAGATCCTGCGCCGTGCCCGGGAAAAGGCCCGCGAGGAGACCCGGCGCATTCTCAAAGAGGCTGAGGCGGCCTCTGCCCGCATTCAAGAAGAGGCTCTCGCCGAACTGCGCAGGGCCTATGCTGAACTGGTCGTCCTCGGGGCAGCCCAGGTTCTGGGCCGGGAAGTGAGACCCGAGGATCATGCGCAGCTTTTGGCCGAGCTCGCCGCCCGACTTGGTCCCGGGATCCTTTCCTGAACATGGGCCGGGAAGAGAGATTGGGGGAACGCTATGCCCAAGCGCTCCTGGAGGCCGCCCGCGAGGCCGGTGCGGAAAAGGCCGTGGCGGAGGAGCTTTCCTTTATTCAGGCCCTGACCCGGTGTGTACCGGAATTCCTACCGTTTCTTGCCCATCCTCGCATCGCCACGAACGTCAAAGAACAAGTGGTGGAAGCGGTGGGAAGCGTCCTTCATCCCTACACCCGGAATCTCTTGCGGCTTTTGGTGCGGCGGGGCCGCGCCGGGCTCCTTCCAGAGCTGGCCTCTGCCTATTTTCAGGCTTTAGAAAAATCTGGGGGCCCGGTGCACGTCCTGGTCCGCACTGCCTCCCCTTTGTCCCCAGATCTCCGGGAAGAGCTACGGGTCCGGCTCAAGGAGGCTTTGAGGCGGGAGGTAACGCTGGCGGAGGAAGTGGCCCCGGAACTCCTGGCCGGAGCAGAATTGGTCCTGTCCGGCCGGCGTCTAGACGCCTCCCTGCAGGGGCGCCTGCACCGTCTGCGCCGGGCCTTAGGAGGGTGAAATGCCCCGCTACGACGAACTTGCATCGGTACTGAAAAAGCAAATCCAGAGCCTCGGTGTGGACCTGGAAATGGAGGAGGTGGGCGTGGTGGTGGAAGTGGGCGATGGCATCGCCCGGGTGTGGGGCCTCCGCTCCGCCCTGGCCTCCGAGCTTGTGATCTTCCCCGATGGCACCCACGGTTTGGTCTTGGATCTTACCGAGGACTCGGTGGGCGTGGCGGTGTTGGGGAGCGACGCAGGCATCAAAGAGGGGGACGAGGTGCGCCGCACCGGCCGCGTGTTGGAGACCCCGGTGGGAAAGGGTTTTCTGGGCCGGGTCGTGGATCCTCTCGGCCGTCCCTTGGATGGCGGCCCGCCCGTCGAGCCCGAGGGTTACCGCAGGACCGACGCCAAGGCTCCCGGTGTGATCATGCGCCAGCCCGTGAACACCCCCCTCCAGACGGGGATCAAATGCATCGACGCCCTCACCCCCATCGGACGAGGCCAGCGCGAGCTGTTGATCGGCGATCGCCGCACCGGCAAAACGGCGATCGCTGTGGACACCATCATCCACCAAAAGGACCAGGGCATGTACTGCATTTACGTGGCCATCGGCCAGAAATCCTCTACCATCGCCAAAGTGGTGGATGCCTTGCGCCGCTATGAGGCCATGGACTACACCATCGTGGTGGCTGCCTCCGCCGAAGACCCCGCTCCTCTTCAGTACATCGCGCCTTATGCGGGCTGCGCCATGGGCGAATTCTTCCGGGACCGCGGCGAGGACGCCCTCATCATCTACGACGACCTCTCCAAGCACGCCGTGGCCTATCGACAGATCGCCTTGCTCCTTCGGCGGCCGCCGGGAAGGGAGGCTTATCCTGGTGACATTTTCTATCTTCATTCCCGGCTTTTGGAACGGGCTGCGCGCATGAGCGACGAATATGGCGGAGGTTCCCTCACCGCCCTGCCCATCGTGGAAACGAAGGCCGGGGACATCACCGCGTACATCCCCACCAACCTCATCTCCATCACCGATGGCCAGATCTACTTGGAGGCCGATCTGTTCAACAAGGGCCAGCGGCCGGCCATGAACGTGGGCCTTTCGGTTTCCCGGGTGGGCGGCGCCGCCCAAATCCCGGCCATGAAGGAGGTGGCCGGACAACTGCGGTTGGAGCTCGCTCAGTACCGGGATTTGGCAGCCTTTGCGGAGTTCGCCCAGGAATTGGATGAAGCCTCGCAGGCCCAGCTGGCCCGCGGCGCCCGGGTCATGGAGATCCTCAAACAGGATCAGTACCAACCCATGCCCGTGGAGGAGCAAGTGGCCTCGCTGTATGCGGCGGTGAGCGGCCATTTGGACGGGGTCCCGGTGGAGGCGGTACGCGCCTTCGAGCAGGGGTTCCTGGCCTTCCTACGCAGCCACCATTCGGGCGTGCTTTCCGAGTTGCGCAAGGAAAAGCGTCTCACGGAGAAGGTGCGGGCGGGGCTCGAGGAAGCTCTGTCCGAGTTCAAGAAAACTTTCCGGGCTTAAATGGCAGCGAAACTTCGTCAGCTTCGCCGACGTATCCGCAACATCCAGCACATTCGGCAGATCGCCAAAGCCATGTACACCATCGCCTCCACCCAGGTGCTGCTGCGCAAACGGGAGCTCTTAGCAGCCCGACCTTTCCCGGAGGAGATAAGAAAAGTTCTGAGCGAGCTGGCCACCTGGGCCCGAGCCAATTTTCTTACCCACCCTTTCCTCGACGGGAATGGCCAACCCGGGCACGCCCTTTTGGTGCTGAACGCCGATCGCGGCTTGTGTGGCCGCTACGTGGACGAGGTGAACCGCGCCGCTACCCAGTTCCTTCGCACCCACTCGGACACGAAACTCGTGCTCGTGGGCGACAAAGCCATCCGCCATTTCCGCCGCGCCGGCTGGGCCATCCACAAGAGCTATCGCCGCTTGGAAAAGCCGACCCTGGAACAGGCCCGGGAGATTCGGGAGGAATTATTGGGTCTCTATCGGGAAGTGGGGGAAATCCATGTGGTATATACGGAATTTCGCGGGGAACTCGTGCAGCGCGTACGCGTGGAGCGGCTGTTGCCCCTCGTTTTGCCTAAAGCTGCCCCGCGGGAGCTTTTGGTGGAGCCGGAGCTTTCCCTGCTCATCGAAGGAGTCGGCCGCACCTGGCTTTTGGGCAAAGTTTGGCAAATGCTGTTGGAGGCGAAAACGGCGGAGCAGGCGGCCCGCCGGCAAGCCATGAAAAACGCCACGGACAACGCCGACGAGCTTTTGCAGAAACTTACGGTCCAATACAATAAAGCCCGCCAACAACGCATCACCTTGGAGCTCATGGATGTCATGGGCGGAGCGGAAGCCATTCGGGAGGAAGCGTGAATGTGAAGGAAGGGGTAGCCGAGGGTTGGATTGTGGCTATTCGCGGGCCGGTGGTGGACGTGGCCTTCTCCCGCGGGCATCTGCCGCCGCTGCGGCAGGCCCTCGTTGTCCCGCGGGAGGAGAACAATCTCGTGCTGGAAGTGGCCCAGCACTTGGGTGATTCCACGGTGCGCACCATCGCCATGGATTCCACGGATGGGCTGCGCCGGGGGGATAAAGTCCTGGATACAGGCGGGCCCATCACCGTGGCCGTGGGGCCCGAGGTACTGGGCCGCATGTTCGACCTTGTAGGCAATCCCATCGATAACCAGCCTCCACCCCCGGCGCAAAAACGCTACCCCATCCATCGCCCACCCCCATTGCTGGAGGAGCTTTCCGTAGAGGACGAAATTTTGGAAACAGGCCTCAAGGTGGTGGACCTCATGGCCCCCATTCCCAAGGGCGGCAAGGTAGGGCTTTTTGGCGGAGCCGGGGTCGGCAAAACCGTGCTCATCATGGAGCTCATCCGGGCCATTGCCTACGAGCACAAAGGCTTTTCCGTTTTCGCTGGGGTGGGCGAGCGTTCCCGCGAGGGAAACGAGCTCTATTTGGAGATGAAGCGGGCCGGCGTTTTGCCCAATACCGTGCTCGTTTACGGCCAGATGAACGAGCCGCCAGGAGCCCGGTTCCGCGTGGGCCTCACCAGCGTGACGATGGCTGAATATTTCCGCGATGAAGAGGGGAAAGACGTTCTTCTCTTCATCGACAACATCTTCCGCTTTGCCCAAGCCGGGTCCGAAGTTTCCGCTCTCCTTGGGCGCATGCCGTCGGAAGTGGGCTACCAGCCGACGTTGGCCACGGACATCGCCGAGCTTCAGGAGAGAATCGCCTCCACGCGGCGCGGCTCCATCACCTCCATCCAGGCTATCTATGTGCCCGCCGACGACTTCACCGATCCTGCGCCGGCCACGGTCTTCGCCCATCTGGACGCCACCATCGTCCTCACCCGAGAGCTTGCGGAAAAAGGCATTTATCCGGCGGTG
>JBBIVL010000007.1:0-6177 GCA_037439765.1 Candidatus Bipolaricaulota bacterium
CCTCGCGCCGTTCCTCCACGGCACAGGGGACATGAGTGGGCGGCGCGGCGCTTCCCGAAAGATAAACCCGACCAAGCTCCGGCCCCTCTAAGGTCTCCACCACGGCATGGCAATCCACCCCGGCCAGGAAACCTGGGCCAAGCCCGATCACCACGGGGGCCTCCGTGATCCTTGTCCCCAGGTTCCTTTTGGCCATACGTGCATCCACTAGGATCTCCGGCCGAAGTCCTTTTAGGGCCTCCCCTTCCGGGGCGAGGACTGCGACCACCCCTTTTTCCGCGATTTCCCGAGCCTCGGTCGGGGAAGAGGCGCGCCTAGCTAGAACGCCTTCCACCTGCCATTCCCCGCGATAGACGGCCTCGGAGAAGGCCACGGCCCAACGCAGGGTGGTGGGTTTGGGGAGCTCGGTGTACACGATTTTGTAGCCCAGGGAATGGAGAACGATCCCTACCGCCGTTCCCACATCGCCTGCGCCGCGGATGAGGACGAGGCTCATTCTTGCCAAGGCACGAATTGACCGCGTCCAGGTCGGGCCAGGATTTCCCTGTCCCGATAGATCCATTCACCCCGGGAAAGGACGCCCACGATCTTTCCCCGCACGGTCAGGCCCTCGTAGGGGGAGAAGTCCGTGGCCATGTGGAGTTCCTCGGCGCGGATGGTCCAGGTCGCGTTCGGGTCAAGAAGAACGAGGTCGGCGTCGCATCCGGGGGCGATGGCCCCTTTTTTGGGCCAAAGGCCGAATGCGTGGGCCGGCCCTTCCGAAAGGTACCAGGCAAGCTGGGAAAGACGGAGCTTTCCCTCCGCCACCCCTGCGGAGAAAAGGAGGGGAAGAAGGGTCTCCACCCCGGGAAGGCCGGACGGGATTTTCTCCGGATTTTCCCGGTATGGGTCCTTTTGGGCGCGGGTGAAGGGGCAGTGGTCGGTGGCCACCGCTTGTAGTTTTCTCCGGCTTAGGGCCCGCCAGAGGGCTTCCTGATCCGCGGGCGCGCGAAGGGGCGGGGTCACGGTGAAAAGGTGCCCATCGGGCCGGGAATATACGCCCTCGTCCAAAAGGAGGTAATGGGGACAGGTCTCGCCCATGATGGGTGCGCCCTCCCGCCGGGCCCGAAGGAGCGCGGAAAGCCCAAGGGCCGAGGAAATGTGGGCAACGTACGTTGGGCAGCGGGTCTCCCGGGAAAGGATCCCCACCTCGGCGATGGCGATCTCCTCGCTTATGGCTGGCCTTGCCCAAGGGAAAGGCCCTTTCTTGGGGTCCAAAAGCTCGTCGCACTCCGCGTGGACCATGGCCACGCCCCCGATTTCCCGAATGGCCTCCATGGCGGCCCTGAGGGTGCGGAGATCCGTGCGCCGGTCGGATTCAGAATAGGCCAGGTAGAACTTGAACGAGCGCACCCCGAGGTCCTTGACCTCCGAAATTTCCCGGACACGATCCGGAGTCCAACCGATCATCTCCACGTGGAAGCTGTAGTCCACGGCGGAGACTTTGGCCTCGGAGAGCCTTCTCTCCACGGCCTCAGGAAGGGAGACCTCGGGGTGGCCCAGGGTGAAATCGATGAAGGTGGTGATCCCGCCGCAGGCCGCCGCCAAGGAGCCGCTGTGAAAATCGTCGGCCGAGCGCGTTCCCGCCACGGGAAGAGCAAAATGCACATGGGCATCGATGGCCCCGGGAAGGACCAAAAGCCCGCGGGCTTCGAAAACCTCGGCCGCCGGAGCTTTCGCCAATCTCGCGATTTTTCCACCCTCGATGTACACCGTGCCCCGTCCCACCCGGCCGGGCGCAACTACCATTCCCCCCGAAATCAGCAGGCTTTTCATGTTCTTCTCTTCCCACGGCTCACTGATCATCGTAGCTTTTCCCTCGTTTTTGCGCAAAACGTTTCGGGTTGCCCCTCGCGATGCTGGCTCCTTCGGCACCTTTCCTCACAGCTCGCTCCCGAGCTCGCCGGCGAAACTTGTGTTATACTTCTTTGATTCAAAGGAGGCCTCATGGGTGGGTCCAAGTGGGCGGCGGCCGTAGGTGGAGTTCTTTGCTGTGTCGTCGCGGCAGGAGTTCCTCTTAACCTCGAGAACATGTATTGCTGGCAGGAACTGGGGTACTGCGTTTACTTTCCCGCGGGCTGGAGCGCCGCCAAACTCAACGAGTACACGCTCCTCCTCTCCGGAAAGCCTGGAACTGAAGCTTATTACACCACAGTGACCATCGCTAGCTTCGCTTCCACCTCAGCGGGAGGGCAGTATGAGAGCGTTTCAGATCTTCTCAATGCCTATAAGTGCGACCTTGTCCTGGGAAGTGCCACGGTGTGTATCGATAGTTCGGACTACCCCAGTGGGGATGGCTATGTGGCTGAATTCGTCCACGATGGGGAAATGTTCCGCCAGTGGCGGGTTGTGGTGGCCCGGCCGGATGGAAAGGTGTTCCACGCATGGGCATTCACCGCGCCGGTGGATCTCTACGGGATCTATCGGCCTCTCGCGGAAGCCATGTACGGAGCATGGCGGGTTGACGGAGCTGCCAGAACGGGCGGGCTTGAGAATACGACCATGGGAGGGGAGATTTCTGTACTTTTCACCACCCGGAGCCGGATCAACCGGCTTCCCACCTGCAACAGCGATTCTGATCTTAGCCTGGGCCGCTGCCATATGCTCACCTACACCGTGAACATCCCCGCGCAAGGCTATGTCAGCCTTTCCCTCGTGACACAGCGGGGGCAGTGGCTGCGGGCTACCCTGTATGACCCAAGCGGAAACCGGGTGGCGTTTCGCCCCGGCAACGTGAACGATGTGTACACGGGGGTGCACGCGGTTGTGCCCGGCGTGTATACGATCCGGGTGACGCCCGAGTTGTTCACTGCGGAGTCGGAGTTTGAGCTGACGCTCTATTTCAGCACACGGGAATTTTCTGTAGAGGATTTGGTAAGCCTGTACGGGCCTCGCAGCCGCTACCTGCAACGCTAACAAGGGGGCTCCTGGAGTGGGAGAACTCGAGACACGCTGGGCAGTTCCCGAGATAGGGTTGCGCCGAGGTATTTGTGTGAATTCGCCGGTTTGGGCCTGTTAAGTAAGGGCGGGCGTTTCCGCCCCCGGGGCGAGGCGTTGTTACCAGAGCATGTTGGGGTTCTTCCCTCGCCGAAGTATCTCCGTGTGGAGTCGGGTTTTCTCAAACCCAGAGCGGCAGAGGCCTATCAGGCACCCATCCTTGGGCAGAAAGCCCGCTTGACGTCTTGGACATCGGATGTAAAATTATCTAACAAAGGGGGATTATTATGCGCAAAGGCGTGAGGTTGTTGTTCATGGCAGTGGTTGGCATCGCGATTGGCGGATGTAACTTGTTCGGCCCGCCTAGCCCGCAGCTTCTCTACGAGGAGCGCTTCTCTCAAAGCGAAGGGAATACGTGGTATGTGGGAGGCGGGACATCCTACCGGTGGTGGATCGAGAACGGCAAGTACCATTATGAGAGCCAAGCCGGGGAGTGGCGAGCAGTGAAAAATCCCGCCGCTGGCCAGTTCCAGGACTTCCAGCTAAAGGTGGATGTGGAGTATATTGCCGGTACAGAAAACAAGACGGCTCCATACATCATGTTTCGCATTGTGGACTGGGATAATTACTACCGCTTCCTCATTAGCCCCCATGGTACTTTCAGCCTCGAAAAGAGAGTGGGGGGAACATGGACGGTGCTTAAGGGATGGACGTCCCATGCCGCAATTCACACCGGCCCGGGTACAAACAGGATTGCAGTGTTGGCCAGTGGCTCCCAACTCACGTTTTTTGTAAACGAGCAACAGGTTTTCCAAACCACTGACGACTCTTTGGCAGGGGGGCAGATTGGCTTAGGCTGTGGTTCCTTTGCAGGCAACACGACGCTTCACATCGCGTTTGACAACATTGAAGTTTGGTCTCTGCCTTAAAGCGGTAAAATGCTGAACAAAGCCCACGCTTAGCCTGAGAAGTCTTGAACTGTGAGGGGGCCGAGCTTCGATACTCCAGCTGGTTAGATATCCTGTAGCGCAATGCTTCTGCCATGAGCCTAGAAACGTTCTACCGCAAGCGCACCCCCAAGTAATAGGGCCAGATCACCAGGGCTAGGATGGCCTGCCACCAGAGGGGCTGCGCATAGGCCAAGGTAAAGAGCCAGCCGGCAAACCAAAACATTCCGGCGAACCCCGAGGTGCGCACACGCCACTGCCGCTCGTAGCTCATTGCACCTCCTTTGAGCCATTCTAGAGGAAATTGTGGAGCCGGGCGAATCGTGCCGTTAAGCCCTGGGCCTTGGCCTTTGGGCGCGGGATGCAGGTCACTTTGGGGGAAGGCGGCGTACCCGCAGGATGCGGCCCTCCTGTGCCACGATCTGGACCCGTTCACCCCGGGCAATCGGGGGATCCTCAGCTTGGGCCCACCAGTGCTCTCCCCGCACGAAAACCCAGCCCTCTGGAGATAAGTCATCCTTGGCCTCGGCCACCTGCCCCACCAAAGTGGTCAGGGGATGGGGTTTTTGTCGCTGAGCGGTGAGCCCCTTGCCCAAGATGAAAAGAAGGATGGCCGTCAGGGTGCCCAATGTGGCGGCCACCGTGCTCCAGGAAAGGCGTACAGCCGGCGATTCCACCTCGAAAAGGGAAAGCGAGCCCAGGACCAAGCTGGTCAGGCCCCCGAGGGTAAGGAGACCGTGGGAAGGAGCAAGCACATCCAACACGACCAGCGCGAATCCAAGAAGAACCAACCCCACACCCACAAAACTTATGGGCAAGAGCTGAAGCCCGAAGATGGCCAAAAGAAGGGAAACGCTGCCCACCACCAAGCCCAGGCCAATGCCAGGGGTGAGGAATTCGTAGATGAGGCCGTAGAGTCCGAGCATGAGGAGGATGTACACCAAGTTTGGATCCGCGAGGTACGCGAGGAGCTGTTCCCGGAAGGTCATGGGCAACTCCCGTGGGGGTAAGCCTCGGGTCCGTAGGATTGTGCCCTCAGGAAGGGCGAATCCCTCAAGTTTTTCCAGCAGTTCCGGGAGGGAATTGACCACCAGATCGATTACCCCGAGGTCCAAAGCCTCAGTCGCGGTGAGGGTAGCGGATTCCCGCACAGCTTTTTCGGCCCAGTCGGCATTGCGGCCGCGGGCTTCGGCGATGGCCCGGATGCGAGCCGCCGCGTCGTTCACGATCTTCTGCACTGTGGGATCGGTCGTGTCAGCGCTCTCCCCGCCCAGGGCCACGGGATGCGCGGCACCGGTACTTGTGCCTTGGGCCATGGCTGCCACATGGGCGGAAAGGAGGATAAACGTGCCGGCAGAGGCGGCGCGGGCTCCCGCCGGCCCCACCCACACCACCACCGGCACTGGCGACCCCAGGATAGCTTCCACGATTTCCTTCATGGCCGTGTCCAACCCCCCGGGCGTATCCAGTTGCAGAATCACTAGCGAGGCTCCGCGACGTTGGGCCTCTCGCAGCCCCCTAAGCACATAGGCGCTGGTCGCGGGATTCACCGTGCCATCCAGCTTGAGCTGGATGATTTCCCCGGCCCAGCCCGCCAGAGCAACGCTCACAAGCAGCAGCATCCACCCGCGCCTCATCCTGGGAATTGTACTCCCAGCTGAAACTCGAGCTTTCTGGGGAAGGCCGAGGCGGCTTTCTCCTACTCCCCTCGGCGGAAAAAGGTAAGGACCAGCTCGCAAAGAATCCGCACAAAAAGTGGACCCAAAAAGAGGGTCACGAGCCCCATGAAGATCAGGCGGGCGCTGCTCAGAAGAGCCCCCTCCACTAAGGTGATGATCCCCATGATCACGGCGATGCCTACCCCAATCCAGAACACCACGGGCATCACTCGCGGCGTGATGAACTGCCGAAAGGTGAAGAAGTCCTTCCACCAGTCCTTCATCCTTGCCTCCTTTTGGCCAAGATATGTGACCCTACCCCCTCCGAGTGGGCCACGTCAACCTCGCTTGTTCGGTAAACTGGGAAGAACATGCTGCGCCTGGCCACGTTTGCTGTGACCGGCGGAATTCTCTGGGGGTTGTGGGTCCTCCTGTGGCGGCAACCCGATTGGCCCTTGATCCTTGCCGGGGGCGTTTTTCCTCTCGCGCTCGGGCTGGCTTGGTGCAGCGGCCGACTGACCCTTGCCCTTACTTCCCAAGTTTTTCGGGTGGATTTATGGGCCTGGTTCCTTGGCCTTGTGGCCTGGCGGGTGACG
>JBBIVL010000007.1:6205-18667 GCA_037439765.1 Candidatus Bipolaricaulota bacterium
CGGCGTGGGCAAGCGTGACAGGCGAGGTTCGGCCGGGAATCGTGGCCGTGCCTCTCCGGGTGCGCTCGGAGATGGCCCAACTCCTTCTCCTCTGGGCCATCACCGTCACTCCGGGAACCATCGCCCTCCTGGGCGAAGGGGACGTGCTTTATGTGCACTGCCTCCACCTCCCGGCCGGCCCTTACCTTCCCGAGGTGGACCGCCTGCAGGATCTTTTGGAAAGGATTTGGGAATGAGGCTTGCGGTAGAGCTACTGCTCCTTCTCAGTGCTGTTCCGCCCCTTTGGGTCCTCTGGCGGGGGCCGACCCTTTGGGATCGCCTCGCCGGCGCCTCCTCCCTGAATGTGCGGGTGGCCCTGGCTCTCGTGGCCCATGCTGCCTTCTCCGGACACCAAATCCTCCTCGATGTGGCCCTTTCCTATGCCATCCTCGGCTTCTTGGGGACCATCCTTGTGGCGCGGTTTGGGGAAAGGGGTGAACGATGAGGATTTTCGGGGAGGTCCTCCTCTTTTGGGGGCTGGCCCTCCTTTGGCTTGGAGGCCTTGGGATGGTGCGGTTCCGCTCGCCGTATGTGCGGCTGCAGGTGGCCGGGGTGGGCGACATCGGCGGAGTGACCCTTTTCCTCCTCGGGCTCATTCTTCACGCGGGCTGGGAGGCCACCGGCGGCTTGACCATTGTGATGGTCCTCTTCCTCCTTTTCACCGGGCCCTTGGCCACCCACGCCGTGGCCAAAAGCGCCTTCGTCCGCAGAATTCGCGACTGACATGGTGGCCGTTCTTCTCTGCGTCCTGGCCTTGGCTCTGGCCATCTTCGCCCTCACCGGCAAGCGTCTCCTTTGGGGCGTGATCGGGGTGGGCGCCCATTCCTTAGTTTTGGCTGGGCTTTATTTGGTTTTGGCTGCGCCCGATGTGGCCCTCACCGAGGCCGCCGTAGGATTCGGCCTTGTGACCTTCGTGTACCTTTTGGCTTTGCGCCGCACGGGAAAAATCGTGGTAGCTGCCTCTCCGCTTTATCCCCTCCTTTATCCGGAAGGCGCGGGCATCGCTGGGTTGGAGTGGGAGATCCTCACGCGTTTCGCCCGTTGGTATCACCGGGATCTTGAGCTCATTTGGGTTCCCCGCGCGGAGATCCCCCGGCTTTTGCGAAGCGGCGAGGCCCACCTCGGCGCTGGCGGTTTTCTGCCCGTACCGGAGGATGGGTTAGCCTACACCAAGCCCCTCCTTCCCACGCGGTTGGTGTTGGTGCGATTGGGGGAGGGCCCGCGGGGAGCCGTGGCCGGTGAACCCACGGGGAAACATGCGGATCCCACAGGAAAACTTTTCGAGGACGCCGCGGAATTGGCCCACGCCCTAGCCCGGGGAGAAGTGGGGGAAGCGGTGACCGATCTCCTTAGATTACGCGAGTGGACCATGCAGGACCTCTTTTCCGAAGCGGAAACCCAACTCGTTCCCGGAGAATATGGGTTTGCCCTAGCTGTGCCCCCACAGGATGAGGAACTGTACAGAAGCCTCACGGAATTCTTGGCCGAGCTGGAGAAAAGCGGGGAATTGGCGGAGCTTTTGCGGAGGTACCTGGGATGAAGTTCCTTTTGGTGTGCGGGCTAGCTGGCCTTCTTGGGCTTTTGGGCGCGGGCCTCATCGGCATTTGGCCCCGCCCGGAGTTTCCTGACTCCGATCCTGTGGCCAAAGCTTGGGGCGTGGCCAACGCCGTGGCCGCCGTGGTCCTGGGCGTCCGTCTTTGGGACACCATTTTCGAGGTCCTCGTCTATGTCGTGGCCATGGTGGGCGTGCGGTTCTTCCTTTTGGGAATGCGCTGGCACGGGGAGCTCCCGCCGGTTGCGGAAACCCCGCTTCTTCGCCGTTCCGCTGATCTCCTCCTTGGCCCCGTCCTCGTGTTTGCCCTGTATCTTGTGGCCAGCGGGCATATCGGCCCAGGCGGAGGGTTTCCCGCGGGGGCCATCCTCGGCTCGGCCCTTCTCCTTCTGGCCCTGGCCAAAGGCGTGGAGCGCCTGAGCGCCGAGCTCTACGAGCCCCGTTTGGAGCGCCTGGAGTACGTGGTCGTGGTGTTCCTCCTTTTCCTGGGCGCTGTGGTCCTGATTCTTGGGGTGCGCGCGCCCGCGGCGTTTGTGGCCGCCAACCTCCTCGTGGCGGTGGAAGTGGCCATCGGCGCCTGGGCCGTGCTCCATCGATTCGCATCCGCCCGGGGGGAGGTGTGAGGTGGAATCACTTAGCGGTTTGAGCCTGGCTGTGGTCCTCGCGGCGCTGGGCCTTTGGGTTATGGTTTCCCGACGCAACCTCGTGTGGAAGCTTTTGGGCCTGGGCGTGGCCTCGGGCGGAAGCATCCTTTTCCTTGTGGCCCTTTCCCATCGACCGGGCGTGCGGCCGCCTATTCTTGGCCTTGGTCCCGGCCCCGCCGCCGATCCCCTCCCCCAGGCCTTGGTCCTCACCGCCATCGTCATCCGTTTCGCCACCTTGGCCCTGGCCTTGGCCTTGGTGATCCTCCTCACCGAGCATCGCCACACCCAGGATTCCCGGAGACTCGAGGAGGAAGAATGAACGCGGCTCTGGCGGGGATCCTCGCGTATTTCGGCCTGGGTTTTTTGGGGATTGTTTTTGGAAAAGGCCGGGAGACCGCGGCATTAGCGATCCTGGCTGGCTTGGTGAGCCTCGGCCTTTGGGCTCCGGGTTTTCCCGAAGAGGTTGTAGGCGGCCCCCCCTGGGGGATCGCCGTGGCCGGGGATTTTTGGGCCCTGGGAATCTGGGGCTTGGCCCTGTTCCTGCACGCCGCCACTCTTCTCCACGCTTGGCCAAAGGACCAGCTTCGGCACGCCCTCATCACCCTTCTCGTAGGGACATGCTTGGCCGGCGGAATCTCCCGGGATCTCTTCAACCTCTACGTGGTGCTCGAGCTTTCCTCGCTTCTTTCCGTGATCCTCATCGCCTATGAGGGCCGGAGCGCCGCGGTCTGGGCGGCCCTGCGCTACCTCTTTTTGGCCGGATTGGGCATGACTTTCTATCTCTTCGGCCTGGGCCTGGTTTACGGCCGCACCGGCCTTCTTTCCTTGAGCGCCTTGGCCCAGGTGGAAACCGGGGATATGGCCAGCCGTATCGGCGCCGGATTTCTTCTCGCCGGTGCAGCGACGAAAACAGGGGTCTTTCTTCTTGGCCTTTGGCTTCCCAAGGCCCATGGCCAGGCGCCCACTGAGGTTTCCCTCCTCCTTTCCGGCCTGGTGGTGAAGGTGGGGGTGGTGGCCATAGCCCGCCTGGTCGAAGCTTTTCCCCTTGGACCTATCCTTTTAGCCCTAGGGATCCTCACAGGATTTGGTGGGATTTTGTACGCCCTGCGCGAGACCGATCTGAAAACGATGCTTGGGCACCACACCGTGTCCCAGCTTGGGTACATGCTGTTAGGGCTGGGTGTGGGCGCATGGGAGGGAACTTTGATGTACGCCGTGGCTCATGGTCTTTTCAAAGGGCTTCTGTTCCTTTCCGCGGGTGAGGCTGTAGAGAAAAGCGGGGTTCGCTCAATCGCTGAGCTTTCCGGAAAAATTCCGCGGCCGGCGGCGCTAGGTCTGGCCCTGGGAAGCCTGGCCATTGTTGGACTTCCGCCCCTTGCGGGGTTTGCCGCCAAAGGCCTTCTTTCCCTTGGCCAGCCTCTCTGGGTGAAAACTATCTTTTTCAGCCTTTCCGTGGGCACCGCTGCCTCATTTGCCAAACTTATTCCGCTTTTTCGTGGACAGGGAACGGGAAGGTTTGGCGGCATTCCCCTTTTGGATGCTGGCGTCCTTGGGCTTGGAATCCTTGGGCTCCTTCTTTTCCCCGAGCTCTTGACCCTAAAGGCCTGGGCGGAAGCCTTTTCCGCGGCCGGCCTGGGCGTTATCGCTTACCTTCTTCTTCGGGCCAGACTCCCGGCGCTGCCAAAACTCACCCTGGACCATGCCTTTCTTGCAGCTGTTTTAACGGCAGTAATTTTGGGATCTCTTGCCCTGGTGGCCTAGGAATGGCTTACACAGAGGGAACCTAACGCTGTTCTGCAGGCCTACGCAACCCTTGTGCTCAGAGGAGTTTCGGGTCCATCGCATCCCGCAAGCCATCCCCCACCATGTTGAACCCGAGCACAGCCACGAGGATGGCTAGGCCTGGAAACACGGCAAGCCAGGGGGTCACCACCAACCACCGCACTCCTTCGCGAATCATGTTCCCCCAAGTGGGCGTGGGCGGGGACACCCCGAGCCCGATGAACGAGAGGTTGGCTTCCACCCGAATGGCCGTAGCTAGCCACAGGGTGGCCATGACCAAAATCTCCCCGGCCACGTTGGAGAACACGTGTCGGGTCAAGATGCGCCATGGCCCCGCCCCTACGGCTCGAGCCGCGGTGATGTAGTCCATCTCGCGTAGGGCCACCACCGCCCCGTGGGCGAGTCGCGCGATCTGGGGTGTGAGCACAAGCCCAATCGCGATGATGAGCTTATCCATTCCCGTGCCGAGGATGGCCATGAACATAAGCCCCATTACCAGGACCGGAAAGGACATGAGGATGTCGACCACCCGCATGATCGCGAGCTCCAACATCCTCCCGAAGTAACCCGCTACCAGGCCAACGAGCGTTCCCAATATCGTTCCAATAAGAACGGAGCACACGCCTACCGTGATGGACACTCGGGCCCCATACAAGATGCGCGACAGCACATCGCGCCCCAGGTCATCTGTCCCAAGGGGGTGAGATCCGCTCGGAGGGGCAAGCATTTTGTACACGTCCTGAGTGAGGGGGTCATGGGGGGCTATGGATGGGGCGAGAAGGCCGACCAGGATCACGGTTGCGGCGAGGGCTGCCCCAGCCACTGCGGTCCTGTTCCGCAGGAAAGCTCGCAGGCGGCGGCTGCGCATCCATCTATTCATAGCGAACACGGGGGTCGATGATTCCGTAGGAAAGGTCGGTGAAAAGGTTAATAAGGATCACAAGTGTCCCGTAAATGATGATCAACCCTTGCAGGGCAATGTAATCCCGCTGCATCATTGCCTGAACCATTAATCTTCCTAAACCTGGACGGGAAAAAACTATCTCGGTCATCACGGAGTCCCCGATTAACACTGCCGCTTGGACTCCCAACACTGAAACCACGGGAATGAGGGCGTTACGCAACGCGTGAAAGTACAACACGGTTTGCTCTCGCAATCCCTTAGCCCGCGCGGTGCGCACATACTCTTCATTGAGCACGTTGAGCAGGCACGATCTGGTCATGCGTGTCACGAATGACGTCATAATGATGCCCAAGGTGAGGGCTGGCAGCGCAAGGTGCCGCAGGTTGGCAGATATGCTGGAAAACGAGCCCGCACCCATCACCGGGAACCATCGCAACCGCACGGCGAATGCCACGATGAGGAGGATCCCAAGATAAAAAGCGGGTATGGAAAGGCCCAGAAGGCTGAGGGTACGGCCTATGTAGTCAGGGAAGCGGTTACGGCGTATAGCCGTAAGGATGCCTGTGGGAATCCCGAGAATAGCCCCGATGACAATCCCCGCAAACGTAAGTTCCAACGTGTGGGGAAGGACGGTGGCAACCTGTTGGCCAATGGGAAGCTCGGTGATGAGGGACCGCCCGAGATCTCCCGTAAGGTAGCCCACCAGGGTCCGGTAATACTGAACCCACAACGGGACAGTAAGCCCCATTCGTTCACGTAGGGCCTGCACTGCTTCTGCTGAAGCGTAATCGCCCAAAGCCGCTACCGCTGGGTCCCCTGGGGCCACCCGCACGAACAAAAACACCAGGGTATACACAGCAAGAAGCGTGGGAAATGCTACCAGTAGCCGCCGTACTGCGTACCGGACCATGGTTTCGGACGGAAAACGGAGGCGGGCTGATTTTGCCCGCCTCCGTGTGCCTCACTTGAGCCGGGTGAGCTCCGTGACCTGGGGGTAAAGGGCGAGTGAGGACTTGAGCTCGTACCCGTACTCCACCTTCTCCGACCTGGCGAATACGAACTTGAGCACGTAGAGCGGGTAAGAGGCGAGCTCCTCGAGAAGCTGGACCTGAGCCTCCTTCCACAGTTCCGCTTGGCGGGTTGCGTCGAGCTCGTAGCGGGCAGCCTCGATCAAACTGTCCACAGAGGTCACGTGGGAAAAGTTTGTGTCCGGTTTGGCTCCGGTGACCACAATGGAAGCCGAGTGATAGAACCGAGTCAGGAATGCATCGGCGCTCGGCCTCCATGCTTCGTAGTGCACCAGCGGGTTCACATCCTGGCGGATGAGGGTGTGGAAGGAGGAGTGGTCCACCACCGTGATGTTCAACCGGATCCCCACCCGAGCGAGTTGGGCTTGCACGTTTTCGAAGGGCTTTCTGTAGGAAGCGCGTTCGGTAATATAGGCGCCGATCTCAAACCCTTGGGGATACCCCGCGGCGGCAAGAAGGTTACGGGCCAGATCCAAGTTGAGCTCATAGAGAAGACCCTTTTCCGCAACCTCGGCACAGGTGAGGCCACCTGCGAGGTAGGGCGGCACCGCTGCACACAAGGGCTCCGCCACATCGGCCCCTATGGCGGTGATCACTTCCTCCCGGCTTATGGCATAGGCGATGGCTTGCCGCACACGTAGGTCTGAGATCGGGTCCTTGGACATGTTGAGGTGAAGAACTTCGGTCTCGCCAGGGCCGAACACGTCGACCACTACCCCCGGCATCCGCTTCACCGCCTCCACCCAGGCCTGCTCTCGGACTCCCTCGATGATGTGGACCTCCCCAGTGACCAGCGCGCTCAAACGGGCGGTCACGTCGGGCATGTACCATACCTCCACCCCTGCGAGGAGGGGCGCGCCCCGGAAGTACTTTTCGTTTCGAACAAGCCGAACCTTTTGGCTCGGCACGTACTCAGCGAACTGGAACGGGCCTGTGCCCACCGGGTTGGTGGCGAACCGGGATCCAAGAGCCTCGTAAGCCCTCTTAGGCACGATGAACCCACCCGCGTAATCCGCCACCTTGGGGAGGAACAACCAGGAGGAAAGAGGTTTGTCCAGGATAATCTGTACCGTGTACGAGTCCACTGCCGCAAACGTCATCCCCACGTATTCTCCGGCGTAGGCCGAGGTGTCCTTATCTGCGGCCTTTTGGAGAGAGAAGACCACGTCCTCGCTGGTGAGCTCATACCCCTCGGGAGCTTCCGGGAATGGGTGAACCCAGACTCCTTTTCGCAGATAGAACGTCCAGGTAAGGCCATCCGTGGAAACCTCCCACGACTCCGCGAGGTCCGGTTCGAACATCGTGATGTCGCCCGGCCTGTACCGAACGAGCCCATTGAACACCATGTCCACCACAGCTCGGTCCATGGTGGCTGCGGCGTAATGCGGATCGAGGGTCTTGAGGTCCGCCGCATCGAACGCTATTCGAAGAATCTGGGCTTGCCCTACAAACGTCAACAAAGTCCCTACACACAAAATCCCCACCAGCAAACGCATATTCTGCTCACCTCCTGCTGAAAGCGCTTTGCTTGTTGAAAATGTTCCCCTAACTCTTCCGCTCTCACCCCCTTGCCTGGAAATTTCGGCCCATTATAGCTCCCCAAAAAGAAGAAGGCTAACCAAGAGCTTGGGCATCCTTTGCCCCGCGTTGAGGGCCAGCACCCCCAGGGCTGATGCTGGATGCTGAGTTGATGTCGATCTCGCGGGGAAGCGGGTTATAACCCCTTCTCTCTCCTGCATCCCGGGGCCAAAGAATATCTGCGGTGCCCCTTTGTCAACGTAAGTGATTAGCCACGCTCCCTTTGCTTGCCTTCTGTGCACCGCGAAGGTAGAGGGGCCGGCCCAGGGAGGTAAAGAAACCCTCCTTTCGAGGGCACCCAAATCCGGAGTCCATGGGGCAGCAGGGCGCCGGGGGCATGGTAGCTATGGACCCCAGGGAGACCCTGAGCTTGGAGAGGCGAATCAGAAGTCCCTGGGCTAGCCGCTGTGAAGATCGCGGGGGCCGAAGCCGTCGGGAAGAAGCTCGGAAAGGCGAGTGGTGCGCCAATTTTTTCCGGCTCCATCAGCCATGATTACGAGGAGATCTGGAGCAAATTCGTAGAGGACTTGGCGACAGGCCCCGCATGGACTGCATGGCCCTTCCCCACAGGCCACGGCCAGGGCTAAGAACTCCCGCGCTCCTTCGGAGACGGCCTTGAACAAGGCCACCCGCTCCGCACACACCGTGAGTCCATACGAGGCGTTTTCCACGTTGCAGCCCGTAAAAATTCGTCCGTCTTTGGCGAGGAGAGCTGCGCCCACGGAAAACCCAGAATACGGCGCGTACGCCATCCTCCGCGCCTCCACCGCTTTTTGCACAAGCTCCGCCGCGTTCACCATGGCTAGAGGGGAGGGGTCACTCCGGGCTGGTTCTGGTAGTTCCCTCCCGCTTCCTTTTCCGTGTAGCACCGGAGGGGCCTCTGCCCACAGAAGAACACAACCTGAGCGATGCCCCTGCCGATATGAAGGCGAATGGGAAGCGGAGAGAGGTTGGCCAGTTCCAGGGTGAGGCGACCGACCCACCCCGGCTCCAGAGGCGTCACGTTCACCAAAAGCCCGCACCGGGCATACGAGGATTTGCCCCAACACACGCCCATCACGTCCTCGGGCATGTGGAAGACCTCCACCGATTCGGCAAGGACCTGGGAATGGGGAGCGAGTTCGAACACGTGCTCAGCCTCGATCTCCCGAAACAGCTCTCGCGGGAAGTTCACGGGGTCCAGCACGGCGTTCACCCCGCCCAAGGGCACGAGGAACCTCCTTCCCAGACGGATGTCGTAGCCAAAAGAGGAAAGCCCATACGAAGGCTTCCCCTCTTGGCGAGGGACGAACGGGCGGATCATGGGCGGGTCCTTCTCACAAAGCTCGCGGATTTCCTTGTCGGAAAGAAGCGAAAACGTCATTCGTCCTCCTCGGCAAGCTCCTTAAGATCCTCGAAACAGGCCGGCGCATGAGAATAAAGGAGCTGCCACATCCGCCGCGCCACCTCCCGGATCTCCCACTGGGCGCTCCGGTCCATCCGCAGCCTCAGAATATGGCGGAGCTCCCGAAAGTTGGCGGTCAGAACCAGCGTTGTTTCGATTCCCAACGGGAGCACGAACCGGGCATCCTCTTTCGGTACTCCTCTAGCAATCAGCCGCTGGTACAGGTTTTTTCCCTGCTCGAACAGGGCTTGGGTCTCGGCCCAGTCCTCCTCGGAGAACGTGGGTGGACGCACTAATTCGCAATCCTCCACGTTCACGTAACGTTGAGATTCCTGGACGAAGCTGGCCAGCCGGTGCCGGGTGAGCTGGTTGGCACAGGCGCGGGAGATCCCGGAGATCTCGAACGTGGCCACGGCGTGCTCCAGTACGGATTCGTGGCCAAGCGCAAGGAGCTTTTGGATGAGCTGGCGGTCACCCTCCATGCTCTTGCCCGCGCTGCGGTGGCTCACCCGCGCGCACCGGGCGATCAGGGCCTCTGCCTCAGGGGTGACGAACAGAAGTTTCACGTTCATGCATTCCCCTGGGGTTCAGCACCTTCCTTCTGAAGGCGTTCCAGCTCCCGCTTCCGCAACTCCGCGCGCTTGATTTTTCCGCTGGGGGTTTTCGGAAGTTCCGCCACAAATTCGATCTCCCGCGGGTACTTGTAGGGCGCGGTGACCCGCTTCACGTGCTCCTGGAGTTCTTGCACCAGCGCCTCCGAGGGCTCATAACCCCGGGCCAGGATCACGAAGGCTTTGACGATCTGGCCCCGCGTGGGGTGGGGTTTGCCGATCACCGCAGCCTCCACGACCGCAGGATGCGACACCAACGCGTCCTCCACCTCGAACGGCCCGATGCGGTAGCCAGAGGCTTTAATTACGTCGTCCGCGCGGCCCTCGAAGAAGAAGTAGCCCTCTTCGTCCACGCGCACGAGGTCGCCGGTGCGGTACCACTTCCCGGCGAACACGGCCTGGGTGAGCTGGGGATCGTTCCAATAGCCGTCGAAGATTCCGGGGTTGCCCACGGGAATTGCAATCTCCCCGATTTCCCCAGGCCCCACGGGGTTGCCCTGCTCGTCGATGGGGGTGGCATTGGGCCCGGGCGTGGGAAGCCCCATGGAGCCAGGCTTCACCGGGAGCCCCGGCGGGTTGCATACCAAGCAAACGGACTCCGTCTGGCCATACCCGTCCCGGATCGTCACGCCAAACGCTTCCCGAAAAACGGCGATGGGTTCCACGTTGAGGGGCTCGCCAGCGGAAAGGGCATCCCGCAGCTTGAGCTTGTACCGCCCAAGATCCGGGACTTGGATCATCATCCGGTACTCCGTGGGCGTGGCACAGAGCTTGGTGATCCCGTAGCGGGCAAGAAGCTCCAGGTATTTCTCGGCCTGGAAGCGGCCGTGGTACATGAACTGGGTAGCGCCCACATTGAGGCCCACGCCGATGGGCGACCAGTACCACTTGGCCCAACCGGGGGCAGTGGTGGCCCACATGATGTCGTCCGGAGAGAGGTGCCACCAGTAATGGGCAGTGACCCGCAAATGCCCATAGAGCCAGCGATGGCGGTGCATCACCGGCTTGGGGTTCCCCGTGGTGCCGGAGGTGAAGTTGATGGTGATGGGGTCGTGCACCGTGAGTGGCACAGGCGGAACCTCCGGCGCTTTTTCTATCTCCTCCTCAAACGAAAGCCAACCCGGCCTTTTTCCACCGATAAGGATGAAGTGTTCCAGAGGGCATTGGCCGCGGGTGGCCTCCACTTCCTCGGCTACGGAAACATGGGCCACGATCACCCGGGCGCCGGACACCTCGGCCCGGTAGATGAGGTCCTTGGCCCGCAGCATGTCCACGCAGGGGATGGCCACGGCCCCGGCCTTGAACGTGCCGATTTGGACAATGAAGGCCTCGGGCAACCGAGGGAAGATGTGCACTACGGGATCACCCTTTTTCACCCCAAGCCGCATGAGCACCGCCGCAAACCGCGAGGAGAGCTGGGAGAGCTGACGCCACGTGAGCACCCGGCGTTCCCCGCTCTCCGATTCCCACAGCACACAAGGCCGCTCGCCCTTCCGTTGCGCATGCGCGTCCACTACCGCCGCGATGTTGTAGCTCTCGGGAATGTCCCACCGGAAAGTTCTCCGCTCCTGTTCGTACGTTTCTCGGGTAAAGGGCATGCATCCTCCTTTTGCCTGTGAATCTCGCTCCGGCTAGTGTTATAGCATGAGCACGGCGAGCTTGCCAAGGAAGGAGGCTCAGGCGTTGGTTGTCCTTCCTCCGGCCGCGGGAAAACGCCTGATCGCGCGGGCGGTGGCAGCGATGCCCCTTGTACAGCAAGCCAAGGAGGAAGGACGGATTGTGGTGGCCTTGGGCACTACGAATGCCTACGTGTTGGAGGAACTCCTCGGCCGGGGGTTGGCCAAGGAACGATACTGTGCCGGGTACGTGGAGCGGGCCTTAGGGGTGCTTCCCCCCGAGGAACGAGAAACCATGATGGTGTTGGAGCGGGGTGTGCCCAAAACCTTGGGTTGGTCGGAGATTTTGGAAGCCCTGGGTCCCGGCGATGTGGTGATCAAAGGGGGGAACGCCCTGGATTCCGAGGGCACGGTGGGCGTGTTTCTGGCCGGGAAGGACGGGGGAACCGTGGGTAAGTTCTATGCGGCCGCGTTGGCCCGCGGCGTGGAATTGGTGATTCCCATTTCCCGGGCGAAATCCGTGCACAGCCGCATCCCTGAACTGGCAAGGAAGCTCGGGGAAGGACGCCTTTCCTGGGCCAGCGGCCCCAAGGTGGGGCTGTTCCCCCTCCAGGGCACGGTGGTCACCGAGACCGAAGCCGTAGCGGGCCTGTACGGGGTGCGCGCGGAGCACGTGGCCTCCGGCGGGGTAGGCTCTGGCCAAGGGGCCGTGGTCCTCCTCCTCTCGGGGCCCGCTCAACCAGTGGACCGCGCCTTCCATGAGCTTTCCCAATTGGCGCAAACGGAACCGGAGCTTTCCTGGAGGAGAGGGTGATCGACTTTCTTGTGGGACAAGTGGTGGAGGCGGGCGGGGAGAGCGTGGTGATGTTTGTGGGAGGGCTGGGGTTTCGGGTGCACGTGCCCGAGCGCACAGCAGCCTTGCTTTCCCCGGGCATGGAGGCCAAGGTGTACACCCGCCTTGTGCTGGCGGAGGATGAGTTCTCCCTGTACGGGTTTGCCACTCCCGAGGAACGGGAGATGTTTGTGACCCTGCTTTCCGTGCCCCAGGTGGGGCCGCGGCTGGCGTTCAAGCTGGTGGCGGCCCTGCCGCCAGCGCAATTTGTGGCTGCCCTTCGTCGCGGGGATCTTTCTGCCCTGGACGCGGTGAAGGGCATCGGCCGGCGCACGGCCCAGCGCATTCTTTTGGAGCTCTCCGAGCGCGTGCCGGACTGGGCTCCGGCGGAGGTTTCTTCCTCCACAGAGAAAGAGAAAATTGTGCTCCAAGCTCTGACTTCCAAGGCCCTGGGGTTCAAGGCCGAGGAGGCGCGCCGGGCCGTGGAGGCCG
>JBBIVL010000007.1:18680-31716 GCA_037439765.1 Candidatus Bipolaricaulota bacterium
GGCCAGTGTGGAGGAGATGCTCCGGCGGGCCTTGTGCCTCCTGGCCGGCGAGCGATGAGGGCTGTGGGCCTGGATATCGGCGAGCGACGGGTCGGGATCGCCCGCACCGACGAGACGGGGGTGTTGGCCGTGCCTTGCCCAGTGTACCGTCGCCGCGCGCTTCCCGAGGACGTTCGCTTCCTTTCTCAGTTTCTCCGCGAGTTTGGCGCCGAGGTGCTGGTGGTGGGGCTCCCCTTGAACATGGATGGCACGGAAGGAGTCCAGGCCCACCAAGTGCGGGAATTTGCCGAGCTCTTGGCCGAAACGGCCGGAATCCCCCTGGAATTTGTGGATGAGCGTTGGACCACCCAGGAGGTGGAGCGGGTCCTCCGCGAGGCCGGGCAGCAGCCCGGGCGCCAAAAAGAAAAAGTGGACGCGCTTTCCGCCGTCCTGATCCTCCAGGCCTGGCTCGACCGAAAAAGTCGGGTATAAACGGACCTAGGAGGTGGTAGCGGTGCAGGAGTTCACCTTCTACTTGGGGAATCGCCCTGGGGCGTTGTTGGAGATTGCTGCGGCCCTGGCCGAGGAGAAGGTCAATATCGAGGCTGTGGCTGCCCTCACCGTGCTGGATGAGGCGGTGGTGGCCATGGTCACCGACGCGCCGGATCGGGCCCGCAAAGTCCTGAAGAGGCTCGGGGTGGACTACGAGGAGCGCGAGGCACTGGCCATGAACCTTCCCCATCAGCCTGGCCAGCTGGCCACCGTGCTGGATCGGCTGGCCCGCGACGGCATCAACGTGCTCTCTTGCTACTTCTCCGTGGAGAAAAACATGCTCATGTTCACCGTGGACGACCTGGCCCGAGCCAAGGCCATCTTCCGGCTATAGATGGGAAAAGCGGAGTTCCGGTTCTACGCGGAGCTCAACGATTTTTTGCCCGCGGAGCTGCGGGGCCGGGCTTTTACCCATGAATTCTCCGGGCAGCCCACGGTCAAGGACGCCATCGAAGCCCTCGGGGTGCCCCACGTGGAGGTCGAGCTGATCCTGGCCAACGGCGAATCCGTGGATTTCGGCTACCGCCTCCGCGAGGGGGACCGCATCGCGGTGTATCCCGTGTTTGAGAGCCTCGATGTCCAGGAAATTTTGCGCATCCGTCGAGAGCCCCTGCGCCAGGTGGCCTTTGCTTGCGACGCTCACCTGGGAAAGCTGGCCCGGCTTCTCCGCCTTTTGGGATTCGATGCTCTCCATAATTCCGGCATCACCGATCCTGAATTAATCGAGCTTTCCCGCCAGGGCCGGGTCCTCCTCACCCGGGACCGGCAGCTCTTAAAGCACGGCGGGGTCACCCACGGCTATTGGGTGCGGTCCACCGTGCCTTTGGAGCAGGCCCGGGAAGTGGTGCGCCGGTTCGACCTGCGGGATCGGGTTTCCCCTTTCACCCGGTGTCTTGCCTGCAATGGGCTGCTCCGTCCGCTTCCCAAAGAGGAGGCCCTTCCCCGGGTTCCCCCGCGGGTACGAACATGGTGCGAGGAGTTTCTCCTTTGCGTTTCCTGCGGCCGGATCTTCTGGCCGGGCACCCACTACCCTAAGCTTCAGGCTTGGATTTCTCGCGTTCTTGGGGAGGGAGGTTGAGCCCGAGGAGATCCGGCCGCTGGCGCAATGTTTTCTTCCAGGCCTCTTTTTCCCGAAACTGCCGGATCCGCTCATGGTCCCCGGAAAGAAGCACCTCCGGAACGGGCAGGCCCCGAAAGACCCGGGGGCGGGTGTACTGAGGGAAACCCAGCTTGGGTTCGGCGTAGAAGGAGTCCGTGGCCACGGAATCGAAGCGGCCCACCACCCCGGGCACCATGCGGGCCGTGGTCTCCACCACCACCGCCGCCGCGAGCTCCCCTCCCGCCAGAACAAAATCGCCCAAAGAAAGCTCCAGATCGCAAAAAGAAAGGACCCGCTCGTCCACCCCTTCGTAGCGGCCACACAGGAGTAAAAGGGCCCGCTCGTGCACAAATTTCTTGGCCCACTCCTGGGTGAAAAGCACTCCCTGGGCGGAAAGGAGGACCACGAAGGGTTTAGCCCGGAGCTCGTGGGAGATGGCTTCCACCGCCCGGGCGAAGGGTTCCGGCCGCATAACCATTCCTGCCCCACCCCCAAACGGCCGGTCGTCCACAATCCCCCGGGGATCCGGGGAAAAGGCGCGCAGATCATGGAGGTGGATCTGGATGAGCCCCTTTTCCTGAGCACCCAGGAGGATGCCCTGGGAAAAGAAGGGCTGGAGCATCTCCGGGAAGATGGTGACGATGTCGAACCTCATCGCCAGTCCACGATGACCTCGCGGCCGAGCTTTTTCCCAATGCGTTCCACGACTAAAGCCAGGGCCTCCTTATCCCGTTCCGTGAGGAGTTTGCGGTCCGGAGGGGCCACGTCGAAGAACAAAAAATCTACCCCTCCGGAATGGATGTGCTCGACCTTCACCTCTCCAGGGCGGGAAACGATGGATCTAACTAGATAGCGGCTGAGTTCCAGAATCACCGGATTTGCCCAGCTTTTGCTCGTGGCAAAGTTTCATCACGCCGGCCCGGGAGAGGAGCCGCCGCGCGGCCTCCGAGGGCTGCGCCCCCTTTCCCAGCCACTCCAAGGCCCGCTCCACATCCACGGTGAGGTCGTCCACCGTCTGGAGGGGGTGATAATGCCCGATGACCTCGATCACCGCCCCATCCCGCTTTTCCCTCTCCTCCACTACCACCAGACGGTAATGGGGCTGCTTCCTTTTTCCCACCCGCATGAGCCGGATCTTTACGGCCATACCATCACCTCGGAAACGGAAATTTCCCGCCCGGGATTTTCCCGTGCTTCAGCCCTTTGAGGAGCTTCTTGGCTTGTTCGTATTCGGCCAACAGGCGATTCACATCCTGCACGGTGGTGCCAGACCCCCGGGCGATACGTCGCTTGCGACTGGCTCCGATTATATGCGGGCTACATCGCTCCTCAACCGTCATGGATTGGATGATGGCCTTCATCTTTCGGAATTCCCGCTCAATTTCGTCCTCTTCCGGTCGGGCCATGCCCGGCAACCGCGCCAAAAGCTGGCCTAAGGGGCCGGCCCGCCGCACCGCCTCCAGCTGCCCGAGAAAATCCTCCAGGGTAAACGTCTCTTCCCGCAGGATTTTTTCCGCACGAGGGGAGACGCCCGCCTCCTGCAGTTTCTCCACGAGTCCGGAAAGATCGCCCAGCCCCAAAATGCGGTCGGCCATCCGGCCCGGTTCAAAGGGCTCCAAGTCCTCGGGCCGCTCGCCCACGCCCACGAACAGGATGGGCAGGCCAAGCCGAGAAGGCAAGGAAAGGGCGGCCCCGCCTCGGGCATCGCCGTCGAGTTTCGTGAGCACGATCCCGGTGAGCCCCAGCGGCGCAAATGCCGCCCCAAGGCGAATGGCTTCTTGACCCACCAGGGCATCCAGGACGAGGAGCACGTCGCTTGGCCGCACCGCACCCAGAAGATTGCCCAAGAAAGTGGGAGGCGGAGTTCCGGGTGGGGTGCCTGGGGTATCCAACACGACCACATCCACGAGGTCCTTTTTAGCGCGGGCGAGGATTTGGGGGACCTGGCTCACGGGGTCGCGGTCGGCTGAGGCGCAGGGAAGCCCAAGTTTTTGCGCCACAAGCTCGAGCTGTTCGAAGGCCGCGGGCCGCTCGGGGTCTGCGGAAACCAACAGAGGCTTCCTCCCCCGCTTGCGCAGATGCTGGGCCATTTTTCCGGCAGTGGTGGTCTTACCCCCTCCGGCGGGCCCCACGAGAACGACGATGGCTGGCCGCCCGGAAAGCTTCAATTTCTGGGCCTCTCCGCCCATCACCCGCGCCATTTCCTGCCGCACAATGGCCAAAAGCTGCTGGGCCGGAGAAAGCGACTCCACAAGTTTTTCGCCGCTAGCCCGTTCCCGTACCCGCCCTAAGAGCTCCCGCACCACCTCGTGGTGGACATCTGCGGAAAGCAGAACCTCCCGGATCTCCCGCAGACCTTGCTCCACATCGGCCGGGGTGAGGAGGCCTTTTCCGCGCAGGCGCTGGAAGACCTGGGCGAGGCGATCCGTTAAAGACTCGAACACAAAAGCATTCTACTGGCCGGGCTTGATCCGCTCAAGGAAGTCCGTGGCCAAAAAGGCCTTGGCAAACTGAGGATGGCTGATCACGGAAAGGAGGAAGTCCCGGTTGGTCTTGACCCCGCTTAATTGGAAGCGGCGGAGCGCAGAGTAAAGGCGGGTGCGGGCCTCCTCCCGATCCTCGCCGTGGGCGATAACCTTGGCCAAAAGGGGGTCATAATAGGGAAGGACCGGCATGCCCTGGTAAATGTGAGTGTCCACCCGCACGCCCATTCCACCGGGAAGGGCGTGGATCCAAACGCGCCCGGTGGAGGGAAGGAAATCCCGGTCCGGGTCCTCCGCGTTGATACGGCACTCCATGGCGTGTCCGTAAAGTTCGATCTGGGCTTGCCGATACCCGAGGGGTTTTCCCTGGGCCACCCGCAGCTGCTCCCGGATGAGGTTGCGGCCCACCAGCATTTCTGAGACCGGGTGCTCCACTTGAATGCGGGCGTTGATCTCCATGAAAAAGAAATCCTCACCGTCCACGAGGAATTCCACGGTTCCCGCGCCCGCGTAGCCGATGTGCTCCGCCAGGCGCACTGCGGCCCGGGCAAGCTCCTCCCGAAGTTTCGGGGGAAGGGCCGGGGCCGGCGCCTCTTCCACTAGCTTCTGATGCCGCCGTTGCACCGTGCAGTCCCGGGTTCCCCAGTGCACCACATTCCCGAATTGGTCAGCTAGGATCTGGACTTCCACGTGGCGGGGCTCCGGAACGTAGCGTTCCAAGTACAATCGGCCGTCTTCGAACGCAACCTCCGCCTCCTTTTTCGCCTGGGAAAAGACGTTTTTCAGCTCCGCAGGCGTGCGCACGATGCGGATGCCTCGGCCACCCCCGCCGGCTGCCGCCTTGAGGAGGACAGGAAAACCAAGCTCCTCTGCCCATTTCCGCGCTTCCTCCTCGTGGACCAGCGGCGAACTCCCCGGAAGGACCGGAAGGCCCGCATTTTTTGCCGCTTCTTTCGCCGCCACCTTGTCCCCGCACAGGCGGAGGATGTCCGCGGGCGGACCGATGAACGTGATTCCGTGCGCTTCACAGATTTCCGCCAAATCCGGGTTTTCCGAAAGGAAGCCGTAGCCAGGGTGGAGGGCATCGGCGCCGCTGACCTCGCAAGCGGCGATGAGGGCGGGAATGGAAAGATACGAGCGGCGGGGGTCAGCCGGGCCGATGCACACGGCCTCCGCGGCCTCCCGCACGTGCAACGCCTCCCGCTCGGCCTCGGAATAGACAGCCACGGAAAAAAGGCCCTCCTCCCGGCAGGCCTCGAGGATCCGCACGGCGATCTCCCCGCGGTTGGCAATGAGCACTTTTTCCATGTTCAGACGGTCCGAAGGCGGAAGAGGGGCTGCCCGTACTCCACAGGATCGCCTTCCTCCGCCAACACCTCCTCCACCACGCCAGCCGCTTCCGCCCGCACCTCGTTCATGACCTTCATGGCCTCCACAATGCACAGGATTTGGCCAGGTTGCACAACGTCCCCCACTTTCACGAACGGTGGTTCCCCGGGGGCTGGCCGAAGCCAAAACGTGCCCACCACCGGCGCGCGCACCAGCAGCCCCTCCTCTTTGGGTTTGGGGGGTTCCGGCGCGGACACCGGGGGCCCGAGCTTCCGCCGCAACGTGATCCGCCGCCCCTCCTCCTCCACCGTGAGCTCCACCAAGTCCTCCTCACGCATGAGCGCGCAAAGCCGCTTGATTTCCTCTAAGTCCATCCTCATCCTCCTCGATCTCGCTGCACCACCTCGCCCGGAGCCTATAATAACCCCACGAGGTGATGGGATAGGTGAGTATAGGATCGCAAGTTTTTCTGTTGTTTATTCTCCTCATGTTCTCGGCTTTCTTTTCTGCCTCGGAGACCGCGCTGAGCTCCTTGTTCGAGCTGCGGATCCGCCACCTCCTCAAAACGAATAAAGGGAGGAAAGCCAAGGCCTTGGAGCACCTTTTGCGCGAGCCCAACGATTTCATCACTGCCCTTGTCTTGTGCAACAACCTCGTGAACGTGGGTGCCTCAGCCCTGGCCACCCTCCTGTTCCTTCGCCTTTTGCCGCCACCGGCGCCCGCGTACCTCACCGGCCTCCTCACCACAGGGGTCATGACCGCGCTCCTTTTGGTGATCGGGGAGGTGACACCCAAAAGCCTGGCCAAAAACCGGCCAGAAGCCATTAGCCTGGGTGTAGTCGTGGTGGTTTGGTACCTCACCCGGGCTCTGCGCCCAGTGGTGCGGGCCTTGCGGGCCACCTCCACCGGGCTGGTGAAACCCTTTGGAGTGGACCTCCTCGTGCGAGAGGGACCGCCCATCACCCGCGACCAGTTTCTCTCCCTCATCGAGGTGGGCGAGGAGCGGGGGGCCATCACCGCCCAGTTTGCCGACATGATGCGCCGCATCCTTGCTTTGGATCAGATCACCGCCGAGGAAGTTATGGTGCCCCGCACGGAGATCAAGGCCATCGAGGTCAGCACCCCGCTGGAGGAGGTTGTGGCCTTCGCCGTACGCGATGGGCACTCCCGCTACCCCGTGTATCGGGAACGCTTGGATCAGGTGATCGGCATCCTCCACGCCAAGGACCTGTTGGCCCATGCCAAAGGGCCCGCTTCCTCTGGGTCCTTGGCTTCATTGCTGCGGCCGGTGATTTTTGTGCCCACCACGAAACCCGTGAGCGCCCTCCTCCGGGAGTTCCAGCAGGAGCGGGCCCACATGGCCGTGGTGGTGGACGAGTACGGCGGGGTAGCTGGGTTGGTCACCTTGGAGGATGTGTTGGAAGAGATCGTGGGCGAGATCGAGGACGAGTACGACCGCCGCCGGCAGCGCACGCTCATCCGCCGCCTCTCCCCTACCGAGGCCCTTGTGGACGGAGATGCGGAGGTGAAGCGGGTCAATCGCACCCTGGGCCTTTCCCTTCCCGAGGAGGAGGCGGTGACCATCGCCGGTCTCATCCTCGAGGCCCTCGGCGACATCCCTGAGCCTGGGACCAAACTGCAATTCGGCACGGTGGTCCTCATGGTGGAGGAAGCCACCGAGCGGGAAATCCAAACGGTGCGCGTTATCATTGCTCCGGAGCTTCCCACCCTGGAAAGCGCACATTAAAGGGGGACCTGTGAAGAGGGTGTTGTTCTTGGCCCTGGTGTTTTTTGTGACTGCGGTCGGTGCCGATATCCGGATCTCTGCGGAGCTCGATCCCGAAAGCCATGAGCTTTCCGGCACCGCTTGGATCAAGTTCCCGGAGGCCCAGGATCAAGCCTGGTTTGTGCTTTTGGCCAACCTGGGCCGGGAACGAAACCCTTATATTTCCCCGTTGGTGCAGGATTCCACCTACGTTTCCGGTTTTGATCCCGCCTGGACGAGGATCGAGGAAGCCGTGTGGGAACCCACGGGCCAGGCCCTGGCCTACGAGCTTCTGCCCGCGCCGGCCACAGTTCAAACCTACTCCTTGACGGATGTGCTTTTGCGCGTGGCCCTCCCCGAGGCGCCGGGAACCCTTCGCCTGTCCTTCCGCACTCGCTTTCCCCACGTATGGCTGGAACCCGGAAGATTTGGGGACATCTACACTTGGCGGTTTGGCTGGCACCCCCTCCTTCTTTCTGAGCCCCCAGGTGAGTCTTTTCCCTATGTCCTTCCGTTCCATCGCTACGAGGTGGAGCTCAGCTTGCCCGCGGGCTGGCAGGCCTTTCTTCCCGGGGAGACGAGCGCGGAGGGGAACGTGTTTCGCACGCATTTCTCCCAACCGGTGAACTCGGTGGCCCTTTTCTTTGGGCCCAAGGAGAAATTCCGCAGCTTCACTTTAGAAGTTGGGGACCACGTTTGGGAGGGGGTGGCCCTGCCCGGCGACGAGGCTTCCCTGCGAGCCCTTCTCACCTGGGCTCCCGAGATCCTCGCCTGGTACGAGGAACGTTTTGGCCCCTACCCGCACCGAAGGATCGTCCTGGTGGAGCACCCCACGGATCTTGGCGTGGCCATGACCGCCGAGGGGATCGTGTTTCTCCCCCGCTGGTTTTTCTCCCGGGAGAACCTCTCGGCAAGCGGCACCCTCACCCGGCTTGGCCTCTATATTCTGGCCCACGAGCTCGCGCACCTTTGGTGGGGGATCGGGGTGGGCGTAGATTTCGATGCGGAAAACTGGCTTTCCGAAGGCCTGTCGCAATACCTCTCCCTCCTTTGGTTCGAGGAAAAGTTCGGGGCAGAGGGAGGGAACCTCTTCGTGTTTGAGAAGAGGGGCCTGGCCGAGGAAATCGTGGACTACCTCCTGGGCTTCGCCAACCTCCGCGAGCACTTCACCGAGCTTCCCTATTTGGACGTTTTCTTTCGGGGGTTCGACGAGGCGGTGGTGAAGCCCACGCGGGAGGTGCGCTACGACCAGGTTTCCGCAGACCGCCTCTACAACAAAGGGTATCTCGTCCTGCGGGCCCTGGCCCATGTGGTGGGCGAGAACACCTTTCACCGAGCCCTGCGCCGCGTGGCCACGCAGTATCGGGGTACGGAACTTTCGGTGCAGGAACTCCAGCGCATCCTCTCCGAGGAAAGCGGCCGCGATCTCTCCCCCTTCTTTTCCCACTGGGTTTTGGGTGAGGCCTGGGCGGATTACGGGATCAGCGGTTTGCAGACATGGCCCACTGAAAGCGGGCATAAGGTCGAACTTTTTCTCACCTACCGGGGCACGGGGACCCTTCCCGTGCCGGTGGAGCTCAGGGGGCCGGAGGACCAGCGGAAGACGCTCATCTGGGAGCCCACGGGTTCCCCCCAGGAGACGCTGGAAACGATGACGGATTTTCGTGTGGTCGAGGTCATCCTCGATCCCGAGCATCGCGTGCTGGATA
Source organism: Candidatus Bipolaricaulota bacterium (assembly GCA_037439765.1). Lineage (GTDB taxonomy): Bacteria > Bipolaricaulota > Bipolaricaulia > Bipolaricaulales > Bipolaricaulaceae > DTER01. Next base: position 27,597 of record JBBIVL010000007.1, read on the forward strand.
CGGACCGGCTGAACAACCGCTGGCCGCGGCGGTACGTGCTGGCCCTGAAGAACGATTACCCCCTTGATGGCTACCTCGTGTCCATGGGCTCCGATGGTGCCTTTGCCCTCTCTTATCTAGACCGCTTTGGCTTCGCGGTCTATCCCCAGGAGCTTGCAGTGGAGGGGTTTGTGAATTTCGGCCGGGCGGGAGGGATTTCGGGGTGGGCCCAAATCCAGGAGACCTTGGTGGGCGCGCTCACCTTCACCAAGAACCTTTGGCAGACGCCACCGACCGGGTCCACCGCCACCTACTGGGAAAACCCCGGCTGGCTGGCCTTCACCGTGGGCCGGATTCCCGAATGGGCCTTTTCCCTGGAGCTGAGGTGGGAGGAAACCCTGGCCAAGGCCCGCGCGAGCGAGGCTTCCCTCTTGCTCCTGCCCAACCAGGGATTCCGTATTTCCCTCACTCATACCGAGCTCCTCGGCCTTGCCCCCCATCTCTATCCCACCTTGACCCTGTCCGTGGGCTTTGCTAGCCCGGATCTTCCCCCGCAGTTTTGGCCGGTTTTGGCAGAGCTGCGCAGCGTGGCCCTGGGTCTGGAAGGGCCGCCGGACGGCCGGTACAAGGCTGCGGGGATCCTGGGGCTTTGGCTCCCTCCCTACTTCCCCAGCTATTCCCTGGCCCAGGCTGCCCTCGTTACGGAAGTGTGGCCCCGTGTGTTCCTCAGCGTCGGCCAGATCTGGACTGAGCCCACCGCTCGACCTACCTACCTCGAAGTGGGCGGGGAACTGTGGATCACCGTGGAGGCCCTGGGAGGGTTCCTCCGGCTGAGCTTCGTGGCGGGGCTGGCCTACCCCCTTCTTCCAGGAGGACCGACGCTCTTATACTTCGGCCTCGCGGGGTGAACGATGCGCGTCTCCTTGCGGTGGATTGCGGAGCACACGGATCTCCCGGATATCGCGCTTTCCGAGCTTGCGGAGCGGTTGACTGTAGCGGGGCTCGAGGTGGAGGGGATGTCCTCCCTTGCGGCCGAGGGCGTTTTTGCCGGCCAGGTTCTCGCGGTCGAGCCCCATCCCTCCGCGGAGACCCTCCGGGTGTGCCAGGTTCAGGTGGGCCAAAAGGTCCACACCTCCGTCTGCGGCGCGCCCAACGTGGCTCCCGGACTCCTTGTGCCCTACGCTCTGCCGGGTGCGCTTCTCCCCGGGAACGTAGGGGTCCAGGAAACGAAAATCCGCGGCGTACGCAGCTTCGGGATGATCCTCTCCCGGGAGGAACTGGGGTTGGAGGAGAAATCGACGGGGATTTGGGAGCTTCCGCCCGACGTCCCGCCCGGTGCGGACCTCGCTGCCCTCCTGGAGCTTCCCGACACCGTGTTGAACCTGAAGATCACCTCGAACCGTCCAGATCTCTTGGGAATCTATGGGCTGGCCCGGGAATTTTCCGCTCTCTTTGGCACCGAGCTGCGCGAGCTTCCCCTCGCCTTTCCCGAGGAGGGGCCCGAGGTGGAGAAATTGGCGGCGGTGGAGGTGGAGTCGGGCGAGGACTGCCCCCGCTATGTGGCCCGCGTGATCCAGGGCGTGTCCTCTAGGCCGTCGCCCCTTCGGCTTATGGCCCGGCTCCTCAAGTGCGGGATGCGCCCGATCTCCCTCGTGGTGGATCTCACGAACTACGTGATGCTCGAGCTTGGGCACCCGCTGCACGCCTTCGATTGCGCGAAGCTTTGGGGCCGCAAGATCGTGGTGCGCCGGGCTCGGCCCGGGGAAACCCTGCGCACCTTGGATGGCCTAGAGCGCGCGCTTTCGCCCGAGGTTTTGGTCATCGCCGATGCCCAGCGGCCGGTGGCCCTCGCTGGGGTCATGGGCGGGGAGGACACCGAGGTGGCCGGGGAGACGGAGGAGATCCTGTTGGAAGCCGCGGCGTTTTCGCCCGGCCGGGTGCGCCGCGGCTCCCGCCTCATCGGCTTGCGCACCGAGGCCTCCCTGCGTTTCGAGCGGGGTCTCTCCCCGGAGGGCGTGGATCTTGCCTCCCGCCGGTTCTGCGCCCTGTTGGCCGAATTCGGGGGTGGTCGGGTGGCCAGAGGCGCCCTGGACGTGTACCTCAAGCCTCAGCCCCGCCGCACCCTCCTTCTGCGCAAAAAGAGAATCCCCGAATTCTTGGGCGCAGAAGTGCCTGCGGGGCACGTGGTTTACGGGCTTTCCCGCCAAGGCCTGAAACTCGCGGATCGAGGGCAGGCCTGGGAGGTGGAAATTCCGCCCTTCCGCCTGGATCTCATGCGGGAAGAGGATCTCCTGGAGGAGGTGGCCCGCCTCTACGGATACGACCGTATTCCCGAGGCCGCGCCGGCGATTCCCGCCCGGGTGGGCGGAAAGAGCGCCGAGGAGGAATTCGCTGATCGAGTGCGGCAAATCCTCGCCGGGCTTGGCCTCCACGAAGCCTACACCTTCCCCTTGGTTCCCGCCAAAGAGGCCGAGGTCCTCCTGCGGAACCCCATGGCCCAGGGACAAGAGGGATTGCGCAAAAGCCTCCTGCCCGGGCTTCTTCAAGCGGTGGAGGCGAATTTGGGTGCCCAGGTCCCGGGTGTGGCCCTGTTCGAGGTGGGAAAAGTTTTCTTCCGGCAGGAAGGGCAAGCTGCGGAGGAATACCGGGTGGGCATCCTCCTTGCCGGACGGCCTCCTCTTCCCCTTTCCGGGAAGGGCGAGTACAGCCCGGCGGAGCTCAAGGGCGTGGTGGAGGCTTTCCTTTCCGCCCTGCGCGTGGAAAACGTGCGCCTTGGTCCCCTGGAGGATCCCCGCTTCCATCCCTTCCGGCGCGCCGCCCTCCTGAAAGACCGGGAGTTCCTGGGTCTTCTCGGGGAAGTAAGCCCTGAGCACGTGGATCTTCCCCGCGGAGCGCGGGTGTTTTTCGCGGAGTTGCGCGTTCCCCCGCTTCGGACAGCGGCACATGAGGCTACCTACCAGCCTCTTCCCCGATTTCCCGCCTCCAAGCGGGATCTTTCGCTTCTTGCGCCGGAAGAGCTCTCCGAGGCGGAGATTCGGGAGCACATCCTGGCTGAATCCCTCGTGGCAAGCGCTTTTCTCTACGATCGCTACCAGGGCCCAGGGATTCCGCTGGGGCGGGTAAGCCTCACCTACGAGGTCGCCTTTCGCCATCCGGAGCGCACCCTTTCCGCGGAGGAAGTGGAAGCGGCGGTCCAGCGCATTTTAGCTAACCTTTTCGCCCTGGATGTGCATCTGCGGGCCTGAGCTATGGAAAAAGTGGTCATCACCCAAAGCCCCGAGGAAACCATGGGCGTGGCCCTGGACCTTGGTCCGCGACTCAAGGAGGGCGATGTGGTGGCCTTGGTAGGCGAGCTTGGCACAGGTAAAACCACCTTTGTGAAGGGATTGGCCCGCAGTTTTTTCATCCCAGAGGAAGTGCTCTCCCCCAGTTTTCTCCTCGGCCGCACCTACCGGGGCAAGCGGGTGCTGCATCACTTGGATCTCTACCGGGTGCGGGCGGAAGAAGAACTTCGCGAGGTGGGCCTCACGGACCTCCTACCCCCGGCTGAGGGGGTCACCGCGGTGGAGTGGGCGGATCGTCTTCCCCGCCTCATCCCCGCGGGCGCCTTGTGGGTCATTTTGGAACACGCGGGGGAAAATCGCCGCAAGATCACGATCCGCCGGTAGCACCGGGTTCGCAGGCAATCCCCGGTTCCTAGGCCAGAGTTTTTTCGGTGTGAGCTGGGCCGAGGAGGGGCAGGAATCCCCGTTGGCCGCGCCGGCATAACGGGCCTCTAAATTCTAGAAATGGCCAAGTTGCTGTGCCCTTCTCTTGCAGGTAAGCTCGCGATAAAGGAGGAAAAGATGGCCAAATTGACCGTGGAGGCCCGGGCCAAGCAGGGCTTTCAGGTGGAAGTGGGGATTCGGCAGCACCGGCTCTTGGCGGATCTCACGCCCGACAAGGGCGGCAAGGATTCCGCGCCCACCCCGCCCGAGCTCCTGCTCGGGGCCTTGGCGGCTTGCTCGGCGATTTTTGCCCAAATGTTCGCCCAGCGGGAGGGGATTCCTGGTCCGGTGAGGTCTCCGCTGAGGCTGAGCTCGCGGACCAGCCCATGGTCGTGCGCGATTTTCGGGTGCGGGTGCGGATCGGGGGGCTACCC
>JBBIVL010000008.1:0-28892 GCA_037439765.1 Candidatus Bipolaricaulota bacterium
TCAAAGCCGCCCAGGGCTTCCTCCAAGCCCGCCAAAAGAAGGTTTCCCAAGGCATGGCCAGCCAAACTCTCCCCGGCGGTGAACCGGTACTGCATGAATTTGGCCATGCGTTCTTCGTCCTCGGCGAGGGCCAGGAGGCAGTTGCGCACGTCTCCAGGGGGCAAGACATCCAATTCCCGGCGGAGGCGACCGGAGCTTCCGCCGGTGTCCATCACGGTGACCACGGCGGTGATATTGGCGGTGTAGGCTTTGATGCCGCGGAGGAGGTTGGAAAGGCCGGTGCCGCCGCCCACGGCGACGATGCTTGGGGCCGCTTTGAGGATCCTGGTCTGGTAGAGGGCCTCCGCGACCGATCCTCCGCTTTTGGGGGACACGGCGTGGAGGACGCCGCGGACCATCATGCCCGTGCCCACGCTCACGCCGACCAAGCCCCCGGCGGCCAGGGCCGCGCCCACGGCTGGTCGCCAGAGGGTCGGCAAAAACTTCGCCAGAAGTTGGTAAAGGCTGCGGGCACCACCTTCCCCAAGAAGAAAGAAAATCCCCAGGGCCAGGATGGCCACCCCCGCGGCGGCCAGGAAAAACCAGCGCTTCACCCCCATGCCCGGAAGGAGAATCTTCACAAACGCCGGGATCTTCACAGGTTCACTCCATCACCATTTCCCCACCCAGGCGCCGCAAGGCCTCGCGCAGTTCCGGGGAGGGTTGGACCCCGTAGCGCGGACCCGCGAGCACCCGGACTTCCCGGCCACCTTCGCTCACTCGTACCCCCAAGGGCACCGGACCCAAATGCTCGCCAAGCACCCGGGCAAGCTCCTGGATTTTCTCGGGATTCAAGGAGGAAAGGGGGAAACAGGCCCAGCAGCGGGTGAGGGCGGCCTCCTCGTCCAGGGGCACAAGAGAAAGGGCGCTGAGGCGGGAGACCCCGTTCCGCTCGGTCCTGGCCACACGGATCACAGCCAGGCTCTCCTCGCGTAGCCAAGGTGCCGCTTCCAAGACTTTTGGCCACACGGCGATTTCGGCTTCCCCGGTTTTGTCCTCCAAGGTAAGGAAAGCCATGCGACCCTCCGCCGTGGCCACGCTTTTCAGGGTTTTCACCCGCCCCGCCACGAGGGCCTGAGGGCGTCCAGCCACTTCCTCCAGGGGGATCACGCCCAGCTGCCGCAGCTTCTCCGCGTACAGATCCAAAGGATGGGCGGAGAGGTACAAGCCCAGGAGCTCCTTTTCAAACCGCAGAAGTTCCTGTTTGGGGTACTCCTCGGGGAGAGCGGGGAAGGCCGGCAACACGAAGGTCTCGCCGAACAGGCTCGTTTGCCCGGAGAGTTTTTCCTTTCGGAATTTCTGGGCCAACTGCAACCCCTCTTCCACCAGGGCCATCATGGCCTTGCGGGTGAGGCCAAAACGGTCCAGGGCCCCGGCTTTGATCAAGCACTCCAAGGTGTCTCGGTTCATCTTTTCGGGATCCACGCGGAGGAGGAAATCCAGGAAGTCGCGGAAGGGTCCAGCGCTGCGGGCGGAAAGGATGGCTGTCACCGCATTTTCGCCCACGTGCTTGATGGCCCCTATACCAAAGCGAATTTTTCCCTCGCCCACCGGGGTGAACCCCACATCGCTTTCGTTCACATCCGGAGGGAGCACCTCGATCCCCATCTCCCGGCACTCCTCGATGTAGGCCCCCACTTTCTCGATGTTGTCCTGGACGGAAGTAAGGAGGGCGGCCATGAACTCCGTGGGAAAATGGGCCTTGAAGTAGGCAGTCCAGTAGGTGATGAAGGCGTAGGCGGCAGCGTGAGCTTTGGCAAACGCATAGCTTGCGAATTTCTCGATGTCGGCAAAAATGGCCTCCGCCTCGCTTTGGGAAATGCCGTTCTTTGCGCAGCCAGCAAGAAATTTCTCCCGCATCTTCGCCATGACCTCGGGTTTCTTCTTCCCCATGGCCTTACGCAATTGGTCGGCCTCGGCGAGAGTGAACCCCGCAAGCCTTTGGGCCAGCAGCATCACCTGGTCCTGGTAAATGGGGAGGCCGTAGGTTTCCTCGAGGATTTCCCGCGCCCGCTCATGGGGGTAGACCACGGGCTGGCGGCCGTGCTTGCGCTCGATGTAGTCGTCCACCATCCCTGATTCCAGGGGACCCGGCCGATACAGGGCCAGGATGGCGATGAGGTCCCGAAACTCCGTGGGTTCCAGTCGGCGAATGAGGGCCCGCATCCCCGCCGATTCCAACTGGAACACCCCGGTGGTGGCACCCGAGCGAATGAGCTCGTAGGTGGCGGGGTCGTCAAACGGGATAGACTCGAGCTGGATCTCGAGCCCCTTGCGCTCGCGCACGAGCTTTTGCACGTCGGCGAGGATGGTCAGATTACGCAAACCCAGAAAGTCCATTTTGAGGAGGCCCAAGGCCTCGAGGTCATGCATATCGAACTGGGTCACGAATTGATCGTCGGGCAGACGCAAGAGGGGCACGAATTTCTCCAGGGGTTCAGGAGTGATCACCACCCCGGCGGCGTGGGTGGAAGCGTTGCGCAAAAGCCCCTCGAGCTTCAAGGCGATGGCGAAAAGCTTGGGTTCTTCTCCGCGAAGCGCGCGCAATTGGGGCACATGCTCCAAGGCCTGGGCCAAGGGCAATCCGAACGGCACAAGCTTGGCGATGCGGTCCGCCCGCTCGTAGGGAAGGTTCAGCACCCGGGCCACGTCTCGGATGACCGAGCGGGAGGCCATGCGATCGAAGGTGCCGATCTGGGCGATGTGATCCCGTCCGTATTTCTCGGCCACATAGGCCAAAACCTCGTCCCTGCGGCGCATACAAAAGTCGATGTCGATGTCGGGGAGGCTCACGCGCTCCGGGTTCAAGAAGCGCTCGAAGAGGAGGCCGAACCGAAGGGGGTCCACCTGGGTGATGCCCAAGCAATAAGCCACAAGGGAGCCGGCGGCCGAGCCCCGCCCTGGCCCCACGGGGATGCCCCGTTTCCGCGCATAGTCCACAAAATCGGCCACGATCAAAAAGTACGGTGCAAGTTCCATCCGGCCAATTACCGCTAGCTCGTAGGAGAGGCGCTCGCGTACCGGCGAGGGGACTTCCTCCCCGTAGCGCAGGCGCGCGCCCTCCCACGCCCAGTGCTCCAGCGCCTCCTGGGGCGTGCGCCCCTCCGTGGGGAAACGTGGGAGAAGTCTTTGATCAAAGGAGAGCCGCAATTCGCAGCTTTCCGCAATTTGGAGGGTATTCGTCAGGGCCTCCGGAACCTCCCGGAATTTGCGGTGCATTTCCTCCGGGGTGAGGAAGTGGTAGTCGCTCCCTTCGAAGCTGCGGGCGTCGGGATCCGTGATTTTTTTTCCGGCCTGGATGTTGATGAGGACCTGATGGGGTTCCGCGTCCTCCGGGCGGAGGTAGTGCACATCGGCCGTAGCCACCACCGGAAGGTTCAGTTCCTGAGCGAGGCGCAGCTCTTTGCGGATGAGCTCCCTGTTCTTTTCCAAACCGTGGTCCTGAAGCTCCAGGTAAAACCGGCCTCGGAAAATTTCGGCCAATCTCCCTGCAGCTTCCTGGGCTTGCCGCGGGTGGTTCCCCAAAAGAAGCCTTTGCACCTCGCCGGACTCGCAGGCAGAGAGGGCCACCAGGCCCGCGTTGTGCTCGGCCAAGAGATCCAGGTCCACCCGGGGCTTGTAGTAGAACCCCTCCGTATGGGCGCGGTTCACCAAAAGGAGGAGATTTCGCCAGCCTTCTTCGTTTTGAGCCAGCACCACCAGGTGATGGGACGAGCGGTCCGCGGCGGGGTCCCGGGAAAACCGGGAATCCTGAGCCACATAGAGTTCCGCCCCCAAGAGGGGTTTTAGGCCGGCTTCCTGGCAGGCCCGGTAGAACTTGATGGCCCCGGAGACCACGCCGTGATCGGTGAGGGCCAGGGCCGGCATCCCCAGGCGAGCAGCCTCCTCCACGAGCTCGCCCACGCGGGCCATGGCATCGAGGAGGGAGTATTCGGAGTGCACGTGGAGATGGACGAATTCCACGGGCCCTCACCTCCGGCGAATCAGGAGCACGAGTTCCTCATCAGGGTAGGCCCAGCGCAGGATCTCTCGGGCTTTCTGCTCCACCACTTCGCGGTCGGCGGCCCGGGCAAGCTCCGCCCGGAGCTCTTCGATATGTGCCCAAAGCCGGTTCTGCTCCTCGCGCAGGGCCTGAATCTCCCGAGCTGTCCGGGCAATGGCGCGGGCCCGCAGGCCAAAAAGAGCTCCTACTCCCCCAAGGAGAACGACGCAAAGAAAAAGGGCCACTCCCAGCCTAACGGGAGGGCCAGCGCGCCATGGGCGGCTCATACACATCCTCAATGCGCAGAAGTTCGTTGTATTTGGCCACACGCTCGGAGCGGGAGAGCGACCCCGTCTTGATCTGGCCACAACCTGTGCCAACGGCGAAGTGAGCGATGGAGACATCCTCGGTCTCGCCCGAGCGATGGGAGATCATCTGCGCATAGCCCGCGCTTTGTGCGAGCTCCATGGTCTCGAGGGTCTCCGTCACAGTACCAATTTGGTTGAGCTTGATGAGGATGGCGTTGGCTACATGGTTTTGGATGCCGCGGAGCAAGCGCTCGGGATTGGTGACAAAAATGTCGTCACCCACCAGCTGCACCTTCCTGCCCAGCCGTTCGGTGAGGCGAGCCCATCCTTCCCAATCCTCCTCGGCCAGGCCGTCCTCGATGGAGAGAATAGGGTAGCGCTTGATCCAGTCCTCGTAGAGTTCCAGGAGTTCTTGGGCGGTTCGCTCGCCCTCGAGCCGATAGATTCCCCGCTGTTCGTCAAAGAAGCCGGTAGCGGCGCAATCGAGAGCTAGAGCCACATCCTTCCCGGGTTCGTAGCCGCTTTCCTCGATGGCCCGCACCAGGAATTTCAGGGCCTCCTCGTCCGAGGGGAGTTTCGGGGCGAATCCACCCTCGTCGCCCACGGCCACCGAATGTCCTTCGTTTTTGAGTAGCTTCCGGAGCGTATGGAAGACCTCGGCGCCATAGCGCAGGGCCTCGGCGAAGGTTTCCCCGCCCACCGGCACGATCAGGAACTCCTGGATGGCGAGATCACTGTCGGCGTGGGCTCCGCCGTTGATGACGTTCATGAAGGGGATGGGCATGCGGCCGGATTTGGCGCCGGCGAGGTATTTGAAGAGGGGAAGACCCAGAGAAGCTGCGGCCGCTTTGCACACGGCCAAGGACACCCCGAGGATGGCGTTGGCCCCCAGCCGGCTTTTGTTGGGCGTCCCATCGAGCTCCAAGAGGAGCGCGTCGATTTCCTCCTGCCAAATGGGATCTAGCCCCACAATCTCCGGGGCGATGATCTCGTTCACGTTGCGCACCGCCTGAAGCACGCCCTTACCGTGGTACCTCTTCTCCTCCTTATCCCGAAGCTCGAGCGCCTCGTAGGTTCCGGTGGATGCGCCCGAGGGCACGGCCGCCCGGGCCTTCAAGCCCTCGTCCAGGATGACCTCCACCTCTACGGTGGGATTGCCCCGGGAGTCCAGAATCTCTCGTGCCCACACGTCTTCAATGATGGCCATTGGATCACCCTAAAGAAGTGTAGCGGAGGAAGTTCAGAGGGGCCAAGGATTCATGTCCGCGCCCGTGAGGAAAGAAAAAGGGGGCCACGGTCCTGGCCCCCTCTTCCTTCACTCCCGGAAGGCTAGTCCTTGTACAGGAGTTCGAGGTGCGGCTCCATGGTGAGGTCGAGGACGATGCCTTTCACGTTCTTCTGGGCCACGAGGAACGCCTGCTGGTTATTGGCCCACAGCGGAATCCAGGGCACATCGTAAGCGGAGAGGATCTGGATGGCCTGGTACACACCAGCTCGCACGCTTTCGTCGAGAGTGGTGAGTGCTTTTGTCATTATTGCCTTGTACGCTGCGTAGTTGGGATGGCGGTTGAAGTAGGTACCCAGGGACTCCGGCGACTCGGTGGTCCAGGGCGCGAGGTAGTTGGAGGCCTCGAGGTAGTCCGGGTACCAACCAAGGAGGAACATGTCAAAGCCGCCTTGGGACATGCGCTTTACGTAGGCTGCCCACTCCAGGCTCTGGATGGTGATCTTCACCATCCCGGTCTCCTCGATGGCTTGCTTGAGGACCGCGGCCACGTCCGCTTCGGTAGTGCCGTAGTGGGTAGGCGTGTACCAAAGGTTGACCTGCAGGGGGTTGGCCTCGGAGTATCCGGCTTGGGTCAAGAGTTCCCGAGCCTTCTCCAGGTCGCGCGTGGGGAAGGCTGGGATGGAAGCCCCGGCAGGGGGCAAACCTGGGGGCACCATGGTGTAGATGGGGGTATTCAGTCCAGAAAAGACCTGCGCGCAGATGGCGTCCCGGTCCACAGCGTAGGCAATGGCCTGACGCACCAGGGTGTTATCCACAGGCGGCTGGGTCACGTTGAAAAGGAGATAGCGGATGGACGCGCTCGGCCCACGTACCACCTGGAGATTCGGGTTTTTCTGGAGATCCACGATGTCCACGGGGTTAAACGTGCGGAAGCCCACATCCACGTCCCCGGCTTCCACCGCCGCGCGCAAGGCGGCCTCGTTGGCGTAGATCACCCATACCACCCGCTTTGTCTTGGGAGCTTGGCCGAAGTAGGTGGGCACGGCCTCCAAAACCACGCGTTCATCGGGCACGTACTCCACGATTTTGTAAGGCCCAGTGCCCACATAACGGCCCTGTGCGAATTCATCTTCAGGCGCGCCGGCGTAGATCAGCGAGGGAATCACGTTATCCGTCATGCGAATGAGGAAGGTCACATCCGGATAGTTGAGGGTGATTTTCACCGTGAGCTTGTCCACAGCCTCGATTTCCTTGATCATGTCGGCGATGAGGTACACACCACCCTCAGGACCGTTCAACCGAATCGTCCGTTCCAAAGCCCACTCCACCGCATAGGCATCGCACGGGGTTCCATCCCAGAAAACCACACCCGGCCGAATATGGAAAGTGTAGATGAGTCCATCATCCGAGACCTCCCAGGATTCCGCGATGGAGGGGATGAGCTTGTTTGTGCCGGGCTCCATGCCCACCAAGGCCTTGGTCGTATGGCGGAGGATGTGCCACGTGAAGTGATCGTAGGAGTTGGCGAAGGAGAGCTCAGTGACGCGGTCGATGGTACCGAGGACAAGGACCTCGCTTGCGGCCAAAGCCAATCCAGCAAACGCCAAAACCATTACCGCCAAAATTTCCTTGCGCATAAGACTCACACCTCCTTAGCTTCCGTAAGTTTGGACCTTTCTCCCAATGTGCTTCTCGTTCTCACCCCCTTTTGCCAGGTTATCTACGCATTATAGGAAAACCGGCCTTGGCTGTCTACGCCAAGTGCTTTCGGCGGCGCTTGGGGTTCACCAAATCGGAAATTCCTTCACCCACAAGGCCAAAGCCAAGGGAGAGAGACAGGATGGCCAGGCCAGGGAAGGTGATAAGCCACCAATACCCGGACTGGAGATAGCGCTGGCCGTTTTGGATGTCGAAGCCCCAGTCTGGGGTGGGCGGGGGAAGGCCGTAGCCCAAAAAAGCGAGGGCGGCCTCTGTGAGAATCGCGTCCGCGACGTTGAATGAGGACACGGCCATGATGGCGTTCACGGTGTTTGGGGCGACATGACGAACAAGGATGCGCGTTCCGGAGGCACCGGTGGCCCGGGCTGCTTCCACGAACGTGTACTCGCGCACCCGCAGGACCTCCGCTCGGGTGATGCGAAAGTACGTGGGTACGTACACAAAAGCGATGGAGGCGATCATCGGCACCAATCCCGAGCCCATGACCGCAACCAGGGCGATGGCGAGGATCATGGAAGGGAAGGAATAAATGGCGTCCATGGCCAGCGAGAGGCCGCGGTCAGGCCAGCCGCCAATATAGCCAGAGATCCAGCCCACGAGGGAGCCCACACTCATGGCCAAGGCGATGGAAGCGAAGGCCACCACAAGCGGGGCCCATCCACCGGCCAGAACCCGGCTGAACACATCCCGCTGCAAGTGATCCGTGCCCATCCAGTTCTGGGCTGTAGGCGGAGAAAGGCGAAGGAGATCGCTGTAGCTTTTTGCGGGATTGTACGGAGGAATTCCGGAAATCCGGCCGTATTCCTCCGCTCCCCGTGGACCACAGAGGATGGCCATGGCCAGAAAGCTCAGCACAATCACCAAACCGATCTTAAGGAGTGTTTGACCTCGGAGCCGCTGTAATCCGCTCACCTTCACAAGCCAGCCCGTAAGCCCTCGCTTCATCAGTACCTCACCCGCGGATCGATCACGGAATAGAAAAGATCCACCACGAGGTTCACCGTGGCCACAAACACCCCGATAAACGCGATCGTGCCCTGCAGCGCCCACCAATCCCGGTAGTAGAGGCTTTGGATGAGAAAACCGGCGATACCCGGCCAGGAGAAAACGGTTTCCGTAAGCACGGCTCCCCCCATGAGCATGGCGAATTGCAGGCCAAACACAGTGATGATGGGGATGAGGGCGTTGCGCAGGGCATGGCGGAGGATGACTATGCGTTCGACCAAGCCCTTGGAGCGCGCAGTGGTGACGTACTCCGTATCCAGAACTTCGAGCATCGCCGCGCGCGTCACCCGCCCCAGGAACCCCATTTGGGCCAAGCCCAGCGTGACTCCGGGAAGGATGATATGCTTGATCACATCCACAAGCACCTCCTTATCCCCGAGGATCAGGGCATCGAGAAGATAAAAACCGGTGACGCGTTGGAAGGTGAAGGCAAAACGGCCGGAGAGACGGCTGGCTACAGGGAGCCAGCCAAGTTTTACGGCAAAGATGACCTGGAACATCAATCCCACCCAGAAGATGGGCAGGGCAAAAGAACCGATGTGGAGGACACGAATCACGTGATCGGAGGGTTTGTCGGCGCGTACCGCGGCGAGGATGCCGGTGGGAAGGCCAAAAAGGGCGGCGAAGATCATGCCCCAAACGGCGAGCTCCAGGGTGGCGGGAAGTCGGGAAATGAGCTCTTCCGCCACAGGTTTTCCTGTGCGCGTGGAGCGCCCCAGGTCTCCGTGCAAGAGCCCACCGATGTACTCTGTGTACTGGATGTGGAGGGGTTTGTCGAGCCCCATCTCATGACGTTTTTGGGCGATGAGTTCGGGGGAGACGTTGCGGCCGCCGAGCATGGCCAAGACCGGATCGCCCGGCATGAGCCGCAGCACCAAAAACACGACGGAAACGAGGATGAACACCATGGGAACAGTCAGAGCCAAACGCTGCACGATGTACCGTGTCAGGCCGCCCATGGTCGCTTTTGAGAACGGGGCACTATACCGGGAAAGGCCGGGAAAGAAAAGTAAAGGGCCCGGGGAAGAACCCCGGGCCCCCACGAGGAAGGAGGCGCGACGTTATAGTCCTTCCAGGGCACTGATCGTCGTCTGCCAGATGATGAAGCGCACGCTTTGGGTGTAGGCCAAGGCCCGCCCAATGCGGAAATCGATGCTGGGGATGAACGCTCCGGTATACCCCTCGGGAACCCCCACCACAAAGGGGTTGTTGGGCGGGCTCACCATGAACTGCCGCAGCCGCACGAGGGAGGGTTGGGCGTCGAGGTCGCCATCACCGTCCATGTCCAGGCGCAGGTCCAGGTACATGGAGGAGGCGCCGCGGAGGGTGAAGGAGTAGGTGATGCTGTCCGTGCTCACCGTGCCCTCCCGCACCACTTGCCACCCGGAGCTCACCGGCTCGGGAACGAGGCCCAGAGGTGCAGGTCCCGCCTCTTCCGTAAGTTCCATGATCTCCCCGTCGGTGCGTATCTCGATGCGGAACGCATGCGGCGTGGTCCAAGTGGGCGAACCGTTCACCGTGATGTACCAGCGGTCCATGCCCCACACGTAGATCCCAGGGATGCCGTACATGGGCGGCATGCCCGGGATACCCACGGGAAGAACTGTTAGCGTCTTGCTCGCGGAGTTCGAGGCTCCCTGGTTATCGGTTACCGTGAGGGTCACCGTGTAGGTTCCCGGAGCGGCATAGACCCAAGTGGCCAAGGGCCCGCTTTGGTCGGGAGTGCCATCGCCGTTGAGATCCCACACATAGGAAACGATGGAGCCATCGGGGTCGTAAGAGCCGGTTCCGTTAAAGTCCACACTCTGGCCCACGAACGGGGCAGTGGGGCTGTAGGTGAACTGGGCCACGGGCGGCTGATTCACCACAAGGGGGCTTACCACCACCGTCTTGGTGGTGGAGGCCAAGAGCCCCTTGTCGTCGGTCACCGCCAGGCGCACAGTGTATACGCCGGCTGCGGTGTAGCGGAAGAAGGCCATCACCCCAGTGGCGTCGAAAACTCCGTCGTTCTGGAAGTCCCACTGATAATTGGTGATCGTCCCGTCGGGATCATAGGACGCAGAGGCATCAAACTGGATCCAGTCCCCGGCCCGCGGGTTCTCTGGCGTGAACGTGAACTGGGGCACGGGTGGTTGGTTCACCACCAGCGGGCTCACCATCACCGTTTGCAGGGTGGACCCGGTGGCGCCTTTGTTGTCCGTCACCACCAGGCGCACGGTGTACGTACCGGGTGTGGTGTACCGGAAGAACGCGAGCTTCCCGGTGGCATCGAAAACCCCGTCGTTCTGGAAATCCCACTGGTAGTTAGTGATGGTCCCGTCGGGGTCGTGGGAAGCGGAGGCGTCGAACTGGATCCAGTCGCCGGCCCGGGGTGCGGTGGGTGCGAACGTGAATTGGGCCACAGGTGGCTGGTTCGCCACCACCGGAACGAGGGTGATGTTGAGGGTGCGGGTCCCACCCGGGAGCAGGTACACGGTGGTGGTGTAGTCCTGATAGCCGGTTTTGCGCACAAGCACGGTGTGGGAGCCCGCGGTGACGGTCAGGGTACGCGGGGTATAGCCGCGGAACACCCCGTCCACGTAAAGCTTGGCCAGCGACGGATTCGTAAGGACCTGCAGCGTTCCGTAGCCCGGGGCAACTCCATACACGATTTGGAAGCTCGTGAAATCAAAGGCCCGTTGGCTTGGCTCGGGCACGATCCCGAGGACCTGAGCTTCAAGCTGCTGTTGCCAGCTCTGCGGATCCGGGCCCAGGAGGGGGAACGGCTGATCAGGACCAAATCCCTGAAAGTAGGGGATAGGCACGGTGGTGGCCATGATCTGCAGCCACTCCGTCCCCGTGGGTGGGGTCACTTTGAATTGGTAGGTTTTCCCGGGCGAGGGGATCGTGTGCGTCCCGGCCTGGAAGAAATTCTGGGGCTCGTAGAGGTTGGGGAAGATCTGGTGCACCTGGCCATCGGGCATGATGTCCCAGATGTACACGTAGGCAGGCTTGTTCAGCTCAAAATGGATGCGGACGGTCTCGCCGATGGCATAGGCGGGCTTATCCACCCAAATCCGCACCGTGAGTTCTCCCGCGGGTGGCTCGATCACGATCCCCAAGGGCACGGCTTCCTCCTGGCCCAGGGCCAAAAGCCCAAAAGCCAGCACAAGCAAAACTCCGAAAACTGCGCGCTTCATACCCTTACCTCCTTTCCGGCTGGAACGCTAGCTGCACAATTTCCGCCAGCATTGCCGGGGTCAACAAAGCCGAAACTTTTCCGGCCTCCATAGGACATACACCCAACGCGCTCAGCCGGTTCAACCGGCTCTGGACATACCCCAAAAAGCGGGGGTCCCCAGGGCTTCCGCCCTCCCAAAGCACGAAATCCCCCACGGACCAAGCCAGCTCCAGTACCACGCGATCCTCCGGCTTGGCCGGAGCCTCAGGCTCAAGCATCGGTGGGGGAATAAGCCCGGAGCGCACGAGGACGCTGCGGGTGGCCAAAAGAAAGCCGAGCCGAAGACTAAGGACGCGAACAATTTCCTCCCCGCTTCTTCCCAAGGCCAAAAGCTTCCGGGCCTCGTTCATCATGGAGGACCCGGTGAGGCCGGTATCCACGATGAATCCTTGGGAAAGGGCGTAGCGCAGGATTTCCAGGCACTGTTCGGCCTCTCCTTTGGGGAGTTTGCTCAGGTCTTGGAGGAGGAGGAGCGTCACGGTGGTGGTGGCCCGGCCCGTGCGGAACCCAGAAAGGAACGCGGCGGACAGGGTGGCCTCGAATTCCGGGGAAAAGTCAAGGGCCTGCAGCGCCTGGAGAACTTCCGCTGGGCTCGGGGGCTGGGCCGAAAAAGGCAGCACGGCCTGCCCGAACCCGAGGCCCGTCCCAAGGCACAGCACCAGGAAGCTAAGAGGAAGAACCCGCACGGTCGCCTCCGATGTACCGGACGGATACGTATTCTCCGAAGGTTCTCAAATACTCCTCGGCCAGGGGGTCCTGGCCCACCCATTTCCCGTCCACGAGGAAGGCGTACTCGTAGCGCCCAGGCGGAAGGGGAATGGAAGCGGTCCAAATCCCATCCCCGTCGGGATCAGACAGGGGAAGGGGCTGCCAGGCCGAAAAATCGCCGACCACGGCCACAGCGCGGGCGCCTGGGGCGGCGACCACGAAGAGGTTCGGGCTCCATTGGGGGATGGAGCTGGGGACGGTGAGCCGGCCGAGGGCGAAGCCCAAAAGGAGAGCGGCGAGGGCCCCGGCCAAAGCCCAGCGCGGTGTAGGGCGACTTAGGAACTCGCGGATCCGGCAACCCAGCCCGCGCCGGACGGGCCGCTGGGCCAGGGCCTGGATCACCCGTTCCTCCAGGCCCAAAAGCCGCTTGGCGCCTTCCTCCACCTCCTGGCTCAGCGCCGCTCGCAAAAGTTCGTCTACCTCATCCCACCGCATCGTGGATCACCCCTTGCTCCAAAAGCTTCGTTCGGATCAAAGCCCTAGCCCTGTGGAGCCGGGTCTTCACCGTCCCCACCGGGAGGCCTAGCACCTGCCCGATCTCCTCGAGCGGAAGCCCATGCCAGTAACGGAGGACCACGGGAGCACGGTAGACCTCAGGAAGTTCGGCCACGGCCTGGCGCACTGCGGCCAGCCGCAGGTCGCCGTGCGCTTCCTCCGCGGGGTCCTCCTCCACCTCCGGCAGGGGCGGGTCCCGCTGCCTTCTCCTTTTCCGCAGCGCGTTTTTCGCCACATTGGCAGCGACCGTAAACATCCAGGTCGAGAATCTTCGGGAAAGATCGTACTTGCTCAGGTTCTCATAAGCCCGGATGAACGCGTCCTGCGCAGCGTCCTCGGCATCCGCGTAGTTCCGCAAAATGCTCAAGGCCACCGCGAACACCGCCTGTTTGTAGCGGCTCACGATCTCTCCCCAGGCTTCGAGATCGCCATTCAGGCTGCGTTGAATCAGTTCCAGCTCCTCTGCGGGCAAGGCGGTCGCTCCTTTCCCCGCGATCAATATACACCCCTTTGGCCAGGGCGGTTCTCTCGGGACATCTGTCCGGGGGCGGGCGAACCTTGCCCCCACCCCAGGCATACCCCGTTCCTGGGATTTCCCCAGGGCGCGGGTATCCTGTACCCTAGAAAAACACAATTTAAGGAGGTCGGTTATGCAAAAAGTGAAGCGGTATTTGCCGGCGATTCTTATTGGCATGGGGTTCCTCCTGGGCGGGTGTGCTTGGCTTTTGCGGCCGCTGGAGGCAAAGCTTACGGCTACGCCCACCTCTGGCCCCGCGCCCCTTTCCGTGACGTTCAGCGCCGCTGGATCCACTGGGCCCATCACCGCATTCACCCTGGACTTCGATGATGGCTCTTCCCCTTATTCAGGCACGGACATCACCGTGAACATTTCCCACACCTACACCACGGCGGGGACGTATGAGGCCGTCCTCACCGTCCAGGACGCTCAAGGCCGCACAGCCACAGACTCCGTGACCATCACGGTGACCGTGCCTCCCGCGGCGAGCGTGAGTCTTGGCGCTTTTCCTGCCTCCGGCCCTGCTCCCCTTTGGGTGAGTTTTTGGGCCCAAGTGGAAGCGGCCCCCGGCACGCGGATCAAGCACATCGCCCTAGACGTGGACAGCGACGGCACCCCGGAATTTGATTCGGACGTGGATTTCACTTCCTACGACTGGTGGATCTACGAGCACCAATACACGGAACCGGGCGAGTACACTGCCACCCTGACTGTGACCGATGACTCCACACCCGCCAAGACCTACAGCGCCACCGTCACTATCACCGTGACCAGTCCTCCTCCGGAGATCACCGCCTTCACCATCAACGGATCGGATACGGAGCCCGTAGAGGTCATCGTGGATACCGATGTGACGTTTGCCTTCCAGGCTCAGGCCGGCGACGCATCCCGTAAATTGGTGAAATGGGAAGTTAGTTCTGGGGACGGTTATGTGGCCACGGTAACGGTGCCGCCAACCAGCACCCTGAACGTAACCCATGTCTATGTGGGGGGCTACGCCCAGACCGGGTCCTATACCGCAAGCGTGCAAGTTTGGGACGACCTCGGGAATTCCGATACGGCCACCCTGGATGTCGAAGTAATCGAGGCGCCGTAGTTAGCCAAATTACCGGCCTCCTTAGGGATGACGGGGCCCGCGGCCGCGGGCCCCTTTCCCTATCCCCCACAAAGCTAGCCCGCCGGCCAGAATAAGGGCAGGAAAATCGCCGACCAAAACATAAGGTGTTCGCCCGGAAAACCGCGGAACCTCAAGAAGGAACACGCCCTCTCCAAAAGAAAATCGCGCAAGCTCCCGCCCATTTGGCCCCCAGCCGCCGGTGATCCCTGTTTGCCCCACCTGCACCACGACCCGGCCGGTCTCCACGGCCCGCAAAGAGCACATGGCATAGTGCTCCCAGAGAATCCGCGTCCGGCCAAACCAGGCATCGTTGGTGGAAACAAGCAAAACTTCTGCCCCTTTTCTCGCTAGGACCCGGGTTGATCCAGAAAACGCTGACTCAAAGCAGATCACCACGCCATAGATCCCTACGGGTTCTAGGCGCTCGCCGGGAGCTTGGTCGTAGGGCAGGAACTGGTCAATCACCGTGGCCAGGCCCAGCCGCTCCCAAAGTTTCCGGCCCGGGACGTATTCGCCGAACGGCACAAGGTGCATCTTGGCGTAGACCACGGTTTCCCGGCCGTCGGGAGTGAGAAGAATCATGGTGTTGCGGATCTCCCCTTCCTCCACGTCCGCCGTTCCCACCATGAGGGGCACGCCTTTTTCTTGGGTGGCCTGGGCAAAAGGTTTCAGGTATTCCCGCTCAATGCGCAGAAAGGCAGGCGTGGCATTTTCCGGGATCACAACGAGGTCAACATCGCTTGGAATCTGGGCTAGGAGCCGCTCGTAGCGGGCAAGGATTTCCGGGAGTTTTCCGCGGTTCAGACGGTCTGCCTGGGAGATGTCCGCCTGAACCAGGGCCAAGCGCACGGTTCCAAGAGGCTGCGGGCCGGGAAGGACGTGGCCGATTCCCCAAAGGAGGAGCGGGCCCAAGAGGGCTAAAGGGAGAAATTTCGGCCGGCGGAAGGATTTAGCGAGGAAGGCAGCGGTGAGAGCCACGCCCAGCGAGAGCAGCCATGGCCCGCCAACGCCTCCCGCCGCCACGAACGGGCTTCCCGCCAAGGCTGCGGGTACGGAACCGAACGTGAACCCCAAGGGACCGGCGCCCCGCGCCGCCTCCAAAAGGGTCCAAAGCCCGGCCCAGAAAAGCGGGGAGCTCCGCCACCCTCCCAAGGCCCCAAAGACCGCCAAGAAAACCCCTCCGTACAAGGCCAAAATGAAGATCACGGCGTAGGCCATGGGGCCGATGAAAGGCCGGAGGCTCGCGAGGGCTGAAAACTCCAAGGAAAAGAAGGCGAGGCCAAAGAGAAAACCAAGGAGAGCCCCGCGTTTTGTACCCGCACCGTCCAGGGCCAGGAAGAAGGGCACCAGGGAAATCCAGACAAGAGAACCCAATCCCGGAAAGAAAGATGCCCACAGGAGCCCAGCTCCTGCTAAGGCCAAGCCCGCCCGCACAACCCCGCGCAAGACCGTCCATTATAATGGGCGGCGATGCACCCGATCTTTGTGCGCATTGGCCCCTTTGCGATCCGCTACTACGGCTTAATGTACGCGATCTCCTTCGTTCTCGGGTATTTCGTGGTCCGGGCCATGGTTCACCGCAAAAAACTTCCCTTGAAGAGTGAGGACATCCTGGATGCCTTTCTTGTAACGATCCCGTTGGCCATCGTTCTTGCCCGCCTTTACTACGTGGCCTTCAACTGGAACGTTTACCGGGGTGATCCCTGGGAGATCCCGGCGATATGGCATGGAGGCTTGGCGATCCATGGCGGCCTCCTCGGCGGGGTCTTGGGCCTCCTCATCTCCGCCCGCTGGAAGAATGTCCCGTTTTGGTCCCTGGCGGATGCGGTGGTGCCGGCCCTGGCTCTGGGCCAGACCCTGGGAAGGATCGGGAATTTTCTCAATGGGGACGCGTTTGGAACGCCCACGAGCTTGCCGTGGGGGATCGTGTTTCCCTTGGATTCGCCGGCGGGGATGGCGTACCCCGGCCAGCCTCTCCATCCAGCCATGCTTTACGAGGCCTTCGGAAATTTTCTTATCTTTTCAGCCCTTTGGCGGCTTTCCCGGAGGCCGGCCAAGCCGGGATTCCTCGCGGCCCTTTACTTCGTCCTCTACGGACTTGTCCGGTTTCCCTGCGAGTTCGTGCGGGGGGATGCTCTCGAATTGGGTCCGTTCCGGGCAGCCCAGGTAGCGAGCGTCCTCCTCATCCTCGGTTTCGGGAGCTGGCTCCTTTCGGGAAAACTTTGGCGGGTCGAGCCCAAGCCCAAGACCCACTAGAATTCCGGGTCATGAAAAGCGCGGAACTTCGCCGGGCTTTCCTCGAGTACTTCCGCGAGAACGGGCATGTGATCCTGCCCTCCTCGAGTCTCGTTCCTCAGGACCCCACCCTGCTGTTCACCTCGGCGGGGATGGTCCAGTTCAAGGACATCTTCTGGGGAAAACTTCCGCCCCGCTATCCCCGGGTCACCACCTGCCAGAAATGCTTCCGCACCACGGACCTTGAGCGGGTGGGTCTCACCCCCTACCACCACACGTTCTTCGAGATGCTCGGGAATTTTTCGTTCGGCGACTACTTCAAGGAGGGCGCCATCACCCTCGCCTGGCGCTTTCTCACGGAGGAACTCGGCCTTCCGCCAGAGCGGCTGTGGGTGTCGGTGTACGAGGAAGATGAGGAAGCTTATGCCATCTGGCGGGATGTCGTGGGGATTCCGGCGGAGCGGATCGTGCGGCTCTCGAAAGAACACAACTGGTGGGGGCCGGTGGGCGATTCCGGGCCCTGTGGCCCGGACACCGAGATCTATTGGGACTGGGGCGATTCGCCCTGTGGCCCGGACTGCAAGCCCTCCTGCGACTGCGGGCGGTTCTCGGAAATCTGGAATTTGGTGTTCATGCAGTACGACGCCCAGCCCGATGGAACCTTGCGGGAGCTTGCGCGGAAAAACATCGATACCGGCATGGGCCTGGAGCGTATGACCGCGGTCCTCCAGGGCGTGCGCTCCAACTTCGAGACCGACCTTTTCAAGCCAATAGTCGAGACCATCCAGAATATGTCACTGATAAGACACCATCCGGACCAATTTCCCTTTCACCAAAACGTTGTGGCTGACCATATCCGCGGTGTAACCTTCCTCATCGCCGATGGTGTGCTGCCCGATAGCGAGGATAGCCGTGGTTCGGTTTTGCGAAAGGTATTTATTCGTCTCTTTACCTATGCCAGTGCAATTCACATCTCCCCGGATAAGGTAGTCCGTCTTGTGGATCCGGTTGTTGAAATGATGGGTGACGTGTATCCCGAGATCCGCGAGCGCAAAGAGCTGATAGCACGGGTAATCATGTCGGAAGCCAACACGTACAATCGGCGCTGGGAAACATTGCGGTGGCTTGCGAGCAAGCTTCCCTCCGACCTGGATAGACTATCCGGCGAGATCATCTTCAAGTGGTACGACACTTACGGGATTCCGAAAGAGTTAATCATTGCGTTTGCTTCAAAACAAGGTCTTGTCTTGGACTGGGAGGGCTTTGAGCGGGAGTTGGAGGCCCAGCGGGCACGCTCCAAGAAAGCTGTGGCCTACGACACAGTGGGCGTCACGGGCGAGGAAGCCGTGGTCGCGCGCGGCACTAAATTCGTGGGTTACACCACTTTGGCGGCTGAAGCCGCGCTCGAGACGATTTTGAGCACCGATGGAAAAACCTTCTCCTTCCTCGCTCCCGACGGGGAAGGGCAGCTTGTCTTTTCCGAAACTCCGTTTTATGCAGAGGCCGGAGGACAGATCGCTGATACCGGTTGGATCGAAAACCTTTCCCGACCGGGCCGGGCCGAGGTTTTGGACGTCCAAAAGAGCCCGCAGGGGACGCTCCACAAGGTGCGCGTGACGGCCGGGGAGTTCCGTGCAGGCGACCGCTGCCGCCTCTCCGTGGACGAGCAAAGAAGGAGGGCGATTCAGCGGGCCCATACGGCTACGCATCTTCTTCATGCCGCGCTCCGAAAAATTTTGGGCGAACACGTGATCCAGGCTGGCTCCTGGGTGGGCCCGGAGGAACTGCGGTTCGACTTCACCCATTTCTCCGCCCTCACTTCCGAGGAGCTGGAACGGGTGGAGAAGGAGGCCTTCGCCGCGGTCCTTCGGGATCTCGCCCTCGTGGTGGAAGAGCTACCCCTTGAGGAGGCGAAAAGAAAAGGAGCCATCGCCCACTTCGAGGAGGAGTACCGGGGAAAGGAAAAGGTGCGGGTGGTGCAAGTTCCCGGGGTCTCCATGGAGCTTTGCGGAGGGACCCACGTTTCCCGCACCGGTGAAATCGGCCCCATAGTCATTCTCTCCGAGGAAAGTGTGGCTGCCGGAACCCGAAGAATTCGAGCTCTGGTCGGTGAGCGGGCCAGCAAATATCTTGCTGAGTTCCGTGCTGAACGACGGAGGCTCTCCGCGCTCCTTGAGGCCCCGGAAGGGGAGATCCTTCCCAAGGCCGAGAAGATCCTGGGTGAGCTTTCCGAGCTTCGGCGAGAAAACGAGCATTTGCGGGAGGAGCTTGCGCTCCTTCGGGCAAAGGAGCTTGCGGCGAAGGCCGAGGACGTGGCCGGCGTGAAACTCCTTGGGGCAGTTGTGGAGAGCGATCCGGAGGCGGTAAAAACCTTGGCTGACCGCCTCGCAGAACTTTTGGGAAGGAGCGTGGTGGTCCTGGGCACAGCCCATTCCGGCCGAGGTTTTCTTGTGGCCAAGGTTTCCGGCGTGGACGGGGTTTCCGCAGGAGAACTGGTGAAATCCGGGGCGAAAGTTCTGGGTGGAAGCGGCGGGGGACGAGCAAACTTCGCCCAGGGCGGCGGGCCTAAACCCGAGGCGCTGCCGCAGGCCGTGACTACTGCCCTGGACCAGGCCCGCGTACTCCTTGGCCAAACCAGCTGAGGAACCGTTGCCCGAAACTAGCGGCGATTTCACTGGCCTTCGCTTCTTGGGAGTCAGGCGATGAAGCCCGGTTTATAACCCTGTTCTCCCCCTCTCGAGGAAAAGGATGAGACACGAACGGGATGAAGAACCAACGCTTGGTTTAGCTGCGGCACATCTGGCTCGGGCCATGCGGGAGCGGGGTTGCCCCCTCTGCCGAAGGGTGCGGGAAGCGGAGGAGCGCTGGATCTGGACCGTTCTTTACGAGCTCACCGGCGACCCGGAGATTCACCGGTCGTTTGCTGATTCCCTTGGGCTTTGCCGGGAACATGCGCCTCTCATGGCCAAAGTGGTGGAGGAAAGGGAGCTTGTGACACCCACAAGCGTGGCCCGGCTCTACGAAACGGTGGTCGCCACGCTCCTCGCTAAACTTTCAGACCAGCGCGAAAAAATACGAAAAGAACAGGCAGAATGCTCCCTGTGCCGGGTGGTCCGGGAGACGGAAGACCGGGAAAGCTGGTTTTTTCGGAAAAATTTTGGCCGATCCGGAGTTTTGGGCGGCCTACGAAAGCACGGATGGCCTTTGTCTTCCTCATTTTCTTTCCGTCTGGCCAAAGGTCCCAAGCCAGGTACGAGCGAAGTTTCACGCGGATTTCCAGCGCCGCCTTTCCCGGCTTCTTCAGAACCTTCGGGAGTTCCAAAGGAAGGAACGGTTCGACGTGGATGAGCCTTGCACTCCAGAGGAGATCGAATCCTGGCGGGAGGCCCTGTGGCGTTTGGGCGGGATGAGCTATGCGGAGCTTCTCGTTCCCCGGGGCTAGAGGAGCCGCACGGGCATGCACACGTAGAGGAAGCCCTCGTCGGCGGGGGAGATGTCCCCCGCTGGCTCCAGGAGCCCGGCCCGCTCCGGCGCGGAGAGCCACAACGCCACCTGATCCGACTCCATGCGGCGCAGGGCATCAATGAGGTATTCGGCCTTGAAGGCGATCTCAATTCCCCGGGCCGGCGCCCGCACGAGCTCCACCACTTCCTGGCTTTTTCCGCGCTCGCGGGAGGCTGCGGAGACTTCCAAGGCCGTGCTCTGCGCCGCGGCCCTGAGGGTTACCGCGCCTGACTCCTCGGCAGCAAAAAGCTCCGTGCGCCGCAGGGTCTCCAAAAAATCTTCCCGGGGGAGGAAAAGGCCGATCTGGTTGTCCTTGGGAATGACACGCTCAAAGTCCGGGAACTGCTCCTGAATGAGGCGGCAGGAAAAGGTTACCGGGCCGGCTTGAAAGTGGACCTGCCCGGTTTCCACATACACTACAGCGTTCTCCACGGAGAGGCCGGAGAGCACGCGGTGCACATCGGTCATAATTCCTGCGTCCACGAGGAGCGAGCCCTCGTACCGCTCGGGAAGCCCCAAGATGGGCACGCGTTTTATAGCCAAGCGGTAGCCGTTGGTGGCGGCGAATTTGGCCCCCCCGTCTTTGAGGACGATGTCCACGCCGGTGAGGGCCAGCCGCGTGGTTTCCGAGGCCTTGAGGGCGGCAAAGGCTGTCTGGGCGATGGCTTGGAGGAGCTGGGCCGAGGGGATCTGGCCCACGGGGTCGCTCACCGGTTCCGGCAACGCGGGGTAATCCTCGGCGGAAAGGAGGGGGAGCTCGAACGTGGCCGGGCCGGAGCGGAGCCGCACTTGAGCATCCAGGACTTGCAATTGCACTTCCGCCACCGCGGGAAGTCTCCCCACCAGTTGAGCCAAAAGCTGTCCGGGCAGGACCGCACTGCCCCGCGTTTCTACCTGAGCGGGAACCCGACAGCGGATGGCCCGTTCCAGGTCCGTGGCGGCGAACTCCATTTCCTGGCCGAAGGGGATAAGTTTGATGCCGCTGAGGATGGGCATGGCCGTGCGGCCACCCAAGGCATGGCTCACGGTGCGCACCCCGAACTCCAGATCTTCCCGACGAAGCGTGACATTCATGGGCCCTCCTTGTTCCTCGAATCATATCCAGGGAGGGGAAGCCGAGCGAGGATTTCGGCGGCGACCTGCGCGGGCGGCAACGTCCCGTCGATCACGTATCCCCGCGGAACGGAACGGATGAACTCCAGGTAGGCCAACCGGACCTGAGTGAAAAAGCTCAATCCCTCCTCTTCAAACCGGTCACGCAACGGGGTCCGGGCCAAGGCCACTTGGGGCGGAAGGTCCAGGAGAAACACGTAATCCGGTTCTAGACCGCCCGTGGCCAAGTGGTTGAGGTCGTGGATGAGCTTCAAGGGGAGACCTCGGCCGCGGCCCTGATAGGCTAAGGAGGACAGGGTATAGCGGGAGCACAGGACCCACTGGCCCCGGCCCAAGGCAGGCTTGATTACCTCCTCCACGTGTTCGTGGCGATCCGCCAACATGAGGAGGAGCTCGGTGAGGGCACGCATGCGGCTTTTTGTGTCCAGGAGGATTTCCCGGAGTTTTTGGCCCACCGGGGTCCCCCCCGGTTCCCGGGTGGTCAGGACGGGAATCCCCCGGGCGGAGAGGGCTTGGGAAAGAAGCCCGAGCTGCGTGGATTTTCCCGAGGCATCCGGACCCTCCAGCACGATGAACAACGGCTTCATCGGGGACCTCGCAGGAGTCCCAGTGCCAACAGGGCCACGCCTAAGACCAGGGCCGCATCGGCCACATTGAACACTGGGAAACGGCCCACCGAAAATAGATCCACCACGTAGCCCAATCTTGCCCGATCGAGCAGGTTTCCCACAGCGCCGCCCCAAATGAGCGCGCTCCCCACGGCCCTAAGACCGGTGGGGCGAAGGAGGAGAAGGTAAAGGCCCAAGCCAAGGGCTACAGCGGCGGAGGTGGCCAGGAAGGCAGTGGTCCCCTGGGGAAAAAGGCCGAACGCGGCTCCCGGGTTGTGGACCCGGGTGAGCCGGAACCATTCACCCCACAGGGGCCAGGTTTCCCCCGGCGCGAGGGCTCGCACGACCCAAGCCTTGGTGCCCTGATCCACGCCCAGGATTGCCACGCTCAGCGCCCACAACGATCCGCGGGCCATCCCGACCAGTCTACTCCAGGCGGCTCACCCCGCCAATTCTTGCCCCTTGCTTGGCGCGTTTTTCTCCTTTAGGCTTCTTGCCCCATGAGCGCACTGTACATCGCCCTTCTTCACTTTCCCATGCGCAACCGGGAGGGGCAGGTGGTGGTCACCGCCCTCACCTCCCTGGATGTTCCCGACATCGCCCGTACCGCCCGTACCTACAACGTCAAGCGCTTCTACATCGTGCACCCCGTGGAAAGCCAGCGCCGGATCGCCGCGCGGCTGCGGGATTTTTGGGTGAGCGAGGAGGAACTTCCCAGCCGCCGGGAAGCCCTGGAGCTTGTGGCCATCCGGGAGGATTTGGAGGAGGTCTTTCACGAGGTCACCCGGGAGGAGGGCGAGGAGCCGGTGGTGCTGGGCACCACTGCCCGGGCCCATCTCCTTCCCTACCGGAAGATTTCCTGGGAGGAGGCGCGGGAGCTCATCAAGACGCGGCCGACGCTGGTTCTCTTCGGCACCGGGCACGGCATGACCGATGAGCTTCTGGCTGCGTGCGATGCCCTGCTCCCCCCGGTGCGCGCGGGCGGGTACAATCACCTTTCTGTACGGGCCGCAGTGGCCATTATCCTTGATCGCTTGAAAGGAGAGGAACCATGACGGGCATGGACGACCTCATCCGAGCTGTGGAGGCCAAATTCATCCGCGACGAGATCCCGGAATTTCGGCCGGGCGACATCATTCGCCTGTACGAACGCCACACGGAGGGCGCCCGCGAGCGGCTTCAGCCTGTGGAGGGTGTGGTACTGAAAATCTCCGGGTCGGGTGCAAACCAAACGGTGACCGTGCGGTGGGTGGCCGCGGGGGTGGGCGTGGAGCGCACCATCCCTCTTCATTCCCCAAAGATTGCGCGGATTGAGGTGGTGAAGCGGAACGCGGTGCGGCAGAGTCGGCCTTACTGGCTTCGTCGGGTCACCCGCATCCATAAGATCCAATGAGCCCAAGCAGGGTGCGCTCCCAAGGGAAGCGGCCGGCCTGGCCGGTACGGGTTTGGCGCTGGTACTGGGAGCGCCGTCGGCGCCGGCAGAAGAAGCCGCCGTGGGCTGTGCGTCTTCTTCGCCGCCGCTATCAACTCTCCCCCAAGACCGAGCGCATCATCGGCTGGATCGAGGCCATCGTCGAGGTGGGGGTTCTTTTTTGGCTCATCATCACCTTCGTCACCGTCCGCATGACCGTGCCCACCGGTTCTATGATCCCCGCCATCATTCCCGGGGATTCCTTTTTTGTGGACATCCTCTCCTACCACTTTCGCTCGCCCACTCCCGGAAGCATCGTGGTGTTTTGGTTTCTGGAGGAGCTGCGCATCTCTGGGGTGCGGCCAGGAAGCCCCGCGGCGGAGGCCGGCCTTCAGGGGGGTGATTACATTGTTGCCCCCGGACGCTGGGATATCGGCGTGGGCGGGGAGCCCGTCCCCTCCCTCCTCACCCTCTCCCGCCGCATCGTCGCCGCCCAAGGGAACTCCCTGGAATTCACCGTGCTGCGCCAGATCACGGCCCGCGAGGCCCAGGTGGTGAGCGCCTGGATCAAAGTTCCTGGGGGCGCGAAAAACCTGAAGGATCTGGGCATCGACTACAAGGCCCGGCGGGCTCGCTACGTGAAGCGCCTGGTGGCCGTGGGTGGGCAAACCGTGCAAATCGGGCCAGGCGGAAAAATTCTTGTTGATGGCACGCCCTCCCCGGTTTTTGCGGACATGACCTATGCCCGCACGGGTGCGGGCCTTCGCTACGGGGTGGACCCCACCCCCGTTCCCGCGGGCCACTACTTTGTGTTGGGCGACAACACTCTCAATTCCTATGACTCCCGCTACTGGGGCTTCGTGCCCGTGGAGGAGTTCATCGGCTGCCCCTTCTTCCGGGTGTGGCCGTTCTCCCGGTTCGGCCCGATGAACGGGTATTTCTGGAGCAGTCGGTTCTAGGTGAGCTTCTTCCTCACCTCCTCCACGGTCAGGCCCTGGAGGAACACAATTTTCTCCCGGGTTTTCGCGCCCCGGAGGATGGAAATCCGGGATTTTGGGAGGTTGAGGGTGCAGGCGAGGAATTCCAGCAAGGCCCTGTTGGCCTGGCCTTCGCGGGCTTGCGCGGCGATTCTGATCTTCAGCGCTTCCCCATGAAATCCGGCGAGCTCTGAGCGAGCTGCGCCGGGATGCACCCAAACCCGCAGCTCCACCCCGCCCGGGACCTCCCGGAAAACCCGGTCCGTCAGCTCTCCCACGGCCTGGGTAGGGTGGAAATGCTGGGCGGCGGGGAGAGGATCTCCGCAAGCACGATAGCCAGCGCCGGGCTCTTCTTGAGAATTTCCCGAATTTGCGTCTGAAAGGTCATGCTAGGGCTCCTGGACCTTGCTCCCCCTGCTCTTCAGGAGGCCGGCCTTCCTCGCGAGCCAGACGCTCCCGCATTTGCGTGTCGGCCTGAATGTTGCGCAGGCGGTAGTAATCCATGATCCCCAGTTGGCCTTTGCGGAAGGCCTCGGCGATGGCCCGCGGGATTTCCGCCTCGGCCTCCACCACGGCGGCGCGGCGCTCCTGGGTGAGAGCCCGCATTTCTTGCTCGCGGGCCACGGCCTGGGCCCGCCGCACCTCCGCTTGAGCCCGCGCCACCTTCAGATCCGCCTCGGCCTGGGCGGTCTGGAGCTCCGCGCCGATGTTCCGACCCACGTCGATGTCGGCAATGTCAATGGAAAGAATCTCGAAAGCTGTTCCGGCATCGAGCCCCTTGGAGAGGACGAGCTTGGAGATGGAATCCGGGTTCTCCAGCACTTCCTTGTAGGAGTTGGCCGAGCCGATGGCGGAGACGATCCCCTCGCCCACCCGGGCGATGACCGTCTCCTCCGTGGCGCCGCCCACGAGGCGGTCAATGTTGGCCCGCACGGTCACCCGGGCCACGGCCATGAGTTCGATCCCGTCCTTGGCTACGGCCGAGACCTTCGGGGTCTGGATGACTCTTGGATTCACGGACATGGCCACGGCGTCGTACACATCCCGGCCGGCAAGATCGATGGCCGCGGCCCGCTTGAACGTGAGGGGGATCCCGGCCTTGTCCGCGGAGATGAGGGCCCGCACCACCCGCTCCACGTTTCCGCCTGCAAGATAGTGGGCCTCGAGTTCTGAGACAGAAAGTTTTATCCCCGCCTTCCACGCGGCGATCATGGGGTTGATCACCCGGTGAGGATTCACCTTTCTCAGGCGCATCCCGATGAAGGTGAGCGGCCCCACGGGAACCCCGGCAGCCAGGGCGGAAATCCATAGCCCCACCGGAACAAAATAGAAGAAAATGTTCAGGGCCACGAAAGCCAAAACGCCCACAGCAATCCACAGGATCCACATCTCAACCCTCCTTCACCCGCCGTACCACTTTTCGGTATCCCTCGTCCCGCACGATTTCCACCGCGCTCCCCTTGGGAATGAACCCCTCCTCCGCCACCACGTCCAACTGCTCTCCCTCGAACTCTGCCCTCCCCACGGGATGCAGGTCGGTTAGGGTTTTTCCCCGCTTACCCAGGTAGGGGCTGGGCTGGGGCGCGAGTTTCCCCACGGCCCGCTCCTCGATGGCCGATTTCAGGATCACCCCGCCCAGGCGCAGCCGGGATTTGGGGACCCAGGTGAGGAAGGCAGCAAAAGCTACGAGGCTTGCCATCAATGCCAGCGATACAGCGCCCAAGGCTCGTAGAGCCTGATCCGGGTGGGTCAAAGGTGCGGTCATCGCCGTGTAAAAACCAAGGCCGATGAGGACAAGCCCAATGATGCCGGCGATCCCGAAGTCCGTGGCGGTGAAAACGAAGACCTCAAAGAGGATGGCGATGATCCCGGCGATGAAGAACACCAAGGACTCCCAACCCGCCAGGCCTGCAAGATAATGAGCCCAGAAGAACAGGGCCAGGGAGGCCAAGCCCAAGGTTCCAGGAACCCCGAATCCTGGGGTGAACATTTCCACCAAGAGCCCAAGGGCGCCCACGGCGATGAGGAGGGCAGCGACCCAGGGGTTGGTGAGGGCGTCCACGAACCAATCCGTCCAGCGGTAGGAGAACGCCCGCCCCACCGCGCCGGAAAGCCCGTTTTTTTCCAAAACCTCGGCCAAGGTCGTTGCTTCCCCTTCGGAATAACCCCATTCCGCTGCGGTAGCGGTAGTGAGGGTCAGAAGTTTTCCCCGTTCCACAAGCCCGGGGATTTCCACATCTTTGTCCACCATGGCTTCGGCCACTATAGGGTTTCGGCCGCGGGCCTCGGCGGTGGCACGGAAGAGGGATCGCACCGCAGAAATAATCTTTTCCGGCGCCTCCTCCATGCGGCCCTCGGGATCAAAATAAACGGGGGTGGCCGCGCCCAGCACCCCGCCTGGCGCAA
Source organism: Candidatus Bipolaricaulota bacterium (assembly GCA_037439765.1). Lineage (GTDB taxonomy): Bacteria > Bipolaricaulota > Bipolaricaulia > Bipolaricaulales > Bipolaricaulaceae > DTER01. The sequence goes on from JBBIVL010000008.1 coordinate 26,653, forward strand.
AATAGATCTTCTCGCAGGCAAGAGCGAGAAGGGCCCCTGCGGAATAGGCTTCGCGGTTCACGTAGGCCAGGGTGCGAATTTTTGCGTCCATGATAAGGTCACGGCAAGCCTGGGCCGCATCCAGGTACCCACCAGGCGTGGCAAATTCCAGAATGACTGCCGCCGCTCCGGCCTTCTCCGCCTCGGCCAGGCCCTTTTGCAAGTAAGAGACAGTGCCCCGTCCGATCTCTCCTTCCACATTGAGGAGCCAGACCTCTTGGGCTACCCCGAAAAAGGCCAGCAGCGCTAGAAAAAGCACAAGAACTTTGGACCCCATTGTTCCATTATAGGCGGGGAAGGGGGTCAGGGCTAAACTGGGGCTCTGGGAAAGGGGTGCACGTGCTTGGCTGGGCGGAAAACCTTTCGCCTTGGATTCTAGGGCTCTTGGGAGGATTGGCCATCACTGCCCTCAATACGGTGGGGGCCCTTTTGGTCTTCATTTGGCCGCGGCCGCCGGCGCGGGTGGTGAACACCATGCTCGGGTTCGCCGCAGGGGTCATGCTCAGCGCAAGCTTCACCAGCCTCATCCTTCCCGGGATTGAGGCCGGAGGCCTTGGCCCGGTGGTAACAGGGATCGCCCTGGGTGTCATCTTCCTCACCGTGGTGGACCGAGTCGTTCCCCATCTGCACCTGGAACGGGGGCGGGAAGGGATACACGGGGAAAGAATCCGCGCCGTTTGGCTTTTCATCCTGGCCATAACCTTGCACAACATGCCGGAGGGCTTGGCGGTGGGGGTAGGGTTGGGCTCAGGGGATCTCGCCCGCGGTCTTCAGCTCACCCTGGCCATTGGGCTCCAGAATATTCCGGAGGGGCTGGCTGTGGCGGCGAGTGCCCTCAGTGCCGGAATGGGCAGCACCTTTTATGCCGGAGTGGTGGGAATTCGCGCGGGTTTAGTGGAAATACCCTTAGCTATACTAGGGGCCGTGGCCGTGGGACTGGCCCGGCCCCTTCTTCCCTACGCCATGGGTTTCGCCGCCGGGGCCATGCTCTACGTGATCTCCGATGAGATCATCCCCGAGACCCACCGCCAGGGACGGGAGCGCCTGGCTACCCTGGGGTTCCTCGTGGGCGCAGTGGTGATGCTCGCCCTGGATGTGGCCCTGAGCTAGCGTCCGAGGGCGCCGGCACCCTCCGGCATGTGGCGCGGGACCAACATCCCCGGCACTTCGTCGATATTTTGGAAATGGTCGGAGGCGCGGATGAGCTCCACCGAGGTGGAACCCCGCCCCGGGCCAAGCACGCTCACCCGTTTCCCGTGGCGGCTGAGGTAGTCCACGAGAGGCACGAAGTCCGAGTCGCCCGTGACGAGGATGAACTCCTCCACCAGGGAGCTGAGCTCCATGGCCTCCAGCACCATCTCCGTGTCCATGTTGGCCTTGAGCCCGCCATCGGGATGCTCCCGCACCGGTTTGGTAATGACCCGAAATCCCATAAAGGAAAGGGCATCCACCAGACGGATGCGCCGCTCATCATCGCGCCGGTAGGGGATGAACGCGAGGAATTTCACCTCGCGCTCATCCAAGCCAAACTGTGTAAGAATATAGTCCTTGAGGGCGTCGTAGCGCACCTCAAACCCTTGACGCTCAAACGTCTCTTGAACGTTTTGCACGTCCACAAACACAGCAACGCGCACTTTCATGGCTTTTCACCGGAAAAAGCTCAGATGGGCCTTCTTCGGAATGCCCTGGCTTGCGACTGAGCTACTTCCAAGGCCAATTTTAGCCGCATCCGGGACCGGTGCAAGTTGGTGGGCGTTTCGGGCACGGGCTAAGATTCCCCCTCGAAGGAGGGGGGATGATCGTCAAGATCTCGGTACGGAGCAAGCGTCGGGAGGAGGCGGTGGACATCACCGAGGAGGTTCAGCAAGCCATTGTGCGGGCAGGGGTGCGCGAGGGTTTTGTCATCGTCTACGTTCCTCACGACGCCGCGGCGGTGAGCATTCATCGCACCCTCGCCGAGAAAGAGGCTCCCAAGCTCGATGAGATGTTGGACGCGGTCAACCCTGATCGCATCGCCCCCGAGTACACGAAGGCGGCCCTTGTGGCCCCCACCGAGGTGGGAGTGGTGGTGGATGGGAAGATGGTGTTGGGGGAAGACCAGCGCATCTACTTCTACGAGTTCGACGGCCCTAAGGATCGCGTGGTGTACGTGTTCGTGGGGAGCTAAGACATGAAAGGATTTTTCCTCCTTCTTGTTTCTC